>URVB01000012.1 GCA_900551075.1 uncultured Blautia sp. | reverse complement strand
AACCGTCTAAGTACTCTGCATTCGACAGACGGCGGAGATTATAAGCTGGAAATCAGGCCGGATGTGTCTTTGTTTCTGCGCTCCAGGGCAATTGCGCTGTATGATGGGATCAAGCAGGGGGCTTTTGCCAGGTATTATGATAAGGATATGCTGGGCCTGTATCTGGTAAAAAAGATTTTCCTGCAGGCCGGGGAAGAGGAGCTGACCTCTGTTGCGCAGCTTTGTATTGAAGAGGCGGTTGGTGAAAAGCTCTGCGCTGAACGGCCGGGTGTGCGGCAAATGCAGCGCCGGGCTTTTGTGGACATTCTGGAACAGGAGTTTGAGGAAATGCCTTCACCGGAAAATCTGGTCGGCAGGCTGAAGATCGCGGTTCTTCGGGACCGTTTAAGCAATGGGCAGCATTTGGTGGAGAAACGTCTCGGTGACTTCCGGGACATGGTATATCAGTCCAGAACTGCGGCAGATACCATGGAATTGATTCGGATCATCGACCGGCTCTATAATACCATAGTCGATCCGGAGTTTGAACGGCAGCATGGGAACCTGGACAAGGTCCTGGCTGTGACGCTGGAGGAGCTGACAGAATATAGCTGGGAAGATTTTCTGTCGGAAGAAATGTATGAGGATGCGCTGGAAAGCTATGTGGAGCAGCTTGCAAACCGGATGACGGATCTGGAAAACTCCTCTGTTACGGAGGAAATGGAAGAAAAGCGCAGGATAGAGCATAAGGTGACGGTGCTGCCTCCGGAAGCACTGGAAAAAGCGCATACCTATGTAGAATTGAATTACGGAAAGACCTATCTGACGCCTGCGGAGGAAAAACGTATGAATTACCTGATGTGCAGGGAAATCCACAGTGACTGCAGTTTGTATTTTACAGAGGGAATCCTGAAAAATCCTGTAAAGAGGAATTATCAGTATGAATACGCAAAACGCCTGAAAAATAAAAATATCTGGCTGTATCATGATAAACACCGGATTGTGAAGCGCAACATTTCAGCTCTGACAGAGGTGCTACGCAAATCTCTGGTTTTAAGGAGCGAGACACAGGAGGTGCTCTCGGACCGGGGATGCATCGTTCCTTCTCGTGTATGGCGTGTCGGCAGAAGCCGTGAGGCAAGTATTTTTAAGCGTGAGCTGAAAGGGGATGCTTCGGACTTTGCAGTGGATGTGCTCATTGATGCCAGCGGTTCTCAGATGAGCAGGCAGGGAGATGTGGCACTGCAGGCCTATATTATCAGTGAAGCTCTGAGTAATGTGGAGATTCCGCACAGAGTCATGAGCTTTTGTACCTTCTGGGATTATACGATTCTGCACCGGTTTCGGGAATATGATGATCCGCGGTCGGAAAATGAAAATATTTTTGATTATGTAACGTCCTCCAACAACCGGGATGGGCTTGCGATCAAGACGGCAGGATATGGTCTGCTTCAGCGGGAAGAGGAGAAGAAAATCCTGATTGTCCTGAGTGACGGGCGGCCCTATGATGTCATTGTAAACCGCCCAAATGCCAAAAATCCGCAGCCTTATCATGGCAAATATGCCATAGCAGATACGGGCACGGAGATCAGGCGGCTTCGGAATCTGGGCGTTAGCGTGCTGGGGGTGTTCGCAGGGGAAGAAAAGGATCTGGCAACGGAAAAAAAGATTTTTGGAAAAGATTTTGCATATATTCGTGATATATCTATATTTTCCAAAATTGTAGGTCGTTATCTCACAAAACAGTTGGAAACAGATAGCTGAGAAAAGGCAATCTGTGCATTATCTCTATAAAAGTTAAAATTATTTGAAAGAATGTATAAATATTCCATAAACAATAGCTTGCAAAATATGCCGGATTTCGATATAATACTCTGAGGTTAAAAACCAATAGATGAAAGGGAGAGGAAATAATGAACGATAACAAAGAGTTCAAACCGTATATTCCGGCAGAAAAAATCACACCGGAATTTACTGTGACATCCATAATCATGGGTATCATTCTTGCGGTTGTATTTGGTGCTGCCAATGCGTATCTTGGCCTCCGTGTCGGTATGACCGTGTCTGCTTCCATTCCGGCAGCAGTTATCTCCATGGGCGTTATCCGCGTCATCATGAAGAAAAACTCTATTTTGGAGAGCAACATGGTACAGACCATTGGTTCCGCAGGCGAATCTCTGGCAGCAGGTGCTATTTTTACCATGCCTGCATTATTCCTGTGGGCAGAGGAAGGCTTGTGTGATATGCCGAGTCTTGTGGAAATTACTCTGATTGCACTCTGCGGTGGTGTTTTAGGCGTACTTTTCATGGTGCCCCTTCGTAACGCGTTAATTGTAAAAGAGCATGCAACGCTTCTTTATCCGGAAGGTACTGCCTGCGCAGAGGTTCTTTTGGCCGGAGAGGAAGGCGGTTCTAATGCAGGTACTGTTTTCTCCGGTATGGGTCTTGCAGCAGTCTTCAAATTCCTGGTAGATGGCATCAAGATCATTCCGGCTGATATTGCGGCGGCATTTAAATCCTTCAAGGGCGAAATAGGTATGGAGGTATATCCGGCGCTTCTTGGTGTGGGTTACATTGTAGGTCCGCAGATTGCATCTTATATGTTTGTAGGTTCTTTGGTAGGCTGGATGGTGATCATCCCGTTAGTATGCCTGTTTGGGGGAGAGTCTGTTCTGTATCCGGGAGCTGACACGATTGCCAATATGTATGCAGCCGGCGGAGCCTCTGCAATCTGGAGTTCTTATATCCGATACATCGGAGCAGGTGCGATCGCAACAGGCGGTATCATTTCTCTGATCAAATCCCTGCCTCTGATTATTACTACCTTCCGTGACTCTATGAAGAGCATGAAGGGCGGAAAAAATACAAGCACAGCAAGAACTGCACAGGATCTTCCGATGAATCTCATCCTGATTGGTATTGCTGCTATGGTTGTTATTATCTGGCTTGTTCCGGCGATCCCGGTAAATATTCTGGGTGCTGCCATTATTGTAATATTCGGCTTCTTCTTTGCTACTGTATCTTCCCGTATGGTAGGTTTGATCGGAAGCTCCAACAATCCGGTTTCCGGTATGGCCATCGCGACACTTTTGATTGCCACCTTCGCAATCAAAGCTACCGGCGATACAGGTATCACCGGTATGACAGGTGCGATTGCCATTGGTTCTGTTATCTGTATTGTTGCTGCTATCGCAGGCGATACTTCCCAGGACTTAAAGACCGGTTATCTGCTTGGTGCAACTCCCAAGAGACAGCAGATCGGTGAGTTGATCGGTGTTGTTGCATCCGGCCTGGCTATCGGCGGCGTACTGTATCTTCTGAATGCGGCGTGGGGCTATGGCGGCGCAGAGGTTCCGGCTCCTCAGGCTACTCTGATGAAGATGATCGTAGAGGGTATCATGGGCGGAGAGCTTCCATGGAACCTGGTATTTGTCGGCGTATTCCTTGCAATTGGTCTGGAAATCTTAAGAGTTCCGGTTATGCCTTTTGCAATTGGTCTGTATCTTCCGATTTATCTGAATGCAAGTATCATGATCGGCGGCGTTGTACGCGGACTTATGGACGGCAGAAAGAAAGTGGATGCAAAGACAAAGGAACGTCAGTCTACAGATGGTACGCTGTACTGTGCAGGTATGATTGCAGGAGAGGGCCTGGTAGGTATTCTGCTTGCGCTTCTGGCTGTCGGCGGCATCAGTATGGACCTGTCGGGCGCTGTCAATCTTGGCAATATCGGCGGTGTAGTTCTTATGGCTGTTATGATTCTCTGTCTGCTGAAATTCTCCTTATGGAAGAAGAATAAAGCCTGATGAGTAAAAAAAGAAAGAAAAACGAGCCGCAGATCAATTATCTGGATTTGATTCCGCAGCAGTCCGGAGAGCTTAAGTGGCACAGGGATTTAAAAAATCGTGTGATTCTTGAGGTGGAAAATACCGGCTTGTTTAACACCATAGCCCAGAAGGTATTTAATAAACCGCGGTTTACGAAGGTACACCTGGATGGGCAGGGCAGCTTTATCTGGCCCCTGATCGATGGACAGAAAGCAGTGGCAGACCTTGCGGAACTGGTAAAAGCGGAATTTGGGGAAGCTGCAGAGCCGCTGTATCCCAGAATTGTGAAATATTTCCAGATAATGGAAAGCTATCATTTTGTGAAGTTTCTTAATATGCCGAAGAAATAAGGCAAGAATAAGAACGGGAGGCAGTCTGAGGAGGCTGCTGCCCGTTCTTTGCATTCTATATAAAATTCAGGAATGCAGAGAGCTGAAGCAGCCTTGTTAAATAAAGCTTTAATAGAATGGAAAAGAATGGAAAGGAGAATAAGGAATGAAACTAAGCGGAAAAAAGCCATGGTATGTGGAATATCTGCTGATCATTGCGGGAGCCGGCCTTATGGCACTGGCAATCAATTCGGTGTTTGATGCTTCCGGACTTGTTACGGGCGGTTTTTCCGGTGTTGCCATTATCGTGAAGGCATGGACAGAGGGACTGGTAAAGGGGGGAATCCCTCTTTGGGTAACGAACTTTGTACTGAATATTCCATTGCTTTTGGTGGGAGCGAAAATCCGGGGCTTTGAATTTGTAAAAAGAGCGGTGGTAGGAGAGGCTGCATTGTCAGCCTGGCTTGCGCTGCAGCCGGTCTGGAATCTGGCTGGAGATGACCTGCTTCTGGCGGCTGTATACGGCGGAGTGATTCAGGGAGTTGGAATCGGACTCGTTTTTCTCGGACGGGGAACCACAGGCGGCACAGATATGATGGCTGCTTTGATACAGAAATACTTAAGACATTATTCGATAGCCCAGATCATGCAGTTTGTAGATGGCGTCGTAGTGCTGGTGGGGATGTACGTGTTCGGCATTTACAGGGCACTTTATGCCATTATTGCAGTGTATTTGGTGACAAAGGTTTCCGATGGCATAATTGAAGGCCTGAAATTTTCGAAGGCAGCTTATATTGTGACAAATAAGCCGAGAGAAATTTCCGATATGGTGATGCAGGATTTGGGAAGAGGCGTAACCGGTATATTTGCAAGAGGAATGTACTCCGAAAAAGAGAAGTTAATGCTGTTTTGTGTAGTCAGCAAAAAAGAAATTGTTTATCTGAAGGAGCGCGTAGATGAGATTGATCCGGATGCATTTGTGATTGTGACGGATGCAAGAGAAGTGCATGGGGAGGGCTTTATAGAAAAGGTATAGGGAAAAATTCACAAAAAAATGTAAAATATTTTCGGTTTCCTCTTTCATTTTTGGTGAATTTGTATTAAAATAACACTAGACAGGAATTATTTGTGGGGAAAATATGGAATTAGAATACTACATGAGAAGGGATGGAAGAGGATGATATCAAATCAGGTACTTCAAAATACATTAGAAGGTTTAAAGGAAATTTCCAGGACGGAGTTCTGCGTAATTGACACGGAAGGAAAAGTTCTGGCATCTACATTTTCGGATTTTTCCATCCAGCCGGGGGATGTGCAGGCATTTGTGGAGTCGCAGGCTGACAGCCAGCTTGTAAAGGGATTCCAGTATTTCAAGGTATGTGACGATTACCAGTTGGAATATATCCTGGTGGCTCATGGAGATGATGAAGATACGTATATGGTAGGTAAGCTTGCTGCATTCCAGATTCAGAATCTCATTGTGGCCTATAAGGAACGTTTTGATAAAGACAGCTTTATTAAGAACCTGCTCTTGGACAACCTGCTTTTGGTGGATATTTACAATCGTGCGAAAAAGCTTCATATTGAGGCAGATGTGCGGCGCGTTGTTTTGATCCTGGAAATGCAGCAGGAGAAGGACCACAGCTCTATGGAAAGTGTAAAAAGCCTTTTTGGCGGCAGGAGTAAGGATTTTATTACTGCAGTGGATGAGAAGAGCATCATCATTGTCAAAGAGCTGGAAGAAGGCGAAAGCTACGAAGAGATGGACAAGCTTGCCCATACGATTCTGGACACGCTGGGACTGCATCAGACCGGGGAAACACATATGGCATACGGAACGATTGTCAATGAGCTGAAAGAGGTTTCCCGCTCCTATAAGGAAGCCCGTATGGCTCTGGATGTCGGCAAGATTTTCTTTGGAGATAAGGATGTGATTGCATACAGTTCTCTTGGTATCGGACGTCTGATCTATCAGCTGCCGATTCCTCTGTGTAAAATGTTCATCAAAGAGATTTTTGAAAACAAATCTCCCGATGATTTTGATGAGGAAACCCTGGTTACCATTGACAAATTTTTTGAAAACAGTCTGAATGTATCCGAGACCTCGAGACAGCTTTATATCCACAGGAATACGCTGGTATACCGTCTGGATAAGCTGCAGAAGAGTACCGGATTGGATCTGCGTGTGTTTGAAGATGCGATCACGTTTAAGATTGCGCTTATGGTCGTAAGGTACATGAAGTATATGGAAACACTTGAATATTGATGAATTTTATGTGAACTCATAAAAAGGACTTGCAATCCTGCAGAAATTATGTTACAACAATGTTACAAAAACATTAATTATAATTCTGCCGGAACTGCGACAGGTGCTGCCGGAGATTCTGGCAGCATTTTTGTTGTCGGGTATGCGTACCTTATGTATTTTGAGGAGGAGACTATGATAGATTTGATTGATGTAAGCAAATCCTATGGAAAAGGCCTGCCGGCTGTGAACCATGCGAACTTACATGTAGATAAAGGTGAATTTGTATTTGTGGTAGGAAGCAGCGGTTCCGGTAAATCCACGCTGATTAAATTACTGCTGAAAGAGCTGGATGCCACTTCCGGAGAGATGATCGTCAGCGGAGAGCGCCTGGAAAAAATGAAACACAGGCGTGTGGCAAAATACCGCAGGAAGCTTGGTGTTGTATTCCAGGACTTCCGTCTTTTGAGAGACAGAAACGTATATGAAAATGTTGCATTTGCACAGCGTGTCATTGGAAGACCAACCCGCGTGATCAGGAAGCGTGTACCGGAGATTCTCCAGGAGGTGGGACTGGCAGGAAAGTATAAATCTTTTCCGGACGAGCTGTCCGGCGGTGAGCAGCAGAGAGTGGCGCTTGCCCGTGCACTTGTTAACCGTCCTGATATTCTTCTGGCAGATGAGCCTACCGGAAATTTGGACCCCAGGACCTCTGAGGAAATCATGAAATTGTTGGAGGAAATCAATGAGAGGGGAACAACAGTGCTGGTAGTAACCCACAATAAAGACATTGTGAATACCATGAAAAAAAGGGTTGTTACCATGCATAACGGCGTCATTGTAAGTGATGAGAGAGAAGGAGGGTATCATGAGGCCTAGTACGATATGGTTTACCCTGAAGCAGGGAATTATAAATATAAAAAGAAACTGGATGTTTTCCATTGCCTCCATCCTGACAATGGCAGCGTGTATCTTTCTGGTTGGTATTTTTTATTCGATTGTGAATAATGTCAATAACATTGCACATAAGGTGGAATCAGAAGTGCCGATCACGGTTTTCTTTAATGAAGGAACCTCCCGGGAGGAAATGGAGCAGATTGGTGCTTTGATCGAAGCGCGTCCGGAGGTTGAAAAAATAGAGTTTGAATCTGCGGATCAGGCATGGGAGAATTTTAAGGATCAGTATTTCCAGGGTTCTGAAGCTGCAGAAGGGTTTAAGGATGACAATCCGTTGGTGAACTCTTCGAATTATCATGTATATATGAACCAGATTGAGAAGCAGGCAGAGCTTGTGCAGTATATCCAGGGCCTGGAACATGTAAGGGAGGTCAATCAGTCTGAGGAAGCTGCGAAAACGCTGGGCTCCTTTAACAGATTGGTTTCTTATGCATCCATCGCAATTATTGCAGTACTTCTGATCATTTCCATCTTCCTGATCAGCAATACGGTTTCTGTTGGAATTTCTGTCCGTAAGGAGGAAATTGGAATTATGAAGCTGATTGGCGCCACAGATGGATTTGTGCGTTCACCTTTTGTGCTGGAAGGCATTGTGCTTGGGATTATCGGCGCTGCAATTCCGCTGCTTGGTTTGTATTTTGTGTACAGCAGTACCGTACGGTATGTACTGACAAAATTTAATGTATTGACGAGTATCGTGGCATTTATTCCTGTGGAACAGATTTATCAGACGCTGCTTCCGGTGAGCCTGGCATTGGGAATCGGCATTGGACTGGTAGGAAGCTTCTGGACAACCAGAAAGCACTTGAAGGTATAAGACGGGAATTTTATTATAAGATTAATAGAGGAAGACGGCTGCCGGGATTTCCGGCGGCCATTTTTCATTTCATAGAACATTTATTGTTTTAACAGTTTGTATAAGGAGCAGCCATGGAAAACAGAGAATTTATCAAAGGAGCAGCGGCAGGTATTTTGTGCACAGCCATAGTGGTGGCCGGAGGCTATATGGGATATACCCGCGGATATTCATCAGGAAGGAGTGTGCTGTCCGACAGAGCACATGTTCAGAAGCTGGAATATCTGGAGCAATTGATTGATGAGGAATATTTGGAAGAAAAAGATGAGGATGAATTGGCTGAGGGACTTTATGCCGGACTTCTCTATGGATTGGGAGACCCCTATTCACGCTATTATACGGCGGAGGAGTATGAGCAGGAAACGACATCTACTGAAGGCTCCTATGTGGGAATCGGCGTGCTGATGCAGGAAAATCAGGAGGGCGGCGTGCGTATTGTAGAATGCTATGAAGGAGGGCCGGGAGAATTGGCCGGACTTCAGGCGGGTGATATCATCAGCGCATTAGACGGTATAGATATCACGGAGGCAGAGCTTACAGAGGTTGTGGATAAGATTAAAAACAGTGGGAATGACAGTGTTGTTCTGACCATACACAGGGAGGATGTGGAGGAAGCTTTGGAAATCACAGTACCGATCAAGGATGTGGTGCTCCCTTCCGTGTTTCATGAAATGCTGAATCAGGAGATTGGATATATCAGAATTTCAGAGTTTACGGGAGTTACCTGCGAACAGTATCAGGAGGCGTTTGCTGAGCTTAATGAGCAGGGGATGAAAAAATTGGTGGTGGATCTGAGGGATAATCCGGGCGGCCTTTTAACCTCTGTGTGTGATGTGCTGAGTGAGCTGCTGCCGGAAGGCCTGATCGTTTATACAGAGGATAAATACGGAAATCGTGAGGAAAAAACCTCTGAAGGAAAGCATCCGCTTGAAATGCCGCTGGCTGTTCTGGTCAATGAAGGCAGTGCCAGTGCTTCGGAAATTTTTGCAGGAGCAGTGCAGGATTATGGAATTGGGACGATCGTGGGAATGAACACCTATGGAAAGGGAATCGTGCAGGCGATTACGCCCCTTGTGGACGGAAGCGCAGTGAAGCTTACCGTGTCCCGCTACTATACGCCGAATGGGAATTCTATCCATGAGGTCGGTATCAGACCGGATGTGGAAGTAAAATTGGATGCGAATCTTTTGAATAAAGAAGAAATCACTCATGAGGAAGATAATCAGCTTCAGGAGGCATTGAAGGTTTTGGAGAAATAAATGGAGAGAGGTGTTTTCTTTTCAGTTGCGCCGGGAAGAAAGAAATGGTATCATAATAGCTAGATTGATTTTAATGCAGTAAACGCCGGTATATAGCTGGAGAGAGGACAAAATATGAGAGATTATGTGATTACTACAGATAACAATTCCGACCTTCCCGAGGAGTTTTTTAGAGAACATGGTGTAGGATGTATGTATTTGAGTTATGCCATGGACGGCGTGAATTATACGCATGAGAATTTTCTTCCGGTACATGAGTTTTATGAAAGAATGCGCGGCGGTTCCCTGCCTACAACGGCACAGGTGAATCCGGAAGCGGCAAAAGCACTTTTGGAGCCATACTTACAGGCCGGCAAGGATATTCTTCATATTGCATTTTCATCCGGGTTAAGCGGAAGCTATAACAGCAGCCGCATTGCAGCAGAGGAGCTTGCGGAGGCGTATCCCGAACGTTCCATAAAGGTCATTGATTCCCTAAGCGCCTCTCTCGGTCAGGGACTGCTCGTTTATCTGGCGCAGAAGAGAAAAGAGGCCGGAGAGAATATGGATGCAGTTGCAGCGTGGACGGAGGCAAATAAAAAGCATATTGTGCATATGTTTACGGTAGATGATCTGAATCATCTATACAGAGGCGGGCGTGTTTCCAGGACAACGGCCGTATTGGGCGGAATGCTGAACATTAAGCCTGTGCTGCATGTAGATGACGAGGGAAAGCTGATTCCGGTAGGAAAGGTGCGCGGACGTAAGAAGGCGATTCTGGAGCTGGTGAAGGCTATGGATGAAAAGCTCGGAAGCTTTAAGGACAACTGTGATACGATTTTTATCAGCCATGGGGATTGTGAGGATGAAGCGAGATTCCTGGAATCCAGGATAAAAGAAAAGTATCCGATCCGGACTGTGGTCATGAATCACGTGGGAGCGACCATAGGGGCGCATTCTGGTCCGGGAACGCTTGCGCTGTTCTTTTTGGGTGATGCAAGATAAACGAAACCCTCCAAATGCTTATGTATTTGGAGGGTTTTTGTGTGCCGTAAGGCGCATACTCTGTAATTATCCGATGACCTTCAGCCAGCCTTCCGGAGCTTCGATGCGTCCCATCTGGATACCGGTCAGAGTATCATACAGCTTCCTGGTAATTGGACCCATTTCGGTCATACCGCTTGGGAAGCAGATATCTGTACCGTGATCCACAATCTTGCCTACAGGGGAAATAACGGCAGCAGTTCCGCAAAGACCGCATTCTGCAAAATCTTTTACCTCGTCCAGATAAATTTCTCTTTCTTCCGCTTCGAGTCCGAGATATTCTTTGGCAACATAGATCAGAGAAGGGCGGGTCATGGATGGAAGAGTGCGGTCGGTTTTCGCGGTCACAACCCTGCCGTCCCTGGTGACAAACAGGAAGTTTGCACCGCCTGTCTCTTCTACCTTTGTACGTGTTTGGGCATCCAGATACATATTTTCGTCATAACCCTGTTTGTGTGCATCCACGATTGCATGCATGCTCATAGCATAGTTGAGTCCTGCTTTGATATGACCGGTTCCATGCGGTGCGGCACGGTCAAAATCACAGACACGGATGGTCAGAGGTTTCACGCCGTCTTTGAAGTAAGGGCCAACCGGAGTGGTGAATACACGGAACTGATATTCGTCAGCCGGTTTTACTCCAATGACCGGATTGGAGCCGAACATGTACGGACGAATATATAAGGTGGCACCGGAACCGAACGGCGGTACGTATGCGGCATTTGCTTTTACGGTTTCAACAACCGCGTCAATGAACCGGTCTTTTGGAAATACCGGCATTTCCAGTCTCTTAGCGGAGTTTTCCATACGTTCCGCATTCAGATCAGGACGGAAGGTTACGATACGTCCGTCCTCTGTGGTGTACGCCTTCATTCCCTCAAATATGGTCTGTGCATACTGAAGGACTCCCGCACACTCGTTGATCGCAACAGTAGCGTCTGTAGTAAGGCTGCCTTTGTCCCAGGCACCATCTTTAAAATTAGATACATAACGGTAATCGGTCTGTACATAGCCAAAGCCCAGGCTGGCCCAGTCGATGTTCTTTTTTTCCATAATAAGCTTCCTCCCATTTGTAGATTCTCTCTTTCTTCTCTTTATCATTTTAAAGCTTTTATGTAATGACTTCAATGAAAACTTTCTGTTTTTTGAAAAAATATTAAAAAAGAGAAGATTCAGCCCTCTCTTGTATTTTGCCCATGACTCCGCTATAATAAAAGATATTAAGAATTCGGAGGAAGTTATGGAGCATTGGGAATTTGAGGGCCTTGCCGATTTGGAAAAGCTGGGAGATAAGGTCCAGGATATCATAGAAACAGCAGTAAATTCAAAAAATTATCAAAAAATGAACCAATCCATCACGCAGGCTGTGAATCATACCATACGGCAATATCAGGATGCCATATACGGAACCAGGGGGGAGAGCACACGTACATCCCGGAGAAAAGGAAAATCTGTTTCGGGACAGGCAGGCGGTACATACAGGACCTCCCGTGTGCAGGCACCCGGGCAGAAAACCTTTCAGCCACAGGTCTACAGTCCACTGACAGGGGAACATGTGAAAAATATTTTGTTTACGGTATTCGGAGGAATCCTGACAGGAGGTATGACTATCGGCCTGCTGACCGTTGCTGTCCTTCAAATGGTAATGGGCATCAGCTCGGGCAGCCCGATGCTTTTTATGCTGGCAGGTACGGCTGTGGGCGGCGGGCTTTTGGCGCACGGCTGCAGCGGACTGTGCAGGCTTGGCCGTTTCAGAAAATATGTAAAAGCACTTGGAAGCCATACATATTGTGGCTTAGAGCAGCTTGCGAGAGTAGCCGGGAAACCGGTAAAATATGTGAAAAAGGACATCAGGTCTATGATTCTAAGAGGCTGGTTTTTGGAAGGACATATGGACCGGCAGGAAACCTGTCTGATTACCAGCAATGAGACATTCCGGCAGTATGAGGAAACACAGAAACAACTGGAATTGAAAAAAGCGCAGGAGATACAGAAGGCATCACAGAAGAAGAAGGTTTCCCCGGAGGTTCAGGAGGTATTGGATAAAGGCAACGAATACCTGGAAAAGATAAGAAGGAGCAATGATGCGATACCTGGTGAAGAGATTTCTGCAAAAATATCCAGGATGGAGCAGATTGTTCAGCAGATATTTATCAGGGCAGAGGAGCATCCGGAAATCATTCCGGACCTGAAACGCCTTATGAATTATTATCTGCCGATGACAGTGAAGCTTTTGAATGCCTATGAGGATATGGACAAACAGCCGGTTCAGGGTGAAAATATCAAATCCTCCAAAAAAGAAATAGAGGAAACCCTGGATACACTGAATGAGGCCTTCGGGAAGCTTCTGGATTCTGTTTTCCAGGATACGGCATGGGACGTTTCCAGTGATATATCCGTTCTGCATACCGTCCTTGCCCAGGAGGGACTGACAGATAATGATTTTACGAAACAGAAACAGCAGAGAGCTGCTGATTAGATGAGATAAGGAGAACAGCAATGGGAGAAGAATTTAGAGATTTGGAGACAAGCGTACCTACGTTAACTTTGGAGCCGGATTTGTCAGAACCGAAGCAGGAGGCTGCACAGGTGATGGAAGCCGCACCGGAAATGGATGCCGTACAGAAGGAAATGGCAGGGACGGTCCTGACCCCTGAGGAACAGCGTATGGTCAATGATTTTGCCGGGAAAATTGATATCGAAAATACAAACCAGATTCTTCAGTACGGTGCAGGTACGCAGAAGAAGATGGCGGATTTTTCCGATGAAGCTCTGGATAATGTCAGGGCGCAGGATCTGGGAGAAGTCGGAGAGCTGATCACAAATGTAGTTGGAGAGCTGCGCGGCTTTGATGCGGAGGAGGAGAAAGGTCTCTTTGGATTCTTCAAAAAACAGGCAAATAAAATCGAAACAATGAAAAACCGCTATGACAGGGCAGAGGCAAATGTGGAAAAGATTACGGATGCTCTGCAGCAGCACCAGCTCAGGCTTCTGAAGGATTCTGCCATGATGGACAAGATGTATGAGCAGAATCTGCTGTATTTTAAGGAATTGTCCATGTATATTTTGGCAGGCAAAAAAAAGCTTGCTGAGGTTCGGAACGGAAAGTTAAAGGATTTGGAAGAAAAGGCAAGAAGAAGCGGGCTGCCCGAGGATGCGCAGGAGGCAAAGGATATGGACAGCAAGTGCAATCGTTTCGAGAAGAAGATTCATGATCTGGAGCTGACCAGGATGATTTCCCTTCAGACAGCACCCCAGATTCGTCTTGTGCAGAATAATGATACGATGATGGTAGAAAAAATCCAGACAACTTTGGTAAATACCATTCCATTGTGGAAGAGTCAGATGGTATTGGCACTTGGAATCGCCCATTCTACGGAGGCGGCCCATGCACAGCGGGAGGTGACGGATGTCACCAATGAGCTGCTGCGCAAAAATGCGGAGGCACTTCATATGGCCTCTGTGGAAACCGCAAAAGAATCCGAGAGAGGCATCGTAGATATGGAAACCCTCAAAAAGACAAATACAGACCTGATCCAAACCCTGGATGATGTTTTGAAAATTCAGAAAGAGGGCAGGCTGAAACGCCGGGAGGCAGAGGCGGAAATGGCGCGTATGGAAAATGACCTGAAAAATAAATTGCTGGAAATCCAGCACTGATAGAAATTAAGATAGCACCAGGTTTATTTCATGGAGGAACCGGTATGTATCGTGATCATACAAAAGTAATACAGATTGGAGACTGCAGAATCGGAGGAGGGAACCCGATACTTATTCAGTCTATGACAAATACCAGGACAGAGGAGGTGCAGGCAACAGTGCGCCAGATTCTGGAGCTGGAGGAAGCGGGCTGTGAGATTATCCGCTGTGCAGTTCCGGGTATGGAGGCTGCCAGGGCTCTTTCTGAGATCAAAAAGCAGATTCATATTCCTTTGGTTGCGGATATTCATTTTGATTACAGACTTGCGATTGCGGCAATAGAGAATGGAGCGGACAAAATCCGTATCAATCCGGGTAATATTGGAAGCCGGGAGCGTATTCAGGCAGTGGTAAATGCTGCTAAGGAAAGAAATATTCCTATCCGCGTAGGGGTAAACAGCGGCTCGCTGGAAAAAGAACTGGTGGAAAAATATCACGGTGTAACGGCAAAGGGGCTGGTAGAAAGCGCTTTGGATAAAGTAAAGATGATTGAGGATTTGGGATATGATAATTTGGTCATCAGTATCAAGTCCTCTGATGTACTGATGTGTGCAAAAGCCCATGAGCTGATTGCAAAGGAGACGGTGTATCCGCTTCATGTGGGAATTACGGAGGCAGGAACACTTTATTCCGGCAATATCAAATCTGCCGTAGGACTGGGTATTATCCTGAACCAGGGAATCGGTGATACTATTCGCGTATCCCTGACAGGCGCTCCTCTGGAGGAGATCAAGTCTGCAAAAAGGATACTGAAAACACTGGGACTGAGAAAGGGCGGTGTGGAGGTGGTATCCTGTCCCACCTGCGGACGTACGCAGATCGATCTGATCGGACTTGCCGATCAGGTGGAAGCAATGGTACAGGATATTCCGCTGGATATTAAGGTGGCAGTTATGGGCTGTGTCGTAAATGGACCGGGAGAAGCCAAAGAAGCGGATATCGGAATAGCAGGCGGCGCTGGTGTCGGTCTGCTGATCAAAAAGGGAGAAATCATAAAAAAGGTGCCGGAGGAGGAGCTTTTGGCGACACTCCGTGAGGAACTGCTTCACTGGGAAGCATAGAGGAAAGGCATGGAAAAAGATTTTTTTGACGTATTTCCGCATTTAAAGGTAAATAAGGAGCTTACCGAATGGCTGGAAATGGTGTATGTCACTAAAGTATCCTGTAATCCGGCGAAAACGCGGCTTTGGGTATATGTAAAAAGCGACCGCTGGATTCACAAAAAATATATTTTGGCTTTGGAGGATCAGATTGAGCGGCAGTGTTTCGGAGGACTTCAGCTCAGTGTGACGGTTATCGAACGGTTTTATCTCTCCAGGCAGTATACGCCGGAGAATTTTTTGGGAATTTATCGTTCCAGCATGGAGCTGGAGCTGAAGAATTACAATATGCTGGAATATAATCTGTTTAAGCGTTCCAGGATCACCTTTCCCGAGGAGCATGTGATGGCCATGGAGCTTCCGGATTCTGTCATTGCCCGGGAAAAAAGTGAAATTCTGGTGGAATACCTGCATAAGGTTTTCTGCGAAAGATGCGGAATGGATTTGAAGGCAGAGCTTTCCTTTGTGGAAACGGAGGAGAGCAGGTACCGGAGAAATGCTGCGCTTCAGATCAAACAGGAGGTTGCGAATGTTTTAAAGCACGCGAAGCTTTCCGAAGGCAACGCGGATGGAGCATCCGACATTTCAGAAAATAAGGATGAGGCGCCGCCGGCAAAAGATAAAAAAACAGGGCAGAAGGCTGAGAAGAAGGAGAAGGCCCAGGATAAAAAAAGCTTCGAGAAAAAGGGACAGCGTGGGGATTACCGGGGCGGTTTCCGTAAGGACAGTAATCCGGATGTGGTTTACGGCAGGGACTTTGAGGGAGAGCCGATAGCTCTGGAAAGTATTACCGGAGAAATGGGTGAGGTCATTATCCGTGGGCAGGTTATGGAGGTAGATGCGAGGGAGATCAGAAATGAGAAGACCATTCTGATTTTTCCTGTCACAGATTTTACGGATTCCATTGTAATCAAAATGTTCCTCAGGAACGAACAGGTTCCGGAGGTTACGGAGCATATCAAAAAAGGTGCGTTTCTGAAATTTAAGGGCGTAACGACGATTGACCGTTTTGACAGTGAGCTGACCATTGGCTCTGTCAACGGAATCAAAAAGATTGCAGATTTTACAACAAGCAGAATGGATACCAGCCCACAGAAAAGGGTGGAGCTTCACTGCCATACAAAGATGAGCGATATGGATGGGGTGACAGATGCAAAGGCTCTGGTAAAGCGGGCTTATGAATGGGGACATAAGGCGCTTGCGATTACGGATCATGGTGTGGTGCAGTCCTTCCCGGAAGCAAATCATTGCTTTGACGCCTGGGGAGGGTGCGTGCCGAAGGATTCTGATTTTAAGGTACTGTATGGAATGGAAGCCTACCTGGTGGATGATCTGAAGGGCATGGTGACGAATGGAAAGGGACAGAGCATGGACGGAAGCTTTGTAGTGTTTGATATTGAAACTACGGGGTTTTCTCCATTGACCTGCAGGATAATTGAAATCGGTGCTGTCCGTGTGGAAAACGGACAGATTACAGACCGCTTTTCCACTTTTGTGAATCCGGGAGTGCCGATTCCGTTCCGGATCGAGCAGCTTACCGGCATCAATGACGGCATGGTTATGGATGCGCCGGGAATTGAGGCGGTTTTGCCGAATTTCCTGGGCTTCTGCGAAGGAGCGGTTATGGTTGCCCATAATGCGGATTTTGATATGAGCTTTATAATCGAAAACTGTAATCGTCTTGGTATTGCCAATGATTTTACATACGTGGATACGGTGGGCATGGCCCGTTTCCTGCTTCCTGCGCTGAATCGTTTTAAATTGGATACGGTGGCTAAGGCAGTGGGTGTGTCTCTGAAGCACCATCACAGAGCTGTGGATGATGCGGCATGTACGGCAGAAATTTTTGTGAAATTTGTTGCCATGCTGAAGGAAAAAGAGATTTATGATGTGGGAGAGCTGAATAGTCAGGGCGCCGTTTCCACGGACAGTATTAAGAAAATGCCTACGTATCATGCGATTATCCTGGTAAAAAACGAGACAGGACGCATCAATCTTTATAAGCTGGTCAGCCAATCTCATCTGAAGTATTATCACCGCCGTCCCAGAGTGCCCAAGAGTGTATTTGAGAAGCACAGAGACGGTTTGATCATTGGGAGTGCCTGTGAGGCGGGAGAGCTTTATCAGGCTTTGCTGCGCAATGCACCGGAGCCGGAAATTGCAAGACTTGTGAACTTCTATGACTATCTGGAAATACAACCGCTTGGCAATAACCGATTTATGATCGCAAGTGAGAAGAACGATACCATAAATTCCGAGGAGGATCTGATCACGATCAATAAGAAGATTGTGAAGCTGGGGGAACAGTTCAGGAAGCCTGTAGTAGCTACCTGCGATGTACATTTTATGGACCCGCAGGACGAGATTTACCGTCGTATCATTATGGCAGGAAGCGGCTTTTCGGATGCAGATGATCAGGCCCCGCTTTATCTCAGGACTACGGAGGAAATGCTGGAGGAATTTGCGTACCTCGGAAGCGAAAAAGCAGAAGAGGTAGTCATTACGAATACGAATAAAATTGCGGATATGATCGAAAAGATATCTCCGATTCACCCGGATAAATTTCCTCCTGTCATAGAGAATTCGGACAGGGATTTAAAGGATATCTGTTTTAAAAAGGCTCACCAAATATACGGGGAGGCCCTTCCGAAGATCGTAGAGGAGCGGCTTGAAAAGGAACTGCATTCCATTATTTCCAACGGTTATGCGGTGATGTATATCATTGCCCAGAAACTGGTATGGAAGTCAAATGATGATGGCTATCTGGTAGGCTCCCGGGGGTCCGTAGGGTCCTCTCTTGCGGCGACAATGTCCGGTATCACAGAGGTAAATCCCCTGCCGCCGCACTATATCTGTCCAAACTGCAAGTACAGTGATTTTGATTCTCCGGAGGTAAAAAAATACGGAGGTATGGCAGGCTGTGATATGCCGGATAAGAATTGTCCGCACTGCGGAACAAAGATGACCAAGGAGGGTTTTGATATTCCGTTTGAGACTTTTCTGGGATTTAAGGGAGACAAGGAGCCGGATATTGACCTGAATTTCTCAGGAGAGTATCAGGCGAATGCCCATAAGTATACAGAGGTAATTTTTGGAAAAGGACAGACATTTAAAGCGGGGACGATCGGTACCCTTGCAGAGAAGACCGCCTTTGGCTATGTAAAGAATTATTATGAGGAAAGGGGCCAGCATAAGCGTTATTGCGAGATCAACCGGGTTGTAAAGGGGTGTACCGGAATCCGCAGGACCACCGGCCAGCATCCGGGCGGCATCATCGTACTGCCGAAAGGCGAAGAAATAGAGAAGTTTACGCCAGTGCAGCATCCGGCAAATGATGAGGCCAGCGATATCATAACAACACATTTTGATTATCATTCCATTGATGGGAATCTCCTGAAGCTGGATATTCTGGGGCACGATGATCCGACCATGATTCGTATGCTGGAGGACTTGACAGGACTTGACGCCAAGGATGTACCTTTGGATCAGAAGGACGTGATGTCGCTGTTTGCCGGAACGGGGGCACTTGGTATTACGCCGGAGGATATCGGGGGCTGTAAGCTTGGCTGTTTGGGTGTTCCGGAATTTGGCACGGATTTTGCCATGCAGATGCTGATTGATACAAAACCGAAATATTTTTCTGATCTGGTGCGTATTGCAGGTCTTGCCCATGGAACAGATGTGTGGCTGGGAAATGCCCAGGTGTTGATCCAGGAAGGAAAGGCAACGATTTCTACGGCGATTTGTACCCGTGATGATATCATGATCTATTTGATCAGTATGGGAGTGGAGAGCAGTCTTGCTTTTACAATCATGGAGAGTGTCCGTAAGGGAAAAGGACTGCGTGAGGAATGGGAAGCGGCCATGCGGGAGCATGATGTGCCGGAGTGGTATATCTGGTCCTGCAAAAAGATCAAATACATGTTTCCGAAGGCACATGCGGCTGCATACGTTATGATGGCCTATCGAATCGCATGGTTTAAGGTGTTCCGACCGCTTGCCTATTATGCGGCATTTTTCAGCATCCGTGCCACGGCTTTTTCCTATGAGACGATGTGTATGGGACGTGACCGTCTGGAATTTTATCTGGCGGAGCTTCGCAAAAAAGGAGATGCCGCAACAAAAAAGGAACAGGATTCTATAAGAGATATGCGTATTGTGCAGGAGATGTACGCAAGGGGATTTGAGTTTATGCCCATCGATCTGTACCGGGCGCAGGCCCATCGGTTTCAGATCATTGATGAAAAGCTGATGCCTTCGCTGGACAGTATTGAAGGCCTGGGGGAAAAGGCTGCGGATGCTGTAGTGGCTGCTGCAAGGGAGGGAAGATTCCTGTCTAAGGATGATTTCCGGGACAGAACAAAGGTCAGCAAAACGGTGATTGATCTAATGGATGATCTGAAGCTGTTCGGGGATATCCCGCAGTCTAATCAGATTTCCCTGTTCGACCTTAGTGTATAAAGGGTTATCATTATTTTTAAAAGGAGAAGGATTCTATGAGAAAAGAGGAACTGCGGTATCTGCAGAGACTGGCAGAGCTGTATCCGACCATTGGAAAGGCATCCACGGAGATTATCAATCTGCAGTCAATTTTGAATCTGCCGAAAGGAACAGAGCACTTTATGTCAGATCTGCATGGAGAGTATGAGGCGTTTTCCCATGTGCTGCGAAACGGCTCAGGAGCAGTCCGCAAAAAGATTGACGATGTGTTCGGGCATACCCTGAGCAACAGCGATAAGCGTGCTCTGGCAACTCTCATTTATTATCCGAAAGAGAAGACGGAACTGGTCAAAAAGACGGAAGAAGATATGGAAAACTGGTACAAGATCACCCTGTACCGTTTGATTGAGGTCTGCAAGACTACAGCCTCCAAATATACCAGGTCCAAGGTCCGAAAGGCACTTCCGGCAGATTACGCCTATGTAATAGAAGAATTGATCACAGAAAAAGCAGAGGTCCTGGACAAAGAAGCCTATTATGATTCCATAGTCAATACCATCATTGAAATCGGCCGCGCTGAGAATTTTATTATTGCTTTGGCGGAGCTGATACAGCGTCTTGTTGTGGATCATCTTCACATTTTGGGGGATATTTACGACAGAGGCCCCGGGCCGCATTTCATTATGGACAGGCTTATGGAATATCATTCTCTGGACATTCAGTGGGGAAATCATGATGTAGTATGGATGGGGGCGGCGGCAGGGCAGAAGTCCTGTATTGCAACCGTTATCCGCAACAGTATCCGTTATGGAAATCTGGATATCCTGGAGGATGGGTACGGCATTAATATGATGCCTCTGGCAACCTTTGCCATGGAGGTTTATAAAGAGGATGCCTGTAAAGTCTTTGAGATGAAGGGAACTGCCCATTACAATGCCATGGAGCAGGAGCTTGGGCGGAAAATGCATAAGGCAATTACTGTGATCCAATTCAAACTGGAAGGACAGCTTATCCAAAAACATAAGGATTTCCAGATGGAGGATCGTTGCCTGCTGCACAGGATTGATCCGGAAAAGGGTATCATCACCATGGCGGACGGCAAGGAATATGAGCTTTTGGATATGAATTTTCCGACGATTGACTGGCAGAACCCATATGAGCTGACAGCAGGAGAAATGGATGTGATCGAACGCCTGGATTCGGCTTTTCGCAACTGTGAGAAGCTTCAGAACCATATACGGCTTTTGCTGGATAAAGGGGGGCTTTATAAAGTATATAACGGCAATCTTCTGTTCCACGGAAGCATTCCTCTGGATGAGGATGGAAGCTTTAAGGCCGTACAGGTTTATGGTAAGACATATAAAGGCAAGGAGCTCTATGATGTACTGGAAGCATATGTGCGCAGAGCGTTTTATGCAGTGGAGCAGCGTGAGAAGGAAAAGGGCAGGGATATTCTCTGGTTTATCTGGTCAGCGCCCAATTCCCCGTTGTTCGGCAAGGATAAAATGAGTACCTTTGAGCGGTATTTTATTGCCGATCAGGAGTCTCATAAAGAAAAGAAAAATGCGTATTATCATTTACTTGAAAAGGAAGAAGTAGTCAATGCCATGCTGGAGGAATTCGGTCTGGATACGGAGGAAGGCCATATTATCAACGGCCATGTACCGGTGCATCAGAGTGCAGGGGAAAGTCCGGTGAAATGCGGCGGCAAGGTGATCGTCATTGACGGCGGTTTTTCCAAGGCATACCGCAAGGTTACGGGAATTGCGGGGTATACGCTGATATACAATTCGTATGGCTTGCTGCTGTCGGCGCATGAGCCGTTTACCTCCACGGAGGCTGCCGTATCGCAGGAAAATGACATTGTATCGAATCAGGTTGCTGTGCGTTACACATTCAGAAGAAAGCTGGTGGGAGATACGGATAACGGCCGTGCTTTAAAGGAAAGAATCGGGGAATTGATTCAGCTTTTGGATGCCTATCGAAGAGGCATTATCAAAGAGAAAAAGTAAAAAAGGCTTTACTTATTTTTGGCTGTTTTATATAATGAGGCGTGTAAATGACAACATTGGATGAAAAGGAGATTATAAGATATGGGCGGAATTTTTGGTGTAGCTTCAAAGTCCAGTTGTGTTTTGGACCTGTTTTTCGGAATTGACTATCATTCTCATTTGGGGACACGCAGAGGCGGTATGGCCGTATATGATAAGAAGAAGGGCTTTGACCGTGCGATTCATAATATAGAAAATTCACCGTTTCGAACGAAATTTGACCGGGATGTTTCTGAACTGGAAGGTGATTTCGGAATCGGATGTATTTCTGACAACGAACCGCAGCCGCTTTTGGTACGTTCCCATTTGGGTAATTTTGCTATTACAACAGTAGGAAAGATCAATAATATGGATGAGCTGATTGCACATTCTTTCAAAAACGGATGTACACATTTTCTGGAAATGAGCGGAGGAAGCGTCAATCCTACAGAAATGGTGGCATCACTGATCAATCAGAAGCAAAATATGGTAGAGGGTATTCGGTATGCACAGGAGATGATCGAGGGCTCTATGACCATGCTGATCTTAACTCCAAAAGGGATATTCGCAGCCCGCGACCTTCTCGGAAGAACACCGTTGATCGTGGGTAAAAAAGAAGATGCCTGTTGTGTATCCTTTGAGAGCCATGCCTATATCAATCTCGGATATGAGGATCATAAGGAGCTTGGACCCGGTGAGATTGTATTTGTGACTCCGGAAGGAGTGGAAACGCTTCAAAAACCTGGAGAAAAAATGCGTATTTGCTCTTTCCTTTGGGTATACTATGGATATCCAACCTCAACCTATGAAGGGGTAAACGTAGAGGAAATGCGTTATAAATGCGGGGATATTCTGGCACAGAGAGACTTTGGAGAGGTAAAGCCTGACATCGTGGCAGGTGTACCGGATTCCGGAATTGCTCATGCGATTGGTTACGCGAATCGTTCTGGTGTGCCGTTTGCACGTCCGTTTATTAAATATACGCCGACCTGGCCGCGTTCTTTTATGCCGACGCAGCAGAGTCAGAGGAATCTGATCGCAAGGATGAAGCTGATTCCGGTACACAAACTGATCAAAAACAAGAGCCTTCTGATGATTGACGATTCTATCGTACGCGGTACCCAGCTTCGTGAGACAACGGAATTTTTGTATCATAACGGAGCGAAGGAGGTACACATCCGTCCGGCTTGCCCGCCTCTTTTATATGGATGTAAATACCTGAATTTTTCACGTTCCAAATCCGAAATGGATTTGATTACCAGAAGGACCATACAGAAGCGGGAGGGGGATCATGTGGACGCAAAGGTTCTTGCAGATTATGCAGATCCGGATTCTGCCAATTATAAGGAAATGCTGGAAGATATACGCAGGGAGCTGAATTTTACATCCTTAAAATATCATCGTTTGGATGATCTGACGGCATCCATTGATATTGAACCTTGTAAGCTCTGTACCTATTGCTGGAGCGGCAAAGAGTAACCGTATATGTTGGGGGAACGAATAAGCAGGGGTGATACTTCATGAAGAGAAAAAGAGAGATACTGAAAATTATCCTGATCGTGCTGATTGCTGTTTTTCTTTTGGTGGGCGTTGCGGCGCTGCTTCTTGCCGGACACCGCAGAAACCAGCGCAAGGAGCAGCAGAGGCAGGAAGCGCTTGAGTCCTTGGAAAAGTTTCCTACTGTGACGCCGACTCCGGCTGTGACAGTAACCCCGACTTTGACACCGAAACCGACTGCAACACCAACGCCGATACCAACCGTAAGGCCGTCGTTTAATCCGGATGATTATTGGGATGACTGGTACAGCAATGATGGACTTACCAGCGTTACAATTTATGACATCAACGAAAAATCGGTTTCCTTTTATTTCAGCCAGACCAATAAGAAGGGCAGCCAGGTTGCAGAGGCTGATGTTACGGCTGAAGTGGCGGGAAAGGCAGCACAGTTTTCTTTTACGGATTCTTTGGGTAACAGTGCCGGTGGAAATATGATCTTTGATACAGATGGACAGTTGTTTGTAAAAATTTCCACAACAGTTCAGGCAGAGGGGGCTTCGGTGGCACCAAAGGTAAACAGTATGATGAGCAGGGAACGTCCGCAGGTGAATTGGGAACCGGATCCTACGGCTACTCCGACTCCTGTGCCGGAGAATCCCCAGACGACAGCTCAGACGGGTGAGTATTATTTCCCGGAGAGCGACAGCCGTTATCTGACGGATGAAGAGATTTCTGTATATTCTTCCGCAGATTTGGAATTGGCAAAGAACGAAATCTATGCCCGCCATGGAAGAAAGTTTGTGACAGAGAGGATTGCCGGCTATTTTAACAGCAAATCCTGGTATCAGGGGACGATAGATCCGGAAACCTTTGATGCACAGCAGGACTCTGTTTTTAATGAATATGAAACAGCAAACATCCAAAAGATCGTTGAATGGGAAGAAAAAAAACGAAGTGAGGGCAACTAGTACAACGAATAATAAATTACTGCTATATCAACGCAGTAATCGGCTATACAGACAAGTTGATATGGTAGTTAATTTATATTCGTTGTACTAGCTAGGTAAGCGGCAGGCAGGACATGCAGCGGGAAGCATGCGTGTCCTGCCTGTTGTTTTATTTCAGGCTTTTTCTGTCATCGGTACGTCCTACCAGATAATCAATCGTGGTGTCATAATAGTCCGCAATTCTGATCAGTAATTCAATGGGAATCCCTCTTGTACCAGTTTCATAATGCGAATAAGAACGCTGGCTGATGTGGAGAATTTCACTGATTTGGCGCTGAGATAAATCGGAATCAATTCTCAAATCCTGTATACGTTGAAATTTCATAGCAGTCCCTCCTTTTTTGCAAAAAGTATAGAGCAGAGCGAAATGGACTATTGCAAATGGGAGCAAAACGGTCTATAATAAAATACATATCCTGTTAAGAAATAGAGCACATCTTTCTCATTTCTTGTTTATTCTTTATGATTTCCAAACAAAAATAGCTGCATACAAAATAGTGACAGAATACCGGAAATTCGGGAGGAAGGTATTTCTGGGAAAGGGAGCATGGATGTTTGCCAGTGTGTTATCGGCAACGATTTTAGGGATGAAGGTATATCCGATTCAGGTAGAAGCGGATATCAGTGATGGGCTTCCCTCCTTTACTATGGTGGGATTTCCGTCCACACAGGTACGGGAGGCGCAGGACAGAGTGCGGACCGCGCTGAAGAACAATGGGATCAGTCTTCCGCCAAGGAAAATTACAGTGAATTTTGTGCCTGCGGATATAAAAAAGGAGGGTGCCGGTTTTGACCTGCCTGTGGCAGCAGCCGTACTGTCTGCGGCAGGAGTTTTGGGGCCGGAGCACCTGCATGGCGTGATGCTGGCCGGGGAACTCGGTCTGAACGGGGATGTTCACGGCATTACAGGGATTCTGCCTGTGGTGATTCAGGCGAGAGAGCAGAAGTGCCGTTTTTGTATGATTCCTTACGGAAATCTGAAAGAAGGAAAACTGATTCAGGATATTCAGGTGATCGGAATCCGGAATCTGAAAGAGATGCTTACCTTTTTAAGGGAGCCTGAGCAATACCGAGAAGAAGCCGTACCGGAAACGTCCGCAGAAGAAAAGGAGAGTGTGGACTTTTCGGAAATCAGGGGACAGGAGGGAGCCCGCCGCGCAGTGGAAATTGCAGTAAGCGGGTTTCACAATCTTTTGATGGTCGGTCCCCCGGGAGCGGGCAAAACAATGCTTGCGCGAAGGATTCCGACGATCATGCCCCGGCTGACCTTTGAGGAAGGGCTGGAGCTGACTAAGATTTACAGTATTGCAGGACTTCTTTCCAGGGATTCCCCTTTAATACGCAAACGGCCGTTCCGAAGCCCGCATCATACCTGCTCGGCGCAGGCACTTGCGGGCGGCGGACGGAAGGCGGGGCCGGGGGAAATTACTTTGGCCCACAGAGGTGTACTGTTTCTTGATGAAATGCCGGAATTTTCCAGAAGGAGTCTGGAGATTCTGAGACAGCCTTTGGAGGATAAGGTGATTCGTATTGCCAGAACCTGCGGGACGTATGAATACCCTGCAAACTTTATCTTATGCGCAGCAATGAATCCCTGTCCCTGCGGCCATTATCCGGATATGAACCAGTGCCGCTGTACGCCGGGTGAGGTTGCACATTATCTGGGAAAGATCAGCCAGCCGCTTTTAGATAGAATAGATTTGTGTGCAGATGTTTCCAATATTGGCTTTGAAAGGATGAACAGTTCCAATATGGGTGAAAGCTCCGCCAATATCAGGCGGAGGGTGGAGGCGGCCAGGGAGATTCAGAGACAGAGATACCGGAAAGAAAATACGAAATTTAACGGAGAGCTTAAGGGCAGGCAGATCGAGCAGTATTGCCGTTTGGAAGAACAGGAACAGAAGTATTTGGGGCGCGTCTTCGAAACACTGCCGCTGAGCGCCAGGGCATATCATAGAATATTGAAGGTTGCCCGCACCATTGCAGATATGGAGGGGCAGGAGCGGATTATGGCTCATCATCTTGGAGAAGCGCTGTCTTATCGTGCATTTGACAAAAAATATTGGAATTAGTAAGGAAACAGTTATAAAAAGCGGTGACAGGAGGTACTTTATATGGAAGGAACAGACAACAGGGAAATCTGCTGTATCGGCAGAAACAGTCCGGCATATCCGAATAAGCTGAAATATTATTCCGATATGCCCGAAAAGATCTATGTAAAAGGTCAGCTCCCGAAGGAAACGTTGCCGGCAATTGCCATTGTGGGTGCCAGAATGTGCAGCCCTTACGGCAGGATACAGGCGTTTCGCTATGCAAAGTGTTTAAGTGAAGCTGGTGTACAGGTCATCAGCGGAATGGCATATGGAATTGATTCTGAGGGCCATAGAGGAGCCATGGAAGGGGGAATGCCCACATATGCAGTACTTGGAAATGGAGTGGATATCTGTTATCCTGCAAGGAATCAAGCTCTTTACAGGAGGATACTGCATAAGGACGGGGGAATTTTGAGCGAATATCCCCCTGGGATTAAAGCAAGGACTTATTTCTTTCCGGCGCGAAACAGAATCATCAGCGCACTTGCAGACGTGGTGCTTGTTGTGGAGGCAAAGGAGAAAAGCGGCTCTCTGATTACCGCACAGTATGCTTTGGAGCAGGGAAAGCCTGTATATGCCGTTCCGGGAGCTGTTTCGGAGGCTTTAAGCAGAGGCTGCCACAAATTGATTTATGATGGGGCGGGGATTGCCTATACACCGGAAGTTCTTCTTTCCGAATGGGGAATTTCAGTGAAAAATCAAAAGAAATCCTTCGAAAAAAATAAGTTAGGACTTGCAAGTGATTTAAAATTGTTGTATAGTTGTCTCGATTTACGACCAAAAAGTTTGGATGATTTGATCAGGAGAACAGGGCTTCCGCCGGAAAAGATATCCAGTCTTCTTCTGGAATTGGAGCTTATGGGACTTGCCCGGGAAAGGGGCAGACAATATATAAAGCAGGACTGTACAGATTCCTGAAGGAATTTATGCAGGGATGAGAATAAAAGCTAGGAGAGGTAACATGGCAAAATATCTGGTGATAGTGGAATCACCTGCAAAAGTAAAAACCATAAAAAAATTTCTGGGAAGCAATTATGAGGTACAGGCATCGAACGGTCATGTACGCGATTTTCCGAAAAGCCAGTTTGGAATTGACGTGGAAAATGATTTTGAGCCGAAGTATATCACCATACGCGGTAAGGGGGAATTGCTTGCGGGGCTTCGCAAGGCCGCAAAAAAAGCCGATAAGATTTATCTTGCAACGGACCCGGATCGGGAGGGTGAAGCGATTTCATGGCATCTGATGCAGGCGCTGAAAGAGAATCCCCAAAAAATGCACAGGATTTCTTTTAATGAAATTACAAAGACCGCAGTAAAGGCTTCCATCAAACAGGCAAGGGACCTGGATATGGATTTGGTTGACGCACAGCAGGCAAGACGTATGCTGGACCGTATGGTGGGATACAGCATCAGTCCCCTGCTTTGGGCGAAGGTGAAGAGAGGCTTGAGTGCGGGGCGTGTGCAGTCAGTGGCCCTTCGCATCATCTGTGACAGGGAGGAGGAGATTAATTCCTTTATTCCGGAGGAATATTGGAGTTTGGAGGGCACGTTCCGTGCGGCAGGCGAAAAGAAGGCGATTCAGGCAAAATTTTACGGCACGGACAAAAAATTTCCTATTCATAATAAGAAGGAAATGGATGAACTGCTCGAAAGGCTTAAGGATCAGGAATATAAGGTGACGGAGGTAAAAAAGGGGGAGCGTGTGAAAAATGCGCCGCTTCCGTTTACAACCAGTACCCTGCAGCAGGAGGCTGCGAAAACCCTGAATTTTTCTACACAGAAAACCATGCGTTTGGCGCAGCAGCTATATGAAGGCGTGGATATCAAGGGAAATGGAACCGTGGGTGTGATCACATATCTGCGTACGGATTCTACCAGAATTTCTGAAGAGGCAGATCAGGCGGCAAGGGGATATATTGCTGCTCAGTACGGAGATGCATATGTATCCGGGACTGAGAAGACTGCAAAAAAGGGGCAGAAGATTCAGGATGCGCATGAAGCAATCCGACCGACGGATATCAGCAGAACTCCCGCCCAGATCAAAGAGTCTCTTTCCAGGGATCAATTTCGTCTGTATCAGCTTATATGGAAACGGTTTGCTGCAAGCCGTATGTCTGCGGCCCGCTATGAGACGACATCCGTGAGAATCGGAGCCGGAGAATATGTATTTACAGTTGCTGCATCTAAAGTGGCATTTGAGGGTTTTATGTCTGTGTATACACAGGATGAGGATCATAAAAAGGATAATGTTCTGAGTCAGAGTCTGGAAAAAGGCATGAAGCTGGAGCTTCTTGAATGGAAGCCGGAGCAGCATTTTACACAGCCCCCGGCACATTATACGGAAGCTTCCTTGGTCAAGGCATTGGAAGAGCAGGGAATCGGAAGGCCAAGTACTTATGCACCGACGATAACAACTATCATCAGCCGCCGCTATGTGGCCAAAGAGCAGAAGAATCTGTATGTGACAGAATTAGGTGAGGTTGTGAACAATATTATGAAGCAGGCGTTTCCGAGTATTGTGGATGTTAATTTTACTGCCATGATGGAGGGGCTGTTAGACTGTGTGGAGGCAGGCTCCGTACAATGGAAAACGGTTGTCCGCAATTTTTATCCGGACTTAAAGCGCGATGTGGACGAAGCGGAAAAAGAGCTTGAAAAGGTGGATATTCAGGATGAAGTGACAGATGTAATCTGTGATGCCTGCGGAAGAAATATGGTGATCAAATATGGTCCTCACGGACGTTTTCTGGCATGTCCGGGATTTCCGGAATGCAGAAATACAAAGCCATATTATGAAAAAATCGGCGTAGCCTGCCCGAAATGCGGCAGGGATGTGGTCTTGAAGAAAACACAGAAGGGCAGGAGGTACTATGGCTGTGAGGATAATCCGGAGTGTGATTTTATGTCCTGGCAGAAGCCTTCTGATAAAAAATGTCCGGTATGCGGCAGCTATATGGTAGAAAAGGGAAATAAGCTGGTCTGCAGTGAAACATCCTGCAGCTATGTGGAACAGAAACCAAAAGAAAATGGTTAATAAAGGGAAACAGAGCCTGTAAATTTTTTACCGGTTCTGTTTTTTGTTCCGTAGAAAATACTCCGTTTTGTTCAAAAGACAGAAAAACATTAATATTTTCTGAATAACGAAGTTAAATGGAAAAATAGTAAAAATGTCTTGTAATTCTGATATAAAACGTGTAGTATTAAGTCAGCAATATCTTTTATAAAAATGACAAAGGCGAAAGGAGGACGAGATGAGCGTTCAGTTGTTAGACAAAATAAGAAAAATTAATAAACTTTTGCACAACAGCAGTTCCAGTAAAGTCGTATTTAATGATATTTGTCAAGTGCTTATGGAAACCTTGAGTTCTAATATTCTTGTGCTAAGTAAAAAAGGGAAAGTTTTGGGAGTCAGTTTGTGTCCGGGTGTCGAAGAAATAACTGAACTAATCGAGGACGAGGTCGGCGGATATGTAGACGCACTGTTAAACGAGCGGTTTTTGGGAGTATTGTCTACAAAAGAAAACGTTAACCTTCAGACATTGGGATTCGAACATGTTGCCAGCGGATGTCAGGGAATTGTAAACCCCATTGATATTGCAGGGGAACGGCTGGGAACGGTATTCATGTACCGTGAAGAAAAGCCATACGACATTGAGGATATTATTGTCAGTGAGTATGGAACGACTGTAGTAGGGCTGGAAATGATGCGCGCCGTACATGAAGAGAATGCGGAAGAAGACAGAAAGCAGCAGGTAGTGAAGTCTGCATTTAATACCTTATCCTTCTCGGAACTGGAAGCTATCATTCATATTTTTGATGAATTAGATGGGGAAGAGGGCATCTTAGTTGCCAGTAAAATAGCAGATCGTGTAGGAATTACACGATCAGTTATTGTGAATGCCCTGCGTAAGTTTGAGAGTGCGGGTGTCATTGAATCGCGGTCATCAGGTATGAAGGGTACCTACATCAAAGTTTTGAATGAAGTGATTTTCGATGAGCTGGAAGAAATTAAGGCTCAGAGGAATAAGAAAGCATAATAAATGATGATTTTACGTAAACTGTCTTTTGCAGGGAACTGCATGAGACAGTTTTTTGTTTCACAGGAAAGTACACGATATAGTTTTAATTATAAAAATTAAAAAAATGAGTAAAAGAAAGAAAACTAAAGAATAAAAGAGATAAAATTAGAATATAATCCAAATAGTAACGCTGAAAAGAGTTGCAGAAAAGAAACGAATTCAATAATATAAGGACAGTGATTAGCACTCGAAGAAAAAGAGTGCTAGCAGAAAACTCAAAAATAAAGGAGGAAAATAGATCATGAAGTTAGTACCATTGGGTGACAGAGTTGTATTAAAACAGATGGAAGCAGAAGAGACTACAAAGTCCGGCATTGTTCTTCCGGGACAGGCTCAGGAAAAGCCACAGCAGGCAGAAGTAATTGCAGTAGGACCTGGCGGGGTTGTGGAAGGAAAAGAAGTGAAGATGGAGGTTTCCGTAGGCGATAAAGTAATTTATTCCAAATATGCGGGAACAGAAGTCAAAATGGACGGCGAAGAATACATCATTGTAAGACAGAGCGATATTCTGGCTGTTGTTGAGTAAATATTATATAGGAGGACAATATATCATGGCTAAAGAAATCAGATTCGGAGCAGAAGCAAGAGCTGCACTGGAAAGCGGTGTTAATCAGCTTGCAAATACAGTAAGAGTAACCTTAGGACCGAAAGGAAGGAACGTTGTTCTGGACAAATCGTTCGGTGCTCCGCTCATTACCAATGACGGTGTGACGATTGCAAAAGAAATCGAGCTGGAAGATGGCTTTGAAAATATGGGCGCACAACTAATCAAAGAAGTTGCATCCAAGACCAATGATGTAGCAGGTGATGGTACCACAACTGCAACGGTTCTTGCACAGGCAATGGTAAATGAAGGTATGAAGAACCTGGCAGCAGGTGCAAATCCGATCATCTTAAGAAAAGGCATGAAAAAAGCAACAGATGTTGCGGTAGAAGCAATCAAAGAAATGAGCCAGAATATCAGCGGCAAAAAACAGATTGCAAATGTAGCAGCAATTTCTGCAAGTGACGAGGTCGTAGGCGAGCTGGTTGCAGACGCAATGGAAAAGGTTTCCAATGACGGTGTAATTACCGTTGAAGAATCCAAGACCATGCATACAGAGCTGGATTTAGTAGAAGGTATGCAGTTTGACCGTGGCTATATTTCCGCATATATGTCCACGGATATGGAAAAAATGGAAGCAACTCTGGAGGATCCGTACATCCTTATTACAGACAAGAAAATCAGCAATATTCAGGAACTGCTTCCGCTTCTGGAGCAGGTCGTACAGGCCGGTGCGAAACTGCTGATCATTGCAGAGGATGTAGAGGGCGAAGCTCTTACCACTCTGATCGTAAATAAATTAAGAGGAACTTTCCAGGTAGTAGCTGTGAAAGCTCCCGGATACGGAGACAGAAGAAAAGAAATGCTGCAGGATATTGCGATCCTGACAGGCGGACAGGTAATCTCCGACGAGCTTGGACTGGATCTGAAAGAGGCTACACTGGAGCAGCTTGGACGTGCAAAATCTGTAAAGGTTGCAAAGGAAACAACCGTGATCGTAGACGGATGCGGCGATAAAGAAGAGATCGCAAACCGTGTATCTCAGATCCGCGGACAGATCGAGGAAACAAGCTCTGAATTTGATAAAGAAAAATTACAGGAAAGACTTGCAAAGCTGGCAGGCGGCGTAGCCGTTATCCGCGTTGGTGCTGCAACTGAAACAGAAATGAAAGAAGCAAAGCTTCGTCTGGAAGATGCTCTTGCAGCAACCAGGGCTGCAGTAGAAGAAGGAATTATCGCAGGCGGCGGTTCCGCATATATCCATGCATCCAAAGAGGTTGCAAAACTTGCGGCAGAACTGGAGGGTGACGAAAAGACAGGTGCAAACATCCTTCTGAAGGCACTGGAAGCTCCGCTTTTCCACATTGCTGCAAATGCAGGATTAGAGGGCTCTGTCATCATCAACAAGGTAAAAGAGTCCGAGGCAGGCATTGGCTTCGATGCTCTGAATGAGAAATATGTAGATATGGTAAGCGAAGGCATCCTGGATCCAGCAAAGGTTACAAGAAGTGCATTGCAGAATGCTACCAGTGTTGCATCCACATTGCTTACAACAGAATCTGTTGTTTCTATTATTAAAGAGGATACTCCGGCTATGCCGGCAGGGAACCCGGGAATGGGCATGATGTAAAAAAATACTTTAAAACTTTTATGAATTAACGGAATCGGCGCCATAGACGCTGGTTCCGTTTTGTGATATAGTATAACAAACGGCGGATGCTGTGCAGCGGAACCGGGGCAGCATTCGGGATAAAGTACATCACAAGGAGAATACAATATGAGCGATTTATATTCTGAGTTACTTGTAAAAAAGGATCCAACAGGAAAAGATGCCCTCCTGAAATATGGTTTGATTGCGCTGACTGTGCTTTTGGCGGCAGCCGGAATTTTCATCACGCCGCTTCTTCTTATCGGGGCTGTTGCGGCTGGAGTTGCAGCCTATTTTCTGATTCCAAGGACAGATTTGGAGTATGAATACCTGTTTGTGAACGGGGAAATGGACATTGATATGGTCATGGCAAAATCTAAAAGAAAGAAAGTAAAGACTCTGAATCTTCAGGAAGCAGATCTGGTCGCGCCGCTGAATTCACATCGTCTGGATTATTACAACAGCAATACACAACTGAAGGTTTTGGATTATTCTTCAGGCAATCCGGAACACAGGCGTTTTGCAATCATTACCAGAGATGAAAACCAAACCTGTAAGGTGATTATCGAACCGGACGAAGATATGGCACAGGCTATCAAAAATTCAGCTCCCAGCAAAGTTTTTTTGGATTGACACAAATTCTGATTTTTGTTACACTAGGGAACAAACTCAAAACAACAAATTAAATATATGAATACAAGGGAGGAAATGCAATGGGTACTATCATTGGTGAAGGCATTACTTTTGACGACGTCCTGTTAGTTCCGGCATATTCAAAAGTAATTCCGAATCAGGTAGATGTCACAACTTATTTAACTAAGAAGGTGAAGCTGAATATTCCTATGATGAGCGCAGGAATGGATACGGTTACAGAACATCGGATGGCTATCGCCATGGCGAGGCAGGGTGGTATCGGCATTATTCATAAGAATATGTCCATTGAAGTTCAGGCAGATGAAGTAGATAAAGTAAAACGTTCTGAAAATGGAGTTATTACGGATCCGTTTTATTTGTCAGCAGAGCATACTTTGAAGGATGCCAATGATCTGATGGCAAAATACCGTATTTCCGGAGTGCCGATCACAGAGGGCAAAAGACTGGTGGGTATTATTACCAACCGGGATTTAAAGTTTGAGACAGACTTTACAAAAAAGATTAAAGAGTGTATGACATCAGAAGGGCTGATTACTGCAAAGGAAGGAATCACCCTGGACGAAGCCAAGCAAATTCTGGCACAGTCCCGCAAAGAAAAATTACCCATTGTAGATAATGACTTCAATTTAAAAGGTTTAATTACGATTAAAGATATTGAGAAACAGATTAAATATCCTCTGGCTGCAAAGGATTCCCAGGGACGGCTTTTTTGCGGTGCAGCAGTAGGCATTACGGCAAACGTACTTGCACGTGTGGAAGCACTGGTAAAGGCAAATGTGGATGTGATCGTTGTGGATTCCGCACACGGACATTCCGAAAATATCTTAAGAGCTGTCCGTCAGATCAAGGATGCTTATCCCGATCTTCAGGTGATTGCAGGGAATGTCGCAACCGGTGCGGCAACCAAGGCTTTGATCGATGCAGGTGTGGATGCTGTAAAGGTCGGTATCGGACCTGGTTCTATCTGTACAACACGTGTGGTTGCAGGAATCGGTGTTCCGCAGATTACTGCAATTATGGATTGTTATGAGGTTGCAAACCGTTTTGGGATTCCGATTATCGCAGATGGCGGTATCAAATATTCCGGAGACATTACGAAGGCAATCGCAGCGGGTGCCAATGTCTGCATGATGGGAAGTATCTTTGCAGGATGTGATGAAAGCCCGGGAACCTTCGAACTGTATCAGGGTAGAAAATATAAAGTTTACCGTGGTATGGGTTCTATTGCGGCAATGGAAAACGGCAGTAAGGATCGCTATTTCCAGCAGGATGCCAAGAAACTGGTTCCGGAAGGTGTAGAAGGACGGGTTGCTTACAAGGGACATGTGGAAGATACGGTATTCCAGCTTATGGGCGGTCTCCGTTCCGGTATGGGCTACTGCGGAGCAGAAAATATCGAGACGCTTAAGACGACAGGAAGGTTTGTTAAGATTTCTGCTGCCTCCCTGAAAGAATCTCATCCGCATGATATTCATATTACCAAGGAAGCGCCGAACTACAGCGTAGACGAGTAATCGGTTTTTTCTCAGAGAAAATAGTAAAGCAAACAGAACACAGATGTTTTGGATTCAGGTAAGAAATGGCACAGAAGAAGGAAAATAAACGGAAAAGTTCGGCAAGACCTGCACATTTGCGCAGGTCTTCTGCTGTTAAAAAGCTCAAAAGACAAAGAGAAAAACGACGAAATCTGTATATCACTGCTGCATGCATTCTGGTTGTTTTTGCAATCCTGTTTATCAGTATGGCGGCTATGAAGAGGGCAAAGGAGTTAGAGGAGGCAAAGCGTGCAGAACTGGCAGCACAGGAGGAGAGCGGTCCGGAGCGCTGGCAGCAGGAAGGTGCCCCCTGGATTGATGTACAGCTTTTGACTCCGAATGCTTATTCCAGGCCGCAGATTGCCATAGAAAATGTCAATTACATAGCGATTCATTATACAGCGAATCCCGGGGCGACAGCACAGGCAAACAGGAATTATTTCGAGAATCTGGCAACGACACAGGAGACAAAGGTCAGCAGTCATTTTGTCGTAGGACTGGAAGGAGAGGTTGTACAGTGCATCCCCACCTCAGAAATGTCATATGCGACCAATGCACGAAATGTGGATACGGTGTCTATTGAATGCTGCCATATGGATGAGACAGGGGCTTTTGAAACTGCGACCTATGATTCTGTCGTAAAATTATCTGCATGGCTCTGCACGAGGTTTGGTCTGACGGAGGAGAATGTGATCCGCCATTATGATGTTACCGGAAAAAATTGTCCGAAATATTATGTGGAGAATCCCGTGGCGTGGGAGCAGATGAAGGCGGATATAGAAGCACAGATACAGGAGGACTATGTGCTTCAGGAGAATCTGAGCCATTGACTGCGGTATTCGCCGGGAGTTGTATTTCTTAATTTCCGAAATATTTTACTGAAATAAGCACTGTTAGAAAAACCCGTTTTCATTGCAATCTCAGTGATGGAAGCATTGGAAGTACGCAGTAATTTTTCCGCCATTTGGATTCTGTATTCCAGCAGATATTCAAATGGCGTTTTTTGTAAGCAGGTCTGAAAGCAGCGGATACACTCGCGTTTGCTGACAGAGGCTGCTGCTGCGATTTCCTCCAGGGTGATTTTTGAATCGTAGTTCTGCTGTATGAATGCAAGCATTGACTGAATTCTGTCCTGATTTACCAGCTTTATGGGAGAACCGCTGGCCTCCAGTCTGTGGAGCTCTTCAATCAAAAGAAGCCATATATCGGAAAAAGCGTTTCTGGTCTGAAATTCTGTATTTTCTTTTTTCTGGAGAAGGGAAATATACCGCAGTCTTTCCAGAATTTCTTTTTGTTCTTTATTTTCATCTCTGAATTCAATAATTTCAAACTTATTATTTTTTAAAACAGGCTCCAGATATTTTATTTCAAAAATACTTCTGAAATGTCCTCCTAAAAAAACCGGATGGAACAGATGTGAATCCACATATAATTCCTGTCCGTCAGCGGCATTATTTAAAGTATGGAGGATATTCGCATTGATAAAGAAGGCTTCCTTTTCATGGAAAAAATAGGAATGGCTGGCTGTGGTCAGCTTGGCCTTTCCGTTTAGAATATAGTTGAATTCTACCTCTTCATGCCAGTGCCAGGGGATTTTGGCTTTGCTAAAATCCACATGGTGCATAACATAAGGATATTGGGATGACAGACCTTCGATTTCTTCGGCCTGATTGCTTTTTACTTTTATTTCCATAGAATGCTCCTTTAGATACAATATCTTCATAAATGTTGAAATTGGCTACATAATTATAAAATATGGCAATTTATATATATAATATCTCCCTGTAATTAAATATAATTATATCAAACATAAGACAGAGAGTAAAGGAGGAAGATATGAATTATGATATATTCAGATTACTGAAGGACTATATTGACGAAAATCCTGACAGGATTGAAAAGGTAACTGCAGAAGAGTTGAAGAGAAATGGGATGAGAAGGGCGGGTTCGTATGGAAACAATGATGATTATCAGTCTGATTGCTGCTGTATTGGGCATTTGCGCTTTTGAAGAGAAAATGCGTGGCTCAGGTCTCTAAAGATTTTTTTGTTTTTCTTGCAAAATTAAGGGAAATATTGTACTATAATAAAAGTGACTGCATGACTGGCGGAAGTAGGAGTACCTACAGGGAGTGCAGTATGGAAATGTGCCGACCGCCTGGGCAGCCTGGAAGCAGACTACCCAGGCGTTTTTTTACTGCTGCAGCAGATTAATTTATGAAAAGGAGAACAGATCATGGAAATGTTATCACTGGAAAAAGAATTAAAAGAAAATTCCTATCCGGGCAGAGGAATTGTAATCGGGCGTTCCGCAGATGGGACAAAGGCAGTGACAGCTTATTTCATTATGGGCAGAAGTGAGAACAGCAGAAACCGTGTATTTGTAGAAGAGGGCGAGGGAATCCGCACACAGGCATTTGACCCTTCCAGGCTTACTGATCCAAGTCTCATTATTTACGCACCGGTACGTGTCCTGGGAAATAAGACCATCGTGACCAACGGTGACCAGACGGATACGATCTACGAAGGCATGGACAGGCAGCTCACGTTTGAGCAGTCTCTGCGATGCAGGGAATTTGAACCGGATGCACCGAATTATACGCCTCGGATTTCGGGGGTGATGCATGTGGAAAATGGGAAATACAGCTATGCAATGTCTATCTTAAAGAGCAATAATGGGAATCCAAAATCCTGCAGCCGTTACACCTTTGCATATGAAAATGCAGCGGCAGGCGAAGGTCATTTTATTCATACCTATCAGTGTGATGGCAATCCGCTTCCAAGCTTTGAGGGAGAGCCGAAGCTGGTGGCAATCCGGGAGGATATGGAAGCATTTACACAAATGCTTTGGAACAGTCTCAACGAGGATAATAAGGTATCCTTGTTTGTGCGCTATATAGATATTGCAGCAGGTACCTACGAAACCAGGATTATAAATAAGAATCATTAAGAACCGGAATAATAAGCGTAAAAAGGATTAGCAACAGCTAGAAGCCGGATAGGGAAACGGAGGATTTTACATGAAAGAATTGGAACTGAAATATGGATGTAACCCCAATCAGAAGCCATCCAGGATTTATCTCGCAGATGGAAGTGATCTGCCCATCAGGGTATTGAGCGGAAAACCCGGATATATTAATTTTCTGGATGCATTTAATGGTTGGCAGCTCGTGCATGACCTGAAGAAAGCAACCGGACTTGCAGCGGCAGCTTCTTTTAAACATGTTTCTCCTGCAGGTGCTTCTGTGGGACTTCCCCTTACGGAGGCTCTTGCAAAGATTTATTGGGTAGATGATATGGACTGGAAGAATTTTTCACCAATTGCCTGTGCTTACGCAAGGGCAAGGGGTGCGGACAGAATGTCTTCCTTTGGTGACTTTATTTCTTTATCAGATGTCTGTGACAAAGATACGGCGCTTTTGATCAAAAGAGAGGTTTCGGATGGTGTGATTGCACCGGGATATACGGAAGAAGCGCTGGAAATATTGAAGCAGAAGAAAAAAGGCAATTACAATGTCATTGAAATCGACCCGGATTACATTCCGGCTCCCCTGGAACACAAGGAAGTGTTTGGAGTGACCTTTGAACAGGGAAGGCAGGAGCTGGTGATTGATGATGCGCTGATCTCCAATCTTGTGACTGAGAATAAGGAACTGTCAGAGGCAGCAAAACGTGATATGAAGATTTCCCTGATCGTCCTGAAATATACGCAGTCTAATTCCGTGTGCTTTGTGAAGGATGGACAGGCGATCGGTGTAGGTGCAGGACAGCAGTCCCGTGTGCATTGTACCAGATTGGCAGGACAGAAGGCAGACAACTGGTTCCTTCGCCAGTGCCCGAAGGTTTTGAATCTGCCGTTTAAGGATACCATAAGCAGAGCAGAGAGAGACAATGCGATTGATGTGTACATCGGTGAGGAGTATATGGATGTATTGGCCGATGGTGCATGGGAAAATGTTTTTACAGAGAAACCGGAGGTATTTACACGAGAGGAAAAACGCGCATGGCTGGATGAACTGACAGATGTGACTCTCGGATCGGATGCTTTCTTCCCGTTCAGCGATAATATTGAGCGGGCTCATAAGAGCGGTGTGAAGTATATTGCGCAGCCGGGCGGGTCCGTAAGAGATGATGCGGTGATCGAAACATGCAACAAATATGGAATGGCTATGGCATTTACGGGAATCCGTCTGTTCCATCATTAAGAGAAAACAGCTTTCGGATTGACTTTGCATAGCATGAAAACAGACAGGATTGGTAAAAGAAATGAAACTGACAGAGATTGACTTAAAAATACTGAAATCATATGACACGCTTCTGGATGGACTTGCAGATTATCTGGGGGAAGGTTGTGAGATCGTTCTGCACAGTTTGGAGAATCTGGACAGGTCTGTTATTAAAATCGTGAATGGTCATCATACCGGAAGAAAGGTAGGGGCTCCGATTACGAATCTTGCTCTGGAGATGCTGGACAAGCTGCAGAAGGAGCCCCGCCAGACAGGAATTTCTTATTTTTCAAAGAATAAAAAGGGAGAGCCGCTGAAATCGGCGACCATTGCAATCTGCGGAGAGGAAGACAGGATTATTGGACTTCTGTGCATTAATTTTTATCTGAATATGCCGCTGGCGGATTTTTTGTCCGTATTTGCCTTTGGCGGAGGCCCGGCAGCCGTTACCAGGACAGAAATGTATCTGGACAACAGCAACGATCTTCTGGAGGATTCCATATCCCGGGCAATCCAAAGTGTTACATGGGACGGCACGATTGTCCCTTCCTTGAAAAACCGCAACATTATCCGTGTTTTGTACAGACAGGGAATTTTTAATATGAAAAATTCGGTGGATTATGTGGCGGAGCGGCTGAATATATCAAAAAATACGGTGTATATGCATTTGCGGTACATAAAAGGAGAAAAGAAATAAGAAATAGCTGAGCGGAGGTAAAGCTTAAAATAATATTATAATGAAATGAAATAAATTACATTGATATTGGACGAAGGGGTTACTCAAGTAGGAACTCCTTCGTTTTTTACACCAAATTAATGAAATAAATTTTATTAAAATTTACCATTGACTGAAATAAATTTTATTGATATAGTAGATTTACACAAAAAAATAAAAAAGAAGTGAAAAAATCATTAAAGTTTACCAAGGAGGTTGTACGATGAAAATTATTTCAACAGAAAAAGCACCAGCAGCAATCGGACCATACTCTCAGGCATTGGAGACAGAGAATTTTGTATTTGCATCCGGACAGATTCCGGTAGACCCGGCAACAGGTACGGCACCCGAAGGCATTGAAGCCCAGGCAGAACAGAGCTGCAAAAATGTGGGTGCAATTCTTGAGGCGGCCGGATTGTCATTCGAAAATGTTATCAAAACAACGTGTTTTCTGGCAGACATGAATGATTTCCAGATATTCAACGAGGTTTATGCGAAATATTTCGTGTCGGGACCTGCAAGAAGCTGCGTGGCTGTAAAAGCTATTCCAAAGGGACTCCTTTGTGAAATAGAAGTAGTAGCGGTTAAATAATCAATTCAACGACAGGAGGCAGAGAGATGGAAAGCTTTACAAATCAGGATGTAAATCTGAAGGTTTTAAAACAGCGTGCCTATAATCTCAGATGGGCGGAGGTAGACGAGGGGGTTATTCCCCTGACAGCAGCAGACCCGGATTTTCCGGCACCACAGGCGATTGCAGATGCTTTGATTGAATACATTCAGGGCGGATATTTTTCTTATACGCCGAAGAGGGGCTTCCCACAATTCAGGGAAAGCCTTGTCAGAGCATTGAAGGAAAGAAAAAATGAAGACATTGATCCGGAGCTGGTTCTGCCGATAGACAGTGCGGCAAGAGGCATGCATATAATTGCCGGTGCAATTTTGCAGCCGGGTGATGAAGCGCTTGTATTTGACCCGGTGGATTTTCTTTTCAAGACCAGCATGGAAGCGGCCGGAGCGAAGGTGAATCTGTTCCCAATGAAATTCCGTGAGGACGGAACCATTGATTTCAGCCACATCGAAAACTATATCACACCGAAGACAAAGATGCTTGGCCTTTGTAATCCGCATAACCCACTTGGTAAGGTTTATCCGAAAGAGGATCTGGAATATCTGCTTGAGCTTTCGGAAAAATATGGATTTTATATCATGAATGATGAAATCTGGTCCGATATCGTGTACACAGATGCGGATTTTGTCAGCATCTGTTCCTTAGGAAAGGAAAAGAATAAAAGAACACTGTCTGTTTTCGGATTTTCCAAGAGCTTTGGTATTGCGGGACTGAGAGCCGGATGCATTTACTGCCAGGATGAGGAGATTTTTGAGAAGCTGGTGGAGGCATCCCTGGTGGATACTACGATCGGAGGCATTTCTTCTCTTTCTCAGGTGGCCGGAATTGCCTGCCTGGACAAGTGTTACGGCTGGCTGGATGCATTTGTGGCGCATCTGCAGTCAAACCGTGACTATGCGTTGGAAAGACTGAATCAGATGCCGGGTGTGAAATGCTATGCACCGCAGGCAACCTTTGTCATGTTTCCGGATGTATCCGCGCTTCCTATGAGTGCAGAGGAGCTGGTGGAATATCTGAAGAGGGAAGAGAAGCTTGCAATCGTTCCGGGCGGCAGGCAGTTCTTTGGACCTGGTTCCGAAGGCCATGTACGAATCTGTCTTGCGACAAGCAGGGAGATTCTGGAAGAGGGGCTTGACCGTATGGAACGCGGCGTGAAAAAGCTCATGAAGGGGGTATGAAGGCATGGCAAAAGTACTGGTTGCGTTTATATACATGGCAGTGATCCTTGTGATTGGTTTTCTCAGCGCCAGAAAGGTAAAGACCGCGGAGGATTTTGCAACTGCCGGTAAGCAGATTCCTTTCTGGACAAATGTATATTCCATGGCCTCCGCACAGGTTGGCGCCGGTGCGACCATGGGTGTGGCAAGTATGACCTACGCTTACGGATTTTCGGGCATGGTGCTGGGCTTTGGTGCAGCCGCCGGAGCGATTTTGTCGGGCCTTGTTTTTGCCAGGAAAATCAGAGAAGCCAATGTTACCACAATTCCGGAGCTGATTCGTAACCGTTTGGGTGAACGCGTGGCAAATCTTATCTGTATCCTGACTCTTGTACAGGTATTTGGTATTCTTGCAGGACAGGTGCGTTCCCTGGGAACAATCCTTCAGATTTTTATTCCGTCCTTAAGCCTTCTGCATGCAATTATCATTATGAGTGTGATTATGATGATTTATTCTGTTATCGGCGGTATGGTGGCGGCGACAAATACGGATAAATTAAATGTCAGCCTGATGATTATTTCCGTTATGGTGGTTATTCCGATTGTTGCCATGGTGAAAATCGGCGGAACAGAGGGTATGGCCATGAGTTTGACAGCAAGTCAGAAGAGTCTGACCACTATGGGCGTTCCTTCTATGATTTCCATGTTCCTGTATTTTGGACTGGTTGGAATGATCAACAATGAAAACTTCCTGAGAATATGCGGTGCAAAAAATGCACAGGAAGCAAAAGGTGCGACTCTTACCGCAGCGCTTTTGATTTATCTTCCGTATATGATTTTTGCAGGGCTTATTGGTATCATGGGTATTCTGCTGATTCCGGAGCTTGGAACCTCTGACTCCATCATTCCTGCGATGATTGATAAGATGACAGGCGATTTATCAGGGGCATTCCTTCTTTCCGGTTTGCTTGCGGCTGTTATGGGTACTGCGGCATCGGTGGCTATGGCGACCAGCGTAACCTTTACAAGAGACGTGGCTGCACGTGTTAAGAAGGATATGGATGGAAAACAGGTGCTTACTACACAGAGGGTTTCTCTTGTAATCTTTACGATTCTCGCAATCATTGTGGGGTATCAGGGAAGCTCCATTGTAACGATTATGGAGGATGTAGGTGCACCGTGTGTGGCAGCGCTGATTCCGATTTTCATTGGAATGTTCTTCTGGAAAAAGACCAATCCAAAGGGTGCTATGATTACGGTAATCGTGGCAGTGGTGACAACCGTTGGCTACTGGCTTATGGGTTCTCCCCTGGGAATCAGTCATTTTCTTTTCGGACTGGCATGCTCCACAGTTGCATTGTTTGTATCCTGCAGTTTAACCTATGACGGCACAAATGGCCAGGAGGTGGCATGATGTATACGGTATTAAATGTGATTATTGTCGGCGGCGGATGTGGAATTGCGGCGTATCTGCTTTATAATATGCTGAAGGAGACGTTTAAGAAGGATAAATAATGATTCTCTGAAGCTGTTGTATAAGCTGTAACATCCTTGAAAGAAATGAGTCAATTTATATTGACGGCTTTGAATAATATGGAGTCCTTTTCTTTGACATAGAAAAGGACTCTTGCTTATTCAAGAGTCCGAAGAGCGATAGACGGGGCTCGAACCCGCGGTCTCGACCTTGGCAAGGTCGCGCGTTACCAACTACGCCACTATCGCATTTTTGATGTCTGTGAGGTGTTACCTCAGCGACAAGATATATAATACCAGAGAGAGTGGCGTTTGTCAAATATTTTTTTGAAAAAATTGGACCTTTATTTTCCCTTTATTTTCCCCCCCAAAATTTACATTATTCTCCAATTATTCGTTATTTTCCGGATGATAGTATCGCAGTACATGCTCTGGATAATTTTGGTCTCCATAATTCCAAGGACCAGCAGGAGTGAGAAGCGGATCATTTTCTGCACGTGCCGTTTGGCCGCTTGCCATTTGGGCAAAGGCTTCAGAACTCTCTTCAGACCAGGAGTTATGGCCCTCTTTTTCCATATAATCCATATAAACATCAGCACCGAAGTTATACGCCTGCAGCGCCAGCTTAATGTGTTCCATATCCGTAGGGCTGGTGACACCGGCTCTGTCCATGGCATATTTGAGTTCCTGAATACCGCAGGCTATGGAATATTCAGTATCTGTAATGCCGCCTGGTTCCTGTGGATATTTCGTATTATAAGCGCCTTCGGAGGACTGCATCACGTCCGGACCGATGCCTGAGCTTTCCTGCATCATTAAAGCCAGCAGAAGATCTACATAATCAGACATGCCGTACTGTGCAGCCAGCCGTTCTACATCGGAACGGTAGGATTCACAGGCTTCATTAATGGCAGGGAGCGGTTCTTTCCTGTTCAGCCTGAAGACAATGAGCAGGATACAAAACAGAAGGAGGGGAAGAGCACAGAGAAGGATTTTTTGACGGCGTACCTGTACACGCCGTTTGGCCTGCCTTTGTTCTTTTGTTAATTTGGATTGGGCTCTCTTTTGTTTTTTCATATATGTATTGTAACTGGTAACAGGGAATTTGAAAAGAGGAGAGAGACTTTATAATTCTTAAAAAAAACTAAAAAGCAGGCATGAATTTGCAAATGCGGTTTCCGTGTGCTATGATATGGCATAGGATTGATGGCACTGGAAGAGGTGGTTTAAAATATGAAAAAAAAGATTTGCGCATTTATTTTATGTGTTTCTTTGCTGCATCCGGCTGTATTTGTATTTGCAGATGTACAGGGGTATGAAGAAATTCTCGGCACATATGAAGAAAAGGATATTGTTCCCCAGATTTTTGAAATTGCGGATGGAAGCGGTGAAAAAGTAAACGCAGTGGCAAAAACCGATACCTTATATGTAACCGCAAAGGAAGCAGTCATTCGTTCCGCTCCTGGAGAAGACAGCCGGGAACTGGCTGCTGTGCTTTTGGGAGAGCAGCTAAAAAGAGTGGCTTCCTGTGATAATGGATGGAGCAAGGTAAACTATGAGCAGGAGGGAGAAAACAAGGTCATCGGCTATGTCTCAGATTCGGTTCTCAGTGAGGAAATGCAGATACAGGAGGTTTCGGATACCGTAACGGTGGCTGTAGATACAGATATTCTGGATTATCCGGGCAGAAAGGATGGACAGGTGGTCGGAGAGGTTCTGGAACTGGATGAGGTAGAGCGGACCGGCACGCTTCATGAGGTATGGAGCCGGATTGTGTATGAGGACGACAGCCATACGGAGCAGATTGGCTATATTCCAACCTCTTCTCTGGAAGGACAGGAAAAGACGGAAGTGGCAAAGGCAGATTCCATTGATGAGAAAAAGGGAGCGGGAAAGATTCATAAGAGTGATGGCAAAGGCGTTTTTGCAGAAGCTGTCGACGGAATTTCCGACATTGAAGGTACAATTTCGGAGGCCGCTGGTGTAAAGATTGGTACTCCCGTGGCGGTATCCTCGGATGCTGCCTTGAAGCCGCTGGGAACCTTCCGAATTACACATTACTGTCCCTGCAGTATTTGCTGCGGTCCATGGGCCGATGGCATCACATCCACCGGTGTGACGGCTGTGACCAATCATACCATTGCGGTAGATCCATCCCAGATACCTTACGGAAGTCAGGTAGTGATCAATGGACAGGTGTACGTGGCAGAAGACTGCGGTGGCGCAATTAAAACCAATTGTATTGATATCTATGTGGCGACCCATGAGGAAGGCGAATCCAAAGGTGTCTATTATACGGATGTCTATCTGATACAGTAAATATCCTAAAAGAAAAGGGATTTCACACAAACGTGTGAGACCCCTTTTTCTCATAGGCAAGTATGCCGGATTGTTCTATATTCAAACAGGGTTCCTATCATATAAAAGGCGCTTCACGCCGGATTCTTTTCATATGCCTTCCGGATATTCTGTTCCTTCCGGAAGAGGGTCCCATTCATTTAATCCGAGACTCTGTTTAAATTTCGCCTGCTCCATCGTTAGCTGCGGCAGATCTTCCTCCAGATATTCGATAAGCTCGCTGATGCCCTCTCTCGTCGCATTATTCACAAGGAAAATACGCTCACAGCCGGCATTGAGCATCCATTGTCTGACCATGGGAATATTGGCATACGGCGAATCAACCTTCGTAATTATGCCGATAAGCGGACGTAGAATAAAAGAACGAAGGCTTGCGCTAAACAGATTAAACGGTTCGTCTGCCGCCTGAACAACAGCTACTACGTCTGCCTCGAAGGAAAAGCAGGCCAGGCCGACACTGAAGCGTTTGGATTCCGCATACTCTCCCGGAGAGTCGATGGTGTCATCCCTGGTATTCGTATATTGAGTTTTTACGTAGTGAAGCTCTTCACCCCTCAGTGCCTGTGTCAGTGAAGTTTTTCCGGCTTCGCTTCTGCCCATCAGGAATAATTTTTTCATTTGTCACCTTTCCCTGTTCGCTTAGCTTTTGTGGATTTTGCAGGTTTTAAAATCCAGTTCCTCATTAAAAAAACGGACTACTTCTTCAACCGCAGTCTGTACCTGAGAGAGCCTGCCGGTGATGATCAGAGAACCACAGAAACGATCCATAAAACTGATCTGCACATCTGCGCTCTTTATTGCAGTATCCGCAGCGACTACAACTGCCTCCCAGGGTGTAAAACGGATCAGGCCTATCGATTCTCCTGTATGGTCTTCACCTTCGTGAACACCGATGTGAAGTCCGAGATTTTGATAGATGCAGTCCTGTGATGGACTTATGACATGAGCCAGGCAAACTTCCTTTCCCGGGACCCGTACACGGGTCATGCGCAGCCTCTTTCCCTTCAGATGTTCATAATCGTCATGGAACAGTTTTTCCAACAGTTCCTCCTTCGTTATTTGAGCCATGGCTGCACTTCCTATCTTTTTGTAATTTTGCAGATTACATACCCCAGGGAATCACGGAAATAGTCCACGATTTCGGTCATAGCCGAGATAACATCCGAAATTTCCCCTGTAATGATCAGCGTACCCGTAAACCGGTCCGCAAACCCGAGATAGACATTTCCGCTCTTAACCGCGATATCAGATGCAATTACGGCGGATTCCGGCGGGGTCATATTCATAATTCCGATAGCCGATGAACGATAATCCAACTGCGGGTTTAATCCCAGTTTCTGGTAGATGATAGGAGCCGGACCGCCCATAACATGCGCAAACGTGATTTCTTTGCCGGCTACGGTTTCCTGTACGATTCTTATCTGTTCTTCATGTTCATTTGCCATTTGTTAGTTCCTCTCTTTCAGAAATTCGGCAGCGCAAAATAATACGTACTTTGCTGGTTGGAAAACTCAGGCCTTATCCAGTGCTCTGGAAAGATCTGCAATAATGTCATCTATATGCTCGATGCCGATGGACAGACGGATCATTCCCGGGGAAACACCCGCCTCTGCGAGCTGAACATCGTTCATCTGGCGGTGCGTATGGCTTGCGGGGTGCAGGACCATGGTTTTGGATGCGGCCACGTGTGTAGCGATATTTGCCATTTCCAGGCTGTCCATAAACCGTACGGCCGTTTCACGTCCGCCCTTTAATTCAAAGGAGATTACGCCGCAGGTACCGTTCGGCATGTATTTCTGTGCGAGGCCGTGGTATTTGTCACCCGGAAGCCCTGCAAAGCAGACGGAAGAAACTTTTTCGTGCGCATTTAAAAATTCGGCGGCCCTCTGTGCATTGCTGCAGTGGCGTTCCATACGAAGCGGAAGGGTTTCCAGACCAATGTTCAGCAGGAAGCAGTTCATTGGAGAGGGGATAGAACCAAGGTCGCGCATTAGCTGGGAAGTAGCTTTCATAATGTAGGCCTTTTTGCCAAACTGTTTGGTGTATACGACACCATGATAGGATTCATCCGGTTCTGTGAGACCATGGTATTTGCTGCCGTAAGCATCCCAGTCAAAGTTTCCGCTGTCCACGATAGCGCCGCCTACCTGCAGTCCGTGTCCGTCCATGTATTTGGAGGTGGAGTGAGTGACAATGTCGGCGCCCCACTCAATGGGACGGCAGTTGACCGGGGTTGCGAAGGTATTGTCCATGATCAGAGGCACTCCGTGCTCATGAGCTGCCTTTGCGTATTTTTCAATATCCAGGACAACAAGTGCCGGATTGGCAACCGTCTCTGCGAAAAGAACTTTTGTATTGGGTCTGAATGCTGCCGCGATTTCTTCGGCACTGGAGTCTGTGTCGATGAATGTGCAGTCAATTCCTAATTTTTTGAGCGTAACGCCAAGAAGGTTGAACGTTCCGCCGTAAATGGTGGAAGCAGCAACGATATGATCCCCTGCTTCGCAGATGTTGAATACGGCATAGAAGTTTGCAGCCTGTCCGGAAGAGGTCAAAAGTGCGGCAACACCGCCTTCCAGAGCGGCAATCTTGGCTGCAACCGCATCATTGGTGGGGTTCTGCAGACGGGTATAGAAGTATCCCTCTGCTTTTAAGTCAAAAAGCTGTCCCATTTCTTCAGTTGTATCATATTTGAAGGTGGTACTCTGATAAACAGGCAGTGCGCATGGTTCGCCCCTGGAAGGGGCATACCCTGCATGGAGGCATTTGGTTTCTAATTTCAGGTCGCTCATCTTATTGTATCCTTTCCTTATAAATAAAAAATGTATTAAAAAGATAATAACACAAAATTATGGATGAAACAATGTTAATAAAAAATGCCCGGGCTTTTTCAACCAGCCTGAGCAGTTTTTTATTTGCGGGAATAAAATATAACTTTTATTTTGCTGCGTGCAATAAACCGGATTGCGGATTTACCGTGCCATAAGATAAATCTTTTCTATATCCTTCAGATTGAGCTGCTTGAACACACCGATGGTACGGGTATCTTCATAGCTGCATTTGAATGCCAGCTCGTGAATCTGTTTTTCGTTCAGATTAAGACCAAGCTCGTGAAGATTGGTGGGCATTTCCACAGAACGGAAGAAATCCTCCATGGCTTCGATTCCCGCAAGGGCAGTTTTTTCAAAATCCATTCCGCAGGGAATATCGAATACATTGGCAGCAAACTGTGCGAAACGCTCCGGGTTTTCCTGATAAACATACCGTGCCCAGCTTCCCCAGATAGCTGCAAGGCCTGCACCGTGTGCTACATCATAAAGGCCGCCGAGCTCATGCTCAAGCTGATGGCATGCCCAGTCACCGCCGGCAGTACCGCAGCCGGTGAGTCCATTGTGGGACAGGCTGCCAGCCCACATGATTTCGGCACGGGCATTGTAGTTGCCAGGTTCCTTCATTAGGATACGGGCGTTATAGATGACTGTCTGCATCAGGGATTCGCTGATGCTGTCCGTGATTTCCATGGTCTCAATATTTACAAAGTATCGTTCCATAGTGTGCATCAGGATATCTACACATCCGCTCTCTGTCTGATACTGCGGAAGCGTATAAGTAAGTCTTGGATTTAGGATTGCGAATTTCGGACGGCAGAAATCAGTTTTGGCGCTGCCCCGTTTCAGCCAGCCCTCTTCATTGGTAATTACACTGGAGTTGCTCATTTCGCTTCCGGATGCAGCGATCGTCGGAATTGCACCTACCGGAAGACAGGCTTTGGGGGTTTCGGTCTTTAAGTAGAAATTCCAGACATCCGTCCAGGGATTGGCAGCCCCGTAGCCGATTGCCTTGCAGGAATCAATGACACTGCCGCCGCCTACGGCCAGTAGGAAATCCACTCCTTCTTTTTTGCACAATTCAATTCCCTCCCGTACTTTGGAAAGTCTGGGATTTGGAACGACTCCTCCCAGGGTGACAAAATCCACGTCAGCTTCCGCCAGGCATTTCTTTATTTCATCCAGAAGTCCGGAAGCAACCGCGCTGCTGCCTCCGTAATGGATCAGTACTTTTTTGCAGTTGTATTCTTTTAATATAGAACCAACCTGTAAATGGGTATCTTTTCCAAAGATTACTTTAGTGGGTGCATAATATTCAAAACTTCTCATAATGGACGCTCCTTATAGAATACAGGAATTCTTTTATTTTCTTTTTTATTAAAGCAAATATCTTGCGATTAGTCAAAATAATTCGCAAGAATAGAGAGAAAAAGGCAAAAGATTTTTGTGTTGCGGACAAATGTCTTTTTCACGTTGACACAAAGCGGAGAATCGGTTATAATCAAATTCGGTTATGATTATTTTGGTACAGAGGAGGATGAATCATGTATTCATTAGAGGAAATTGAGCAGGTGGATCAGGATATTGCAAAACTGATTAAGGCAGAGGTAGAGCGGCAGAATTCCCATATTGAATTGATTGCGTCAGAAAACTGGGTAAGTAAAGCTGTTATGGCAGCTATGGGAAGCCCTCTTACAAATAAATACGCAGAGGGTTATCCGGGAAAAAGATTTTACGGTGGCTGTGTCTGTGTGGATGAAGTGGAAAAACTGGCCATTGAGCGTGCGAAGGAGCTGTTTGGCTGCGGATATGCCAATGTACAGCCGCATTCCGGAGCACAGGCGAATATGGCCGTATTTTTTGCCATGCTGAAGCCGGGAGATACGGTTCTTGGAATGAATCTGGCACACGGCGGGCATCTGACACATGGAAGCCCGGCAAACCTGTCAGGCGCATATTTCAATGCAGTTTCTTACGGAGTCAATGATGACGGAGTCATTGATTATGAGGAAGTGCGCAGAATAGCAAAGGAATGTAAGCCGAAGCTGATCGTAGCCGGTGCCAGTGCATATGCAAGAGTCATTGATTTTAAAAAGTTCCGTGAGATCGCGGATGAGACAGGTGCTTATTTCATGGTGGATATGGCTCATATTGCGGGCCTGGTCGCAGGAGGGCAGCATCCAAGCCCGATTCCCTATGCGGACGTAGTCACTACCACAACGCATAAGACGCTTCGCGGACCCCGCGGCGGTTTGATTCTGAGCAGCGCGGAAAACGCAAAAAAATTCAACTTCAATAAAGCAGTATTCCCGGGTATCCAGGGAGGGCCTCTGATGCATGTGATCGCAGCAAAGGCCGTTTGTCTGAAGGAGGCACTGCAGCCGGAGTTTAAGGAATATGCCCGTCTTGTGGTTGAGAATGCAAAGGCTCTCTGTGAAGGTCTGAAGAAGCGTGGGGTAGATATTGTTTCCGGCGGTACAGACAATCATTTAATGCTGGTCGACCTGAGAAACCTTGGGGTAACCGGAAAAGAAATGGAAAACCTTTTGGATGAAGTAAATATTACCTGTAACAAGAATACGATTCCGAATGACCCGCAGTCAGCATTTGTAACAAGCGGCGTACGTCTGGGTACGGCAGCAGTGACGTCCAGAGGCATGCAGCCGGGGGATATGGACACGATAGCGGAGGCGATCGCATTGATGCTGAAGAGCCGGGAGAATAAGGAAGAGGCAAAGGCTCTTGTGAAGGCTTTAACTGAAAAATATCCTCTTGTGGGTTGATCCCAGTTGTGCTGTAATAACAGCACAAATAGGGCGAAGGCGTTCTGCATGATGCAGAGCGCCTTTTCGTTCCATAAGAAGGTAATCCGGTTTGCTCCAAACGCAATCCGGTTACCTGATTTTTTAATTATTAACTATTTAACTTGTTAAAATGCTGAATTTTAAGTATAATGATAAAAAAGCTGAAGGAGGAAATAAAATGAACGAAAAGAAGAAAAGCGGAGGTGCCCTGCTCGGTGCAGCATTCCTTATGGCAACCTCAGCGATTGGACCCGGATTTTTGACGCAGACAGCAACATTTACAGGCCAGCATGCTGCCAGCTTTGGCTTTGTTATTCTGTTTTCCATTATTCTTGCCGCTATTGCACAGATGAATATCTGGAGGGTTTTATGTGTGACAGGGCTTCGTGGACAGGATGTAGCAAATAAGGTCCTTCCGGGCCTAGGATATCTGGTTGCGTTTATGATTGTGTTGGGCGGACTTGTGTTTAATATCGGGAATGTCGGCGGCGGCGCGCTTGGATTTCATACGCTTTTGGGAATTCCTACAAAAGCAGGTTATATTCTGGCAGGCGGACTTGCAATCGTGGTTTTCCTTTTAAAAAATGCCAAGGCTGCTATGGATACGCTGACCAAGGTGCTGGGCGGTGTAATGATCATTGTTATTTTTATTGTGATCATTATGGTAAAGCCGCCTTTCGGCGATGCATTAAAAAATACCTTCGTTCCGGATGCCGGTGTTACCAATCTGTTTCCGGCCATCATCACTCTTCTGGGCGGCACGGTAGGCGGCTATATTACCTTTGCCGGTGCGCATCGTCTGATTGATGCAGGTATCACAGGAGAGAAAAACCTCAAAGAAATCAACAAGAGCTCGGTCATGGGAATCGGAATTGCGACTATCGTACGTATTTTCCTGTTTTTGGCAGTTCTGGGTGTTGTCGTAAAGGGCGTGACTCTGGACGCATCAAACCCGGCAGCAGATGCATTCCGCCAGGGCGCAGGTCAAATCGGATACCGTTTTGCCGGACTGGTACTGCTTTGTGCTGCAATCACATCGATCATCGGTGCAGCTTATACATCTGTATCTTTCCTGAAAACCTTCCATCCGGCAATTGAAAGGAACGAAAACTGGGTGGTTATCGGTTTTATTGCAGTGTCCACCCTGATCATGCTGATTCTTGGAAGCCCGGCGACCCTTCTGGTTGTAGCAGGTGCCTTAAACGGATTGATCCTGCCGATTACCCTGGGAATCTGCCTGATCGCATCCAGGAAGAAATCCATTATGGGTGCCACTTATCATCATCCGACATGGCTGCTGGTTTTAGGTATTTTAGTAGTTATTCTTTCCGCTTATCTGGGAATTAATACATTTGTATCCAATCTCAGCGGCTTGTTCTAAGCTGTCAGGGTTTGGTTTATTGGGAAAATAAAGGTGTAATCATTGAAGCTGGTTGCACCTTTTTAAAATAGGAGAGAACCATATGCAGAATATTAGGATTTTAGTAGCGGGTGATTCCTCACTGCTGGTGGAGTTCGGAAAAGAGATCAGTCCGGAGATTAACCGTAAGATCGCAGCCACCGTACAACTGATGAGGGATCAGTATATTGAGGGCGTCGTGGATGTGATTCCGGCATTTTGTTCCCTGCTTATCAATTACGATCCCCGCGTGATCACGTATGAAGAAATCAGAGAGAGAATCCAGTGTCTGTTGAAGGTAGATGTCAAAGCAGGTAACAGACACAAAAAAGTATTTGAAATTCCGGTATGTTACGGTGGGGAATACGGCCCTGACATTGCCAATATTGCACAGCATGCGGGTTTGACGGAGGAGGAAGTAATCAGGCTCCATTCCTCTGAGGATTATTTGATCTATATGCTGGGCTTTTTGCCGGGCTTCTGTTATCTTGGCGGTCTGGACGAGAGAATTCATACGCCGCGTCTTGCAAATCCAAGACTGAAGATCAATGCAGGCAGTGTAGGCATCGGCGGCTCCCAGACAGGGATTTATCCGTTGGATTCCCCGGGAGGATGGCAGCTTATGGGCATGACGCCCGTGAAGACCTATGACCCGGGCAGAGAAGTGCCGATTTTGGTGGAAGCAGGAGATTATATCCGCTTTATTCCGATTGATGAAGAGGAGTACAAGCGGATCAGGGATTTAGTGGAACGTGGGGAATACCAGTGCATCGTTCATGAAGGAGAGGTGTAAAATGGGAATTCGCATACTGAAAGGCGGAATGCTGACAACTGTGCAGGATTTGGGGCGTACCGGGTACCAGAGCCAGGGATTTTCCGTGGCAGGAGTTATGGATGTGCGCTCCTTCAAAATTGCCAACCTGCTTTTGGATAATCCGGAGAATGAGGCAGTTCTGGAGTTTACCCTGATCGGTCCCGTATTGGAGTTCACATCAGCCACGATCATAGCCATAACAGGAGGGGATTTCCAGCCGACGATCAATGGTGAGCCTGCTCCTATGTATACAGCGCTTTATATGAATAAAGGTGATATTTTAAAGTTTGGAAGTGCAAGAACCGGAAGCAGGGGTTATGTGGCTTTTTCCAGTTATCTGGATATTCCGGTCGTCATGGGAAGCCGGTGTACCAATATGAAGAGTTCGCTTGGGGGCTTTAAAGGCCGGAAGCTGCAGGCGGGCGATTACATGAATTTCCGCATTAAGAGACGCTATCTTCCGTTCTTCCTTTCCAGAAAGCTGGAATTGGATGAATTTGACCAGGAAGAGACGGTACTTCGTGTAGTAATGGGGCCTCAGGATGATTTGTTCAGCAAGCAGGGAATCGATACGTTTTTGAACAGTGAATATACGGTGACCAGTGATTTCGACCGTATGGGCTGCCGTTTGGAGGGGCCGTTTATTGCACCAAAGGAAACCTCGGACATTATTTCAGATGGAATAGCGCTTGGTTCTATTCAGGTGCCGTCCCACGGCAAACCGATCATTCTGCTTTCTGACAGGCAGACAACGGGAGGATACGCGAAGATTGCGACGGTTGCGTCTGTGGATATTCCGAAGCTTGTTCAAAGGAAGACAGATCATAAGATTCGTTTTCGGCCAATTTCCGTACAGGAGGCACAGAAGCTTCTTCTGGAAGAAGTTAAGGAGCTTGATGGAATGCGGAAAATCATTCATCAGCCATGTAAGGAGGTACTGGACTGCCGCCTGGTGGCGAAGAGACTGACGAAATTATTTGAATAAGAGGAATCGATCAAAGAAAAGAGACTGGTAAGAGCAAAGAAAAGGAGAGGTAGGAATGGATTTAGAAAAGATTGAAGGTTTAGTGAAAATCATAGAAAATTCTTCTCTGACGGAGTTTACCCTGAAAGAAGGCGATTTAAAGATTACCATGAGCAAGCTGGATAATCCTCCGGTAGTAGCGGCAGGGATGCCTGTGGCCGCAGCTCCGGCAGCCGCACCCAAGGCAGAAGCAGTATCTGAGTCTGAGGAACAGGAGGAAGAAAAACTGTTTATCACATCTCCGATTGTTGGTACCTTCTATTCCGCACCCGCGCCGGATGCGCCGGCATTTGTTAAGGTTGGGGATCAGGTGAAGAACGGACAGACCGTATGTATTCTGGAGGCAATGAAGCTGATGAACGAAATTCAGAGTGAGTTTGACTGTGAGATCGAAGCAATTCTGGTAAGCAACGAGCAGAAGGTAGAATATGGGCAGCCTTTGTTCCGTGTGAAGAAATTATAAGAACCGGGAGGAGGTTGGAGCTGTGTTTAATAAAATCTTAATTGCCAACCGCGGGGAAATCGCAGTCCGTATTATCCGGGCGTGCAGGAATATGGGAATCCGAAGTGTAGCTGTTTATTCCAGGGAAGATGCCAAAAGTCTGCATGTACAATTGGCGGATCAGAGAATCTGTATTGGTGAGGGACCTGCCAGGTACAGTTATCTGAATATGGACAGGATTATTACTGCGGCAAGAAATATGGGGGCAGATGCCATACATCCGGGCTTTGGCTTTTTGTCAGAGAACAGTGAGTTTGTGCGCAGATGTAAGGAAAATGGGATTGCCTTTATCGGACCGGATGCGGATGTCATTGACCGGATGGGGAATAAGTCTCATGCCAGAAAAACGATGATGGAAGCCGGAGTTCCGGTTGTACCGGGGACAAAAGAGCCTGTATATGATGCTGAGGAGGGTATGGAGCTGGCGCGTGATATCGGATATCCGGTTATGATCAAGGCCTCTTCAGGCGGCGGCGGCAAGGGTATGCGCGTGGCAAAATCCGAGGAAGAATTTGAATTTCAGTTCAACATGGCGCAGAGAGAATCTGCCAACGCATTTGGTGACGATACCATGTATATTGAGCGTTTTGTGGAAAAGCCCCGTCATGTGGAAATTCAGATCATGGCAGATACACAGGGAAATGTGGTGGCTCTCGGAGAAAGGGATTGTTCCGTACAGAGAAATCATCAGAAGCTGATCGAAGAATCTCCGTCCCCTGCGATTACTGAGGAAATTCGGAGCAAAATGAACCAGTATGCGGTTTTGGCAGCCCAAACCGTAAATTATACCAATGCGGGAACCATAGAATTCATTGTAGACCCACAGGGAGAATTTTACTTTATGGAGATGAATACCAGGATACAGGTAGAGCACGGGGTGACGGAAATGGTGACCGGCACGGATCTGATTGTGGAACAGATCCGCGTGGCTATGGGAGAACCACTGAGCTTTCGGCAGGAGGACATTCAGCTTCGGGGACATGCCATTGAGTGCAGAATCAATGCCGAAATTCCGGAGAAAAACTTTATGCCGAGTCCGGGTGTGGTGCAGCATATGCATCTTCCGGCGGGAAATGGCGTACGTGTGGATACTGGTCTGTACACGGGCTATAAAATTCCGTCAGAATATGATTCTATGATCGCAAAGGTCATTGTTCATGCACCTGACAGAGAAGCGGCCCTTCAGAAAATGCGTTCTGCGCTGGATGAGATGCTGATCATGGGTGTGGAGACGAATTTGGATTTCCAATATCAGATTATGCGTCATCCTGTTTTCTGTGAAGGAAAAGCAGATACCGGATTTATAGAAAGTATTATTAAGTAGGAGGATTTCTGATGTATCGGGTAGATTTGAACAGTGACTTGGGAGAAAGCTTCGGAAACTATACCCTGGGAATGGATGATAAGATTATCCCGCTGATTACCTCAGCAAATGTTGCCTGCGGTTATCATGCTTCCGATCCTCTGGTAATGGAGAAGACCACTGCCATGGCAAAAGAGGCCGGAATTCGTGTGGGTGCACATCCGGGCTTTCCGGATCTCATGGGCTTCGGCAGAAGAAATATGAGTGTTTCTCCTGCAGAAGCTAAGGCATATACACTCTATCAGCTCGGGGCGCTGGATGCATTCTGCAGAGTGCATGGGATGAAAATGCAGCATGTGAAGCCGCATGGCGCATTTTATAATATGGCGGCCGGGGATTATGAGCTTTCAAAAGCAATCTGCGGGGCAATCGCAGAGTATGACGAGAGCCTGATCGTTTTGGCATTATCCGGTGGAGAGCTGGCGCATGCAGCGAAAGATATGGGGCTTCGCACGGCGCTGGAGGTCTTTGCGGATCGTGCTTATGAGGAAGATGGCAGCCTTGTGAACAGACGTAAGGAGGGAGCGATGATCACCGATGAAGAGATTGCGATTTCTCGTGTGATCCGTATGATCAAGGAGAAAAAGGTGGCAGCGGTTACCGGAAAGGATATTCCGATTCAGGCAGACTCTGTCTGTGTTCATGGAGATGGTGCCAGGGCACTTGCCTTTGTACAGAGAATCAGGGAAACGCTGACAAAAGAGGGAATCGAAATCCGTTCCCTGGATGAAATTGTTTGATCAAAGATAAAGGCAGGAAAAGGGTTTGGCATGTCTGGGCCCTTTTCTTATTTTTTTATGATAGGCATGGTAATTTCTGTAGTAATTTAGTATAATATAAAAAATGAGAAAAGAAGGTGAAGGTGACTGGCTATGGAGAAACTTATCATCATTGGAGCCGGACCGGCAGGAATTTCCGCGGCTCTGTATGCTGCCAGGGGGAATATGGCTCCATTGGTTATCAATCAGGGAATCGGTGCCTTGGAAAAGGCGGAAAAAATAGAAAATTATTATGGTTTGGAAAGACCCTTATCCGGAAAAGAGCTGTTTGAAACCGGCATTGCTCAGGCCAAAGCTCTGGGTGTACGGATTTTGGATGCACAGGTTCTTGGGATGGGAGGCTTTGATACCTTTGAGGTACAAACAACAGCAGGTACTTTTGAGGCAGAAAGTGTGATCCTGGCAACCGGAGGGAAGCGTTCTGCGCCGCCGATTCCAGGCGTAAAGGAATATGAGGGAAAGGGTGTCAGCTACTGTGCTGTCTGTGATGCTTTTTTTTACAGAGGCAAGGAAGTGGCGGTACTCGGAAGCAGCGATTTTGCCCTGCATGAGGCACAGGAGCTGGCGAATCTGGCATCCGGAGTGACCATTTATACAGACGGTGAGGCTCCGAATTTTTCCAGAGAGCATCCGATTGCAGTGAATACTATGAAAATCCAGGCAATTGAAGGAGAAGCGAAGGTTACCGGTATCCGTATGCAGAGTGATGTCGTGGCACAGGAAGCGGGCGCAGAACAGGCCTCTTTTTACCCGGCAGATGGCGTATTTGTGGCAATCGGTACGGCAGGAAGTACGGAGATTGCACGGCAAATGGGCGCTGAGCTGACCGAAAAAGGCAATATAAAGGTGGATGAGGAGATGGCGACCACCATACCGGGGCTGTTTGCCGCCGGGGACTGCACAGGCGGTCTGCTTCAGGTGGCAAAGGCAGTATACGAAGGCTGTCAGGCCGGAATCAGTGCAGGAAAATATGTGCGGAAACGGCATAAGGCTTCCTGAGTATAGGGTAATAAAATACTGGACATTCTTATAGAACATGGTATGATTAGAAGAGAAGAAAAGGAGAATGATTATGGCCAAAACAATTACAGCACAGAATTTTGAAACAGAGGTATTGAAATCTGAAAAGCCGGTACTTTTGGACTTTTGGGCAACCTGGTGCGGTCCGTGTATGCGTCAGGGACCGATCGTTGAGGAGCTTGCAGAGGAAGGCTATGCCGTAGGCAAGGTGGATGTGGATCAGGAGCCGGGACTTGCGCAGCAGTTCCAGGTGATGAGCATTCCGACTTTGATCGTATTCAAAGAGGGAAGAGAAGTCAACCGTCTGGTCGGCCTTTCATCAAGGGATACGCTGAAAAAGCTTTTGGAGGCCTGAGTATCCGGCATGGTATGATGAGTAAAGGACGGATGTCCGATGATTCCGAAAGGGATTGTCCGGACATCCGTTTGACGTAATTTTAGCAGGAGGAAGGATATGACACTTCTCGATACACAAAAGGGAAAATGGTACCAGGTAAAAAGAATCATAGAGAGAGAAAAGGTACAGCGAAGGCTGGAGGCATTGGGAATTTTGGAAGGAACCAGAGTGCAGGTGCTCAATCAGAAAAAAAGCGGCTCTACGATCATCCGTGTGCGGGGAACCCGCTGGGCCTTAGGACGGGATATCGCAGGCGGTATTGAGGTGGAGGGATACGGAAATGAATGAACATGTGATTCAGGTAGCCTTTGTGGGAAATCCCAACTGCGGAAAGACAACGCTTTTTAACGCTTTGACAGGAGCCAATCTAAAGGTTGCCAACTGGCCGGGAGTTACAGTTGAAAAAAAGGAAGGAACAGCTTATTATAAGGGACAGAAGATCAATTTGGTGGATTTGCCCGGCATATACAGCCTAACCTCTTATTCCATTGAGGAAAAGGTATCCCGCCGGTGTGTTATGGAGGATGATATTGACGTAATCGTCAATGTGGTGGATGCCTCTTCCATGGAGCGGAATTTTTATTTGACCATGCAGCTTTTGGAACTGGGGAAACCGGTTATTCTGGCATTGAATATGATGGATATTATCAAAGAACGGGGCATGGAGATCGATAACCACCGTCTTCCGGAGATGCTGGGACATATCCCGGTGGTTCCTGTTTCGGCAAGGAAGAGGAGCGGATTGAACGTTCTTTTGCATGCGGTCAAGCATCATTATGAAGAAGAGGTTCATGGAAATGTGGTGACCTATTCCGATGAATTGGAAGGAAAGATCGCAGAGCTTCAGGAGAAGCTGAAAGCAAAATATCCCTCCCTGGAATATTTGCGTTGGACAGCGATCAAGCTTCTGGAAGCAGACGAGGAAACCATGAAGGAGTATCCTTTGGAAGCGCCGGGAATTTTGGACAGAAGCTATGAAAAAGAGATCATCAACCGGAAATATGATTACATAGAAGAAGTAGTGGAAGAAGTCCTGTTTTACCGAAACTCTGCCAAGGAAGGGAAGACAGACAATGTGGATTGCCTTCTGACGCACCGTATCTGGGGTGTTCCGGTATTTCTTGGGATTATGGCACTAGTGTTCTTTTTGACCTTTACGATTGGAGACGCTTTAAAAGGTATTTTTGAGATTGGGTTGGATGCATTGCTGGAGGGTGCTGCTGCACTGCTCGCAAGGATGAATGCCTCTGACTGGGTGGTTTCCCTGGTAGTGGATGGCGTGATTGCGGGAGTGGGCGGCATTCTGACCTTCCTGCCGAATATCTTTATTTTGTTTCTTGCCCTGGGTATTCTGGAGGACAGCGGCTATATGGCAAGGGTTGCCTATGTCATGGATGGCATTATGGGGAAGGTTGGCCTTTCCGGTAAAGCATTTCTGCCTATGGTCCTGGGCTTCGGCTGTACGGTTCCGGCTGTGATGGCAACCAGAACCCTTGAAAAAGAAGAGGACAGGAAGCGGACAATGCTTTTGACACCGTTTATGTCCTGTTCTGCGAGGCTTCCCATTTATGTACTGTTTTCCTCTATATTTTTTGGGGACTATGCGGCAGTTGCAGCCTTTTCCATGTATGCATTGGGATTGATCCTTGCAATTCTGCTGGCTCTGGTTATTGGAAGGTTCAAAAAGGGAGAGAGCGCAGGCAGTTTGCTTATGGAGCTTCCGGAATATAAAATGCCGAATGCCCGTACCATTGCAATCTATGTATGGGAAAAGGTGAAAGATTATCTGAGTAAGGCCGGTACAACGATTTTTGTTGCATCCATAGTTATTTGGTTTGTACTGAATTTTGGCGTTCACGGTATGGTAAAAGATGTTCAGGACAGCTTTGGCGCGATGCTTGGTCATTGGATGGAGCCGCTTCTTGCTCCGGCGGGATTCGGTTTGTGGCAGATAGGAGTTGCCCTGATTGCGGGCCTCTCTGCGAAGGAGGTAGTGGTTTCCAGCATGGCTGTATTATTTGGGATTTCCAATATCAATTCCGCAGCAGGAATGACCCGGATGGCAACGGTTCTTGGACAGTATGGCTTCGGAATGCTCAATGCTTATGCGCTGATGGTATTCTGTCTTTTGTATACCCCGTGTATGGCAACTGTGGGAACCATAAAAAAAGAGAGCAGTTCCTGGAAGTTTACCTTGGGGATGGTATTATTTCAGCTTGGATTGGCATATGCTGCGGCAGTGCTTGTGTTCCAGGCCGGAAGCATGATTTTGGGTTAGCTGGAGTGTTTTATGAAGATTTTATTGGCGGCATGCAATGCAAAGTATATCCATTCGAATCCGGCGGTTTATAATCTGCGGGCCTATGCTTCTTCATACAGGGAGCATATTCTCCTGCGGGAGTATACCATCAATCAGTTAAAGGATGATATTCTGCGGGATATTTACAAAAGCAGGGCAGAAGTGGTCTGCTTTTCCTGCTATATCTGGAATATTTCCTTTGTAAAGGAGCTGGTGCACGACCTGAAAAAGATTCTTCCGGACGTGAGCTTTTGGGCCGGCGGTCCGGAGGTTTCTTTTGATGCCGTGAGATTTTTGGAAGAGAATCCGCAGATGACGGGAGTTCTGATAGGAGAGGGAGAAGAGACTTTTCTGGAATTGGTCAGGTACTATGCAAAGGGCTCAGGAAGCCTTGCATGCATCAGGGGAATTGCCTATCGGGATGAAACAGGTATTCATCATAATGGATGGCGCCGGATTATGGATTTGAGCCGGATTCCCTTTGCTTACAAAGACCTTCGGGACTTTGAACATAGGATTATTTATTATGAAAGCAGCCGCGGTTGTCCGTTTTCCTGCAGCTACTGCCTGTCCTCGGTAGATAAAAGGCTGCGCTTCCGGGAGCTGGAGCTGGTCAAAAAAGAGCTGCAGTTTTTTATAGACCATAAGGTGCCGCAGGTGAAATTTGTGGACCGTACCTTTAACTGTAAGCATGAGCATGCCATGGCAATCTGGCGGTATATTACGGAGCACGACAATGGAGTGACGAATTTTCATTTTGAGATTGCAGCAGATCTGATTCGGGAGGATGAGCTTGCATTGATGCAGACCATGCGTCCGGGACTCATTCAGCTTGAAATCGGTGTACAGTCTACGAATCCCCGGACGATTCAGGCAATTCACAGGACGATGAATCTGAAAAGGCTTTCGGAAACGGTGGCGGCGGTTCGCAGCTTCGGAAATATCCATCAGCACCTGGACCTGATTGCAGGACTGCCTTATGAGGATTATGAAAGCTTCCGAAATTCCTTTAACGATGTTTATGCTATGAAGCCCCAGCAGCTTCAGCTTGGATTTCTGAAGGTTCTAAAAGGCTCTCAAATGGAGAAGGAGGCCGGACAGTACAAAATCCTCTATAAGGAGCGGGAGCCGTATGAGGTTTTATCCACAAACTGGCTTTCCTTCGGAGAAATTTTGAAGCTGAAAATGGTGGAAAGTATGGTGGAAGTGTATTATAATAGTGGACAGTTCCAATATACACTTTCTTATCTGGAGCCGTTTTTTGCAGATGCTTTTTCTTTTTATGAAGAGCTGGGCTGTTTTTATGAAGAAAAAGGATATGGAGGGATTTTTCATTCCAGGCTGCGGCGATACGAAATTCTGTTGGAATTTTTAAAAGAGCGTACAGAGGTTTCGGCAGAGGATACGGCAGAATGGATGCTGTATGACCTGTATCTCAGAGAAAAACTGAAAAGCCGCCCGGCCTTTGAATCGGATCAGAAGCCCTACGAAAAGGCAGTCCGGGAATACCTGAGAGCGCAGGGGATTCCCAAAACCGCACATATTGAGGTCTTCCGGGATAAACGGGCGGTGCTGTTTGATTATACCAGACGCAATCCGCTGAACAATAACGCATATACAGAAGAGGTATTTTTATGACAAAACGAACCGGAGAGATTCTGAAGCTTCTGGATGAGGTATATACAAGAGAATATAAGTGCTATCTCAACCATGAGAATCCGGGTCAGCTTTTGATCGCAACGATGCTGAGTGCCCAGTGCACAGATGCCAGGGTCAATGTTGTGACGAAGGAGCTGTTTCGGAAATATCCGACCATGGAAGCCTTTGCAAATGCACAGCTTAAGGAGCTGGAGCAGGATATCAGGCCTACAGGCTTTTACCATAACAAGGCGAAGAACATCCTCGCCACTGCCCGGATGATCTGCGAAGAGTTCGGCGGAGAGGTGCCGCAAGGTCTGGAGGAGCTGACTTCTCTTCCCGGCGTGGGCCGCAAAACGGCCAATGTCATTCGGGGAAATATTTTCAATGAGCCGAGTATAGTGGTGGATACCCATGTGAAGCGGATTTCCAAAAGACTGGGTTTGACAAAGGAAGAGGACCCGGAAAAAATCGAGTATGAGCTGATGAAGGTGCTCCCGAAGGATCACTGGATTCTGTATAATATACAGATTATCACATTTGGGCGTCAGATCTGTTTTGCCAGGAATCCGAAATGTGAGGACTGTTTTCTGACAAAGTATTGTAAGGAATATAAAAAGAGGTGAAGCGATATGGGAATGTTTGATCCAAAGAAACGCAAAATTGTTACAGCAGTGATTGCAATTATTCTGGTGCTGGTGATGGTAGTTCCAAGTATTCTGTCCGTAGTGCTGTAAAGGAGCGTTCTATGAGACTTGGACCAAGAGCAATGGAAGCGCTGCAGGCAGAGATCACAGGCAGGCTGACAGCCGGAGACGAGCTGGTCGTTGCCGGGAACATTGCGCGAAAGGGGACGGCGTTGCTTGCAGAAAAAAGATATAAATATCTGCGAAGCTTTTTCTCGGAGGGTTTTCTGCATGACGCAAAGAGCTTTGACACAGAAAAATGCTGTGAGGAAACCGATGAGTGGAAGACCGCCCTTCAGGCTGGTGCAAGTGCGCTCTGCGCCATGGGTGAGGGCGGAGTATTACGTGCACTCTGGAAAATGGCAGAGGCATCCCGGGTGGGGCTGCGGGCGGATTTGCGCAAAATTCCTGTCCGCCAGGAGACGATCGAAATCTGTGAGCGGTTTGATCTGAATCCCTATAAGCTGCTTTCGCAGGGAGCGGTCCTCATTGGAATCCGCGGCGGGGAGCCGCTGGTGCAGGAATATAGGAGACTTGGGATTCCTGCGTCTGTGATCGGACAGGCCAACGGAGAAAATGACCGCCTTTTATACAGCGGAGAAAATGCGCGATATCTGGAACGCCCCGGGCAGGATGAGATTCTGAAGGTTCCGGGAATATGCGGGAGATCACATGGTTGAACCGTTCGCAGATATCCGATCGGAGGAAAAGGAGAATGGCAGGATTAAATATTGTGCTGCATGAGCCGGAAATTCCGGCAAATACAGGGAATATCGGGAGAACCTGCGTGGCAACAGGAACCCGTCTTCATTTGATCGAGCCTCTTGGCTTCAAGCTTAATGAAAAAGCCATTAAGCGTGCAGGAATGGATTACTGGAAGGATTTGGACGTGACGACATATCTGGACTATGAGGATTTCCTGAAGAAAAACCCGGGTGCCAGGATTTATTATGCAACGACTAAGGCGCCGCGGACTTATACGGATGTGGAGTTTGAGGGAGACTGCTACATTATGTTTGGGAAGGAGAGCGCCGGGATTCCGGAAGAGATTCTTCTGGAGCATCAGGATGCCTGTATCAGGATACCAATGATCGGGGATATCCGGTCTTTGAACCTCAGCAATTCCGTGGCAATCGTTTTATATGAAGCACTGCGTCAGAATCATTTTGACCATATGAGGCTGGAAGGGCATCTGACAAAATACGATTGGAAGTAAAGAACCGGACAGGCAGAAAAAAGGAGGGGTTTTATGGAGCTTGAGCAATATCGTCAGCTTTCTAAAATGGCTGGAGGTGTATGTAAATCGGAGCTTGTTTTCAAAAATGCGAACGTGTTTTTTTCACATACAGGGGAATTTAGAAAAGGGGATGTAGCGGTAGCCCATGGAATTGTCCTCGGAGTCGGACAGTATGAGGGAGAACAGGAAATCGATCTGGAGGGCAAATATCTCTGTCCGGGATTTATTGACAGCCATCTGCATCTGGAATCGACCCTGGTCACTCCGGGGGAACTGATTCGGCAGGCGGCACAGTGCGGTACGACAACTTTTATTGTTGACCCTCACGAATCTGCCAATGTTTCGGGAACAGAGGGGATCGATTATATTCTGGACCAGACAGAGGATGTGCCTGCAAATGTCTATGTGATGATGCCATCCTGTGTTCCCGCAACCCATGTGGATGATAATGGCTGCACACTGACAGCAGGAAGGATGAAGGCATATCTTAAGCATCCCAGAGTCCTTGGGCTTGGAGAGGTCATGGATGCGGCATCTGTAATCGGCGGAGGGATATCCATACACGAGAAACTGGAGCTGTTTCAGGACAAGGTTCGGGATGGACACGCACCGTTTCTAAAGCCGGGAGAGCTTTCTGCATACGCATTGGCGGGGATTTCAACGGACCATGAATGTGTAGATTATGCTTATGCAATGGAAGAGTGCAGAAATGGGATACAGGTATTGATTCGGGAAGGAAGCGCGGCCCGGAATCTGGAAGCCATTGTCAGCAAAATTGTGGAGCATGGAACAGATACCTCCGGATTTTGTTTCTGTACGGATGATAAGCATATTGAAGAAATCCGCAGGGAGGGCCATATCAATTACAATATAAAGAAGGCGGCAGAGCTTGGGCTGCCGGTGGAGAAGGCCCTGAAAATGGCAACGATTCAGGCGGCACGGTGCTATGGACTGAAGCATTTGGGCGCCATTGCCCCGGGGTTTCAGGCAGATTTTGTTGTACTGGATGATTTGAAAAGTCTGAATGTCCTGGAGGTTTACCACAAAGGACATAAAATCCGGAAGGATGAGAAAGCAGAGATCAGGCCCTGTGCACCGCAGTTGAAAAATACGGTTCATCTGTCGGGATTCAGGGAAGAAAAGCTGAAACTGGCGCATACCGGCCAAAAGGCTCATGTGCTCCGTATGATAGAGGGGCAGATTGTCACAGAGGATGTTCTGGAAGAGGTTCCCTGGAGAGAAGAAGGCAGGGGGAGGGTGTTTGCACCGGATGACACCTATCAGAAGATTGCGGTGATTGAGCGCCATAAGCATACCGGAAAGGTTGGCGTGGGAATCGTCAAAGGCTTTGGAATCCGGGGCGGGGCAGTTGCATCCAGTGTTTCTCACGATTCTCACAACCTGATCGTGATCGGAGACAATGACCGGGATATGTCTTTGGCCATCCGGGAGCTGATCCGTACACAGGGAGGGTATACGCTGGTAGAAAACGGAAGTATTTTCGGTACGCTGCCTTTGCCGGTCATGGGGCTTATGAGCGATGCAGGGTATGAAAATGTCAATGCGGCTCTGGCGCGGATGATTCCGAAGGCTCATGAAATGGGAATTCCCAAAGGGTTTGATCCCTTTATTACCTTGTCGTTTATGGCATTGCCTGTGATTCCGGAAATTCGTGTAACACCGAGGGGAATTTATCTTGTAAAAGAAGACAGAATGCTGAAAGGTCCTTTTGACAGATAGAAAAAAGGCAGGATGAGGAAAGCTCCTTATCTTGCCTTTTCTAATGTAAATATAAACTCCGTTCCCACACCTTCCGTACTAATGACATTGATGTTTTGGTTATGTGCATGGATGATTTCCTTAACAATCGATAATCCCAAACCGGTACCCTTCCGGTCTTTTCCGCGGGAGGTGTCTGTTTTGTAAAACCTGCCCCAGATTTTGTGGATGCTGTCCTTCGGAATTCCGCAGCCCCGGTCCTTGACAGAAATAAAAATTTTGCCGTTTTTTTCTGTGGTTTCCAGAGTAATCGCAGCATGATCCGGGCTGAACTTAATGGCATTATCCAGAAGATTATACAATACCTGCTGAATCTGGTCAATGTCTGCGTTGACGTAGAGCTCTTTTCCTGACAGTATCAGCTCCAGACGGATTTTGCGGTCTGTGCAGATGCCCTCAAAGGTGGTGGCGGTGGTTTTTATGGTTTCATTGATATCAAAACGCCGCAGATGCATCATACGTTTTTTGATATCCAGCTCGTTCAGGGTCAGCAGGCTTCTCGTCAGTTTTTCCAGACGTTCGGATTCATAGGCAATGACTTTCAGGTATTTTTCCTGCATCTTTGGAGGAATCGTGCCATCCAGCATGGCTTCCACATAGCCCTTGATGGAGGTGAGAGGAGAGCGGAAATCGTGGGAAACATTGGAAATAAACTGCCGCTGATATTCTCCGTTCTTATTTAGCTGCTCCGACATATAATTCAGCATATTAGCCAGATAACCGATTTCGTCCTCTGAGGAAACAGGAATCCGGTAAGAGAGGTTTCCGTTTGCAAATTCTGCCGCCCCCTGAGAAATCTTCTGCAGAGGCTTCTGGACAGAATAGCGGTAAATTGCAAGCAGAAGAAAAGTCAGAAGGTAAATTGCAAGAAATATAATGTGGAAAATCTGCAGGATTTCCCCTCTGTTTTGGTATAGATCACTCATCAGATAATGAATCGATACATACCCCTTTGTCGTCATATCTGCAGTGATCGGAGCAATAACGCTTAAACGCGTGTCGTGAAAGTATCCGTAAAAGTCACCTGTCTGGTAATAATTGCTTCCCCAGGCAGTAGGATCAAAATTTTCTATTTTAATGGGTGTATCCGGAGAGATATCTTTCCCGGTACTGAGTACAATTTCTCCTTTGTTGTTGATGATCCCGATAATGGCATCCTGATAATCCGCAATGGCACTCAGGTTATCACGGAGCATTTCCAGATTGGAGGAGGAAATGTTGTGTTTTACATTTTCATTGGCCGCGATGTTATGGGCTTCCCGATATAAATCATCACTGACAGCGGCTTCCAGATGTTTTTCGATCATATAGGAGCCTCCGGCCGTAATGAGAAAAAAGCCGCAGATGCCGATGAAAAGATACCCAGCCAGGAATCTCAGGGAAAGGGATTTCTTCATTCGTTTTTCACCTCAAATTTATAACCGATGCCCCACACGGTAGCAATGCTCCAGTTGGGGTGATCCTTGATCTTTTCGCGGAGACGTTTGATATGTACGTCTACAGTTCTGGTATCTCCGATGTATTCATAGCCCCAGATATGATCCAGCAGTTGCTCCCTGGTAAATACCTGATTGGGGGAGGAAGCAAGAAAATACAGCAGTTCCAGTTCCTTAGGCGGCATGTCAGTCTGCTGACCTTTATAAGTAACAGAGTAATTGGTCAGGTTGATGGTCAGATCGGGATAGCTGACACTTTTTTCATTGGAAACAGAGACTGGTTTTTTGGCATGAAAACGGCGCAGGACAGCCCGGACACGTGCCACCAGCTCCTTGGAATCAAAGGGTTTGATGATATAATCATCTGCACCCAGCTCCAGTCCGAGCACCTTGTCAAAGGTTTCTCCCTTTGCGGAGAGCATAATGACAGGTACGTCGGAAAGATGACGGATCTCCCGGCATACCTGATATCCGTCAATGCCCGGGAGCATCAGATCCAGAAGAATCAGGTCCGGCCCGAATAGGTTGAATTCCCGAATGGCCTGTTCTCCGTCATTGACAATTTTCGTTTCATAGCATTCTTTTGTAAGGTATAAAGCAATCAATTCTGCGATATTGTTATCATCATCTACAATTAATATTTTTTGTTTTGCTGCCATTTTTGTTCTCCCCATTATTTTTTGAACTCTACAATGGTGACTCCGGCATCGCCCTCCCCGAATTCTCCGAGACGGAAAGACTCCACATGTTTCTGGCGCTTCAGGTAGTTGTGTACTCCCTTTCTGAGAGCCCCGGTACCTTTGCCGTGAACCACACGTACACTCTTTAAATGTGCAAGGAAGGCATCATCCAGATACTTATCCAGCTCTGCAATTGCTTCATCCACAGTCTTTCCAAGAAGATTGATCTCCATGGAAATGCCGGATGATTTGGACATACGGATTTTTCCGGCCCCTGTTCTCTGCATGGAAGCGGAAGTGACCACGGGCTCATCCACAAGCTCCAGGTCGGAAATATGCACCCTGGAACGGATGATTCCCATTTGAACGAATAAATACCCCCTGGAATCCGGATGACTGCTGACGGTTCCCTTTAAATTCATGCTCAATACTTTTACGGACTCTCCGAGACGAAGCTCCTTAGCAGTCAAAGCTTTTTTCGGTTTTTTATTTTCTGTTTTCATAACAAGCTTTTTTTCTGTTTTGGACATTCGTTCCCGCAGAGCCTGACGTTCTCTTTCCATGGCGGCTGTGTCCACGTGATCCTTCTGGAATTTATGGAATGCTTTCATGGTCTGGTCTGCATATTCCTTAGCTTCCCTGAGAATTTTGTGTGCTTCTTCGTTGGCCTCCCGGAGAATGCGGTCCTTCTGTACATCCAGTTTTTCCTGCTTGGTTTCCAGGCGGTCTTTGAGCTGCCGGATTTCGGATTTGTACTGCTCGATTTCCAAACGTTCATTTTCTATGGTAATTCGGCTGTTTTCCAGAGAGGAAAGTACATCCTCGAAGGATTCGTCCTGCTCACTGATCTGCTCCTTAGCCTTTTCAATAATATAATCCGGAAGTCCAAGCTTGGAGGAAATGGCAAATGCATTGCTCTTTCCCGGAACTCCAATCAATAATCGGTAGGTTGGCCGCAGGGTTTCTACATCAAATTCGCAGCAGGCGTTTTCCACCCCCGGAGTAGACAATGCGTAAACCTTCAGCTCACTGTAATGGGTGGTTGCCATGGTTCGGATTCCCTGTTCGTGCAGTGATGAGAGTATGGAGATTGCAAGCGCGGCGCCCTCCGTGGGGTCTGTACCTGCTCCCAGCTCGTCAAATAATACCAAAGAACGGTTATCTGCCTTCTGAAGAAAGGAAACGACGTTTGTCATATGGGATGAAAATGTACTTAAAGACTGTTCAATACTCTGCTCATCTCCGATATCCGCATAGACCTCATGGAAAAGTGACAGTTCGCTGCGGTCGCAGGCAGGGATATGCAGTCCTGCCTGCCCCATGAGCGTCAGAAGCCCCACTGTTTTTAAAGAAACGGTTTTTCCGCCGGTATTGGGTCCGGTGACTACCAGGAGGTCAAAATCATCTCCAAGACGGATATCAATCGGAACGACTTTCCTTTTATCAATGAGTGGATGCCGGGCTTTTTTCAGTAATATACGGCCGCTTTCATTGAAAATCGGCTCGCTTGCATTCATTTCCACAGCAAGGGAGGCTCTGGCAAAGATAAAGTCAAGCTGAACCATGATCTGCAGGTTTAAGGCAATGGCTTCGCGGTCTGCCGCAATCTGTTGGCTTAAGGAAGCCAAAATGACCTCGATTTCCTTTTGCTCCTGTAATTCCAGCTCCCGGATATCATTATTGAGCTTGACGACTGCCATCGGTTCAATGAACAGGGTGGAGCCGGTAGAGGACTGGTCGTGGATCATGCCCGGAACCTGGCCCTTGTACTCAGCTTTTACCGGGATACAGTATCTGCCGTTTCGCATGGTAATGACGGAATCCTGCAGATAATTGCGTGCGCTTCCGTTTACCAGACCGGAGAGCTGTGTGTGGATGCGGTCATTAGCAAGCTTCATGCTTCTTCGGATCCGGCGCAGAGTGGGACTGGCATCATCGCTGATTTCATCTTCAGAGAGGATGCAGCGCCTGATTTCTGAAGAGAGCGGCGTCAGGGGGGAAAGACCTCCGAACATGCCTTCCAGAGAATCCGGCAGTGCGTCGCTGCGGTCATTCCGTGCGTATGCTTTGACACGGTTGGTATTTTCCAGAAGTCCGCAGATGGTAAGAATTTCTGAAATCCCCAGGGTACTGCCGATTTCCAGGCGTTTCAGAGAACCGCGGACATCTTTTACACTTCCGAAGGAGAGGTTTCCTTTCTGGAAAAGACGTGTCAGGGCATCCTTTGTCTGTGTCTGCATCAAACGGATTTCATTGATATCCGTACCCGGTAAGAGCCTGCGGCAGAGATCCTTCCCCATAGGGGAAGATGCTTTTTCTGTTAGTTTTTCTATGATCTTATAATACTCTAATGCTTTTAATGCTTTCTGATTCATATATTCTCCTGTTATTGTATAGTAATCCGTAATACCTTTTGACGGGTGAATCATTACATATCGTTTGGTGCGTCTGCTGCACGGAGGGTGGTATATCTGAGGAGCGATATGGTTTTCCTCTTTTATTCTACATGATTTCACAGATATTGAAAAGGAAAATGTACTTTTTATTCATAAAAAGTTCATAACTTTTTGCTAAAATATTTCCAGATTATTAGGTTCTGTTGGGAGAAGTAGGATGAAGGATAGAGAGGACAAAAGACCGGAATCAGAAGGCTACCGTTTTATGAATGAAACCATTAAAAAACGGCCTGTCGACAGAAGACGGCTTGCCGGGATTATTCTTGGAATTACGGCAGCCGGTTTGCTTTTTGGCGTTTGTGCTGCGTTTACGTTTACGGCTGTCTTTCCAACGGCAGCGCAAAGGCTGGGGCTGATGCCTGCGCAGCAGGATATCCATTTGTCTGAAAATGCGCCGCTTCCATCAGCGACAGAAATCCCGTCAGAGACAGATACACTCCCTGAAGCAGAGCCTTTGCAGGCTGAGGATTCGGATACTTTTTCATCATCAGGGGGACAGGTACGGGAGGAAATACTGGCGGCGCAGAATCCTTTGGAAATTTATGAAGAAATTTATGAGGATGTTCTGAAGGTAGCAGAGGAGCCGCGGAAGGCGCTTGTGAGAGTTTCCGGAATCAGCGAGGATTCCGATCTTTTGGATCAGTCCTTTCTGAGCTATGGTAACGAGGAAGGAATCGTCTTTTTGGAAAATGAGACGGATTTGTATATTCTGACCACGTATCAGGAGAAAAAGGACGCAGAGCTGTTCCGTGTGACGTTTTCTAATGGAGCGGTTGCCACCGGGAATCTGTGCAAATTAGATATAAGAACGGGCCTTGCGGTTTTGCGTGTGCCGCTTAACAGCATCAGCGAGAAGACAAGGCAGGAGACCGCAGTAGCTGTCTTATCCGAATCCTACAGCCTGCAGAAGGCAAAAACAGTCATTGCAATCGGCAGTCCTGCAGGTGATTATGATGGGGTGGATTATGGGACAGTGACCTCTGTCACCGGCAAGCTTGTGGTTGCAGATGGGGAATACAGTCTTTTATCCACGAATTTGCACGGAAGCCAGGAGGGAGGAGGGGTGCTTCTGGACACTGCCGGTGAAATTATCGGTTTGATCATTCATACAGATAAGGAAAATGCGAATATTCTGAAGGCTGTTTCTATAGCACATCTCAGACCGCTGATAGAGATTCTGTCCAATGGGGAGAATATCCGGTATACTGGAATCCGGGGTGCAACGATATCAGACGAGCAGGCTTCAGGTCTGGATATTCCGAAGGGCATATATGTGGACAGTGTAGACAGTGATTCTCCGGCAATGGCTGCCGGTATTCAGAACGGAGACATTGTTCATGCATTGAATGGTGCGGAGGTGAAAAGTGTACAGGGATATGCCGCACAGCTTCAGAAGCTGAACGGAGGAAACAGAGCAGTGATTTCTCTGTACCGCCGTGATGGGGCCGGAGAGTTTGTGGATATGGATTTAAAGGTGACAATAGAAGAGAGATAGAGAGGCAGACAGACATGCATTTTTTAAACGAATTACATGAAGGCGACAGAATTAACGGAATTTATCTGTGCAAGCAGAAGCAATCTGCGGTGACAAAAAATGGAAAGCCCTATGCCAGCATTATTCTGCAGGACAGGACAGGTGTCATGGATGGAAAGATCTGGGATCCCAATTCCCTTGGAATTGATGAATTCGATGCTTTGGATTATATAGAGATTATGGGAGATGTGACCAGCTTTGCAGGGGCTATGCAGCTCAATATCAAGAGAGTCCGCAAAGCAGGGGAAGGGGAATACAATCCTGCCGATTATCTTCCGGTGAGCGAAAACAGCACGGATGATATGTACGGACAGCTTTTGGAAATGATTGACAGTATAAAAAATCCGTATCTGTCAGAGCTGTTAAAAAAGCTGTTTGTTGAGGACCGGGAATTTTTGAAATCCTTTGAAGGACATTCTGCCGCAAAAACCGTACACCATGGCTTTATCGGCGGACTTATGGAGCATACGCTGAGTGTGACGCGTCTTTGCGATTATATGGCAGGGGCTTATCCGATTTTAAAGAGAGATCTTTTGATCACGGCAGCTCTTCTGCATGATGCCGGTAAAACCCGGGAGCTCTCTGCGTTTCCATTGAATGACTATACGGATGAAGGGCAGCTTTTGGGACATATTGTGATTGGTGCGCAGATGGTCCATGATTTGGCGAAGGAAATTCCGGATTTCCCGCAGAAGCTGGAAAATGAACTGGTGCACTGTATTCTGGCGCATCATGGCGAGCTGGAGTATGGTTCCCCGAAAAAGCCTGCCCTTGCAGAAGCAGTGGCACTGAACCTGGCAGATAATACAGATGCCCGTATGGAAACCCTGACAGAAATTTTTGCCGCTGATAAGGGCAAAAAGGAATGGTTAGGATATAACCGGATATTTGAATCGAATTTAAGAAGAACAGGAGACTTGTAATCTTTATGGAATATCGTAAAAACGACATGATTACGTTAGAAATTGAAGATTGCGGAATTGACGGTGAAGGTATCGGCAAAGCCGATGGCTTCACCGTCTTTGTGAAAGACGCAGTAATCGGAGATACGGTTTTGGCAAAGCTCATAAAAGTGAAAAAAAATTACGGATACGGCAGGCTTATGGAGATTGTGAAGCCTTCGCCTTATCGTGTGGAGCCTGCCTGTGCCTATGCCCGTCAGTGCGGGGGATGTCAGCTTCAGGCGCTTTCCTATGAGCAGCAGCTTGTGTTTAAAGAGAAAAGAGTGAGGAATCACCTGGAGCGGATTGGCGGCTTCCGGGATATTCCCATGGAACCGGTAATCGGTATGGATAATCCCTATCATTACCGAAACAAAGCCCAATTTCCGGTTGGCAGGAATAAAGAAGGAAAAATTATCACAGGCTTTTATGCAGGAAGAACCCATACAATCATTGAGAACCGTGACTGTGCTCTGGGAGTTCCTCAGAATAAGGAGGTTCTGGACCGTGTGATTGCTCATATGGAAGCATATGGAATGGAACCGTATGATGAAGCCGGGGGCACGGGGCTGCTGCGCCACATTCTCATCCGTTACGGCTTCTTTACAGGAGAGATTATGGTATGCCTGGTAGTGAACGGAACGAAGCTTTCCCATGAAGAAAAGCTGATTGCATCCCTTCAGGAAATAGAAGGAATGACGAGCATTACCTTAAATATAAACAAAAAAAGAAGCAATGTAATTCTTGGAGAGAAGCTGCGTCTGCTCTGGGGAAAGGATTATATTACGGACAAGATCGGAGATATTTCCTACCGGATTTCTCCATTGTCTTTTTATCAGATTAATCCGCAGCAGACCTGGAAGCTGTACTCCAAGGCATTGGAGTATGCAGACCTGCACGGGGAGGAAACCGTTTGGGATTTGTATTGCGGCATTGGGACGATCTCCCTGTTTCTGGCACAGAGGGCGAAGATTGTCCGGGGGGTGGAAATCATACCGGCGGCTATTGAGAACGCCCGGCAGAATGCAGCCCTGAACGGAATTGAGAATGTGGAATTCTTTGCAGGAAGGGCAGAAGAAGTTTTGCCGGAAGAATATGAGAAGCATGGGGTATATGCAGATGTGATCGTGGTGGATCCGCCACGGAAGGGCTGCGACGGGCTGCTGCTCCAGACGATCATAAAAATGCAGCCCAAGCGGGTGGTGTACGTAAGCTGTGACAGTGCTACGCTGGCACGGGATCTGAAGTATCTTTGCGGGGCAGGATATGAGCTCAGAAAGGTCTGTCCGGTAGATAATTTCGCAGAAACTATTCATGTGGAGACGGTAGTACTGCTTTCCCACAAAAAGCCCGACAGTCATATCAACGTAAAAGTTGAGTTTGGCGAGGGTGAGGGCAAAGTTCCTTTAAAGGCAATCTCCGAAAGGGCAGAAGCCTATAAGCCAAAAGAGCGAGTCACCTACAAAATGATAAAAGAGTACATAGAAGCAAAATACGGCTTCAAAGTACATACTGCATATATTGCAGAGGTTAAGAGAGATTTAGGCTTACCGATGTATGATGCTCCCAATGCGGTAGAGGAATTGAAACAGCCGAGAAAACATCCGACAGCGGAGAAAGTGGAAGCAATCAAAGATGCTTTGAAGCATTTTGAGGTAATCTAAATGGATAAGCGTATCATTAGAAATAGTGGTACGCTTATTTTTTTCGCTCAAATTTGCACCTTTGAACAGTTTTGGGCTTTTATATATAATGAAGCCAGAAACGGAGGTGCTGTTTATGAGAGAGCAAACATATCACATATATTTGGATAGCCACCAAAAGACAACCTTGTTACAGAGCCTTGTGGAGCTTAAAAATCAGCTCATACAGCAAGGCAGATATACAGACTGTGTTGACGAGCTTATCTTCAAAGTCATAAATGCTCCCGTTAAGAAACTGAAAGTAGTCACAACGGGAGGTTAAGATGTATGATAAAGAATTTGCAAGGCTTGTAAAGATAGCGATTGAAACTTTGAAAGAAGAAACCATCTATCAAATGGTACAGCAAAGTGTAGAGTATCAAAAAGAAAAAGATTTAAGTGGTCTGGCAGAGGAACGCTATTTAGAGCTTGACTTAACAAAAGAACAACGAGAAGTCTGCGATACATTATTAGATTGCAGAGATAGCCAGAACTTAGAATATGCCGATTTCTCAAATATCGCAGGACTATATGATGCGATACGCATATTGGTAGCTCTCTTTCCCAACAGATGGGATATGGAGCAAGTGCAAAAAGTCTTGTGTGTCAATTTAAAAACTGAATAAGAGAAATGAACATTACATAGCCGATTGGTATAACAGCCAGTCGGCTTTTTTGCGTTCTAAAAAACAGTTTGTAGCAAACCACACCATTGATGTATCCAAAAGTGTGTGGTTTAGTACAGCGTTTTACATAGCCGCCTTGACAAAGCGGCTAAATTTATGCGAAAGGAGGACGCACAAATGTCAAATTGCAAAGTGATTGCTCTGACCAATCAGAAAGGCGGTGTCGGCAAGACCACAACAGCAGTCAATCTGGGCGTGAGCTTGGCACAGCAGGGAAAGAAAGTCCTGCTTGTCGATGCGGACGCACAGGCTAACCTTACAATGGCATTGGGATATACCAAGACGGATAATCTCCCGATTACCTTGTCTGACCTTATGCAGAATGTCATAGACGGAAAATCTGTTGATGTTCCAAATGGTATCCTGCGTACTGATGAGGGTGTTGATTTGCTCCCGTCCTGTGTGGAGTTGGCAGGTATCGAAACGACCTTGATTGATGCAAAAAATCGTGACAGCGTTTTGAAAACCTGTATCAGTGAAGTCAAAAAGAATTATGATTATGTGCTGATTGACTGTATGCCTGCTCTTGGTATGCTGACGATTAACGCATTGGCGGCGGCAGACAGCGTGGTTATCCCAAATCAGCCCCACTACTTCTCTATCAAAGGTCTGGAACAGTTGCTACGCTCCGTATCAAGGGTCAAGCGGCAAATCAATCCCAATCTTCGGATTGACGGTATCTTAATGACAATGGTAATGCCACGGACTAGAATTACACAGACAGTAATCTCAACCGTGAAAAACGCCTATGGTCGTAACATCAGGATATTTGATACGCAGATACCGTTTTCTATCCGTGCAGTGGAAGCCACGGCAGAGGGAAAAAGCATTTTCGCTTATGACAAAAGCGGAAAGGTTGCCGCAGCCTATGAGCAGTTCGGAAAGGAGGTGGCAGACATTGGCGAGAAGCAAAGAAACAAAAATCGAGCTGACCGCTTACGATGACCTGTTTGAAACAGACCAGAGCCGTGAAGAAGCAAGCTTAAGTAAGATAAGGGATATTCCCATTTCAGAAATTGACGAGTTTCCAGACCATCCGTTTAAGGTTTTCATAGACGAGGATATGGAGCAGCTTGTTGAGAGTATCAGACGAAACGGTGTAATGACCCCTGCTACTGTTCGGCTCAAAGAGGATGGACGGTATGAGCTTATCAGCGGACACAGGAGAAAAAAGGCGTGTGAGCTTGCAGGTCTGGAAACGCTGAAATGCGAGGTTAAGGAGCTGACCCGTGACGAAGCCATTATTGTAATGGTGGAGAGCAACTTGCAGAGGTCAACGATTCTACCGAGTGAGAAAGCCTTTGCCTATAAAATGCGGCTTGAAGCTATGAACAGACAAGGACAGAGGAATGATTTAACTTGTTCCCCATTGGGGAATAAGTTACAAGGGAAAAAATCAAGTGATGAACTTGCCGAAAAGGTTGGAGAAAGTAAAAATCAGATTTTCCGCTATATCCGCCTTACTGAGCTTGTTCCCGAAATTCTGCAAATGGTTGATGACAGGCAGATTGCTTTTCGTCCTGCGGTGGAAATTTCTTATCTGCCCGAAGAACAGCAATACACTCTGCTTGAAGCTATGGAGTACAGCGATGCTACCCCGTCACTTGCACAGGCTATCAAAATGAAGAAGTTTATGCAGGATGATAAGCTCACGGACGAGGTTATCCAGTCCATTATGGAGGAGGAAAAACCAAACCAGAGGGAGAAGCCTGCCTTTCGTGATGAACGGATAACCAAGCTCATCCCTAAGTCTGTTCCCAGAGGGCAGGAATCGGACTTTGTTGTGAAAGCGTTGGAGTTTTATACCCGCCATTTGCAGCGGAGCAAAGACCGTGAACGATAGCCACACACCGAGGGCGAGGTCTGCCTGTTTGCGGTGGATAGCCATATTTTCGGCTGTCTACGCTCCGCTTCGGTCGGTGTTAACCGTGTGCCACTGGCACACAGCACCCCCTCTCCACACCTCTCCCCCTAACTACTACCAGTAACTATCCGAAAAAAGAAAATATATGAGCTGCCAACAGGCGGCTTTTTTCGGTTGGTAAGGAAAATTCAACTCAATAATAACAGGAGGTAAACGATGAAATTTCGTAGATTATTCAAAAAGGCTGCGGTTGCTCTTATGGCTGCGGTCACGGCATTGTCCGTCCTGCCTGCACAGGCGGCTTTTGCTGCGGGCGATATAGGCACGATTTCTTTTGCCCACACCTATGACAGCAGCGGCAATGCGATGAGATACAATTCAAGTGCCGTTTTTGACGGCTATACCGCAGGCGGTACGGGAGAATACAAATACCGTATGTTTGTGGACGGCGATGTGGGATTCTGTATTCAGCCGGGCGTACCGCTGAAAACGGGAAACACCTTGAAAAAGGCTTCCTCAGACACTTGGAACGCCCTTTCTGCAAACCAGAAAAAGGCGGTAGGGCTTGCCCTGCTCTATGGGTATCAGGGCAACCGCAGTCATCTGTCGGGTAGTGATGATGAAAAGTGGCTTGCGACACAGACCCTTGTATGGGAGTTTGTAACAGGCTGCCGTGAAGCCACAGGCTCCTATCAGCAGAACAGCACAAAAGCGTACAGCCTGCACTTCGGCTCAAATTATCCAAACAGCGGAGCAAAGGCAGCTTATGACCAGATTGTTTCGCTGATGAGTGAGCATAACACCATTCCGAGCTTTATGTCGGGCGGTAAAAATGATATTACCAAAGAGCTTGCCTACAAAGACGGCAAATACAGCATCACGCTGACGGACAAGAACGGCGTGCTTTCCGATTACAGCTTTTCAAGCTCTGACGGAAATGTGTCGGTATCAAAGTCTGGCAACAAGCTGACCATCAGCTCTGCCGTTGCCGTTTCTGGCTCTGTCCGCATTACGGCAAAGAGAAACGGTGTGCCGACTGTGAGTGAAAGTGCCAAGATGATTGCTTACGGCGACCCGAACTTGCAGGATGTAGTCACAGGCGTGGAAAACGCCGATACCGTGGCAGCATATCTCAATGTGGAAACGCCGACAGGGACGATTGCCCTGAAAAAGACTTCTGAGGACGGCGTTGTCGGCGGCATACAGTTTAATATCAAGAGCGATAACTTCAACAAAACCGTGACCACGGATAAGGACGGAAATATCAGCGTAGAGGGCTTATTCCCTGCCACCTATACCATCACGGAGCAGTCCATTGACCGTTATGAGCCGCAGGAAAGCCAGACCGTGACCCTTATCGGCGGAAAGACTACCACCGTAAACTTCAATAACACCTTGAAGCGTGGCTCTCTGGAGATTATCAAGAACTCCGAGGACAATCTGGTGGAGGGCGTGAAGTTCCACCTTTACGGCACATCCCTAAGCGGATTGCCTGTTGACGAATACGCCGTGACCAACGAAAAAGGTGTGGCAAAGTTCCCGAATGTCCTTATCAGCGGCGATACGCCGTATGTGGTGGAGGAAGTCGATACCGCAGTACGCTATGTCGTTCCCGCTTCCCAGACAGCACCGATTGAATGGGAAAAGGTCACAAGCCGTACCTTTGTGAATGTGCTGAAAAAGTTCAATGTGACCGTGACAAAAACGGATGCAGAAACAGGCACACCGCAGGGCGACGCTTCTCTTGCAGGTGCGGTTTACGGTATCTACAAGGGCGAAGAACTGATTGACACCTACACCACAGACAACAACGGTCAGTTTACCACAGAGTATTATGTCTGCGGTGATGACTGGACTATCCGAGAAATCAGCCCGTCCGAGGGATATTTGCTTGACCCGACCATCCACAAGGTAGGAGCAGAGCCAGAGCTTTATACCGTGGAATATAACTCTACCGCCAATGATGTAAATGAGCAGGTTATCAAAGGCAATATCGCTATTATCAAGCACACCGATGACGGCGAAACCCAGATTGAAACGCCCGAAGTCGGGGCTACCTTTGAGGTCTATCTGAAATCGGCAGGCAGCTTTGAAAACGCAAAGGAAACCGAGCGTGATGTCCTCACTTGCGATGAGAACGGCTTTGCCCAGACAAAGGATATGCCATACGGTATCTACACCGTTCACCAGACCTCTGGTTGGGAGGGGCGTGAGCTGATGAAGGACTTTGATGTGTTTATCAGTGCCGACGGTCAGACCTACCGTTTCCTAATCAACAACGCCAACTTTGAAAGCTATATCAAGATTGTCAAGAAGGATGCTGAAACAGGTAACACCATTCCGTATGCAGGTGCAGGCTTTCAGCTTTATGACCCCAATGGAAACCTTATCACAATGACATTCACTTATCCCGAAGTAACGACCATTGACACCTTTTATACCACAGCGGACGGTTATCTCATCACGCCCCAGACTTTGGAATACGGCAAGGGTTATTCTCTTGTAGAGGTGCAAGCCCCGTATGGCTATGTCTTAGATTCCGAGCCTGTCTATTTTGATGTAGAGCAATCCGATTTCACCGAAGAAAGCGGTATTACCGTGATTGAAGTGGTACGCTCCAATCTGGCACAGAAAGGTACGATTACCGTTTCCAAGTCTGGCGAGATGTTCAGTTCTGTATCCGAGAATAACGGTCTGTATCAGCCTGTTTACGCAGTCGGCGGTCTGGAGGGTGCAGTTTATGAGATTACCGCAGCCGAGGATATTTACACTCTGGACGGAACACTCCGAGCAGAAAAAGGCGAGGTCGTGGATACCGTTACCACAGGTGCAGACGGTACGGCAAAATCAAAGGAACTGTATCTTGGGAAATATGAGGTCAGGGAAATCGAAGCTCCTTACGGTATGGTGCTGAATGAGGAAATCCACAATGTTGAGCTTGTCTATGCAGGTCAGGATGTGGCTGTTACCGAAACGGCAACGAGCTTCTATAACGAGCGTCAGCGTGTGGAAATCGACCTTACTAAGAGCCTTGAGGTGGATAAAGATTACAGTGTCGGCAGCAATGGGGAAATCTTTGATGTAACCTTTGGCTTGTATGCCGCAGAGGACTTGACCGCCGCAGACGGTACGGTACTCCCTGCCGATGGTCTGATTGAGATTATCTCCTTTGACGAGAACGGCTATGGCAAGGCGGCAACCGATTTACCGTTTGGCAGCTATTATGTCAAAGAAATCTCCACCAACTCCGCATATATCATCAGCGACCAGAAATACCCTGTAACCTTTGAATATCAAGGACAGGACACCGCAACTGTCCACATCACAGCAAATGACGGCGAAGCCATTGAGAATAAACTCATTTACGGCTCTGTCAGCGGTAAGAAATCAGATGCGGATGGCAAGGCGTTAGGCGGTGCGGTCATCGGTATCTTTAAAGCAGGCACAGAGGAATTTACAACCGAAACAGCGATTGCGACTACCACATCAAAAGATGACGGTAGTTTTTCTTTTGCAAAAGTGCCGTATGGAACTTGGATAATCCGTGAAATCGAAAGTCCGAAAGGCTTTGTACTCTCCGAAGAAGAAATCGCCGTTACTATCGGCAAGGTGGACGAGGTTGTAGAAATCGAGCTTGTCAACTACTTCATTCAGGGCAACATCGAACTGACAAAGGTGGATAAGGATTATCCAGACAACAAGCTCTCCGGTGCTGTCTTTGAGGTATTTGCCGATACCAACAAAAACGGCGAATTTGATAAGGACGATGAGCTGATTGGCGAAATGAGTGAGCTTGACGGCGGCATTTACCAGATGAAAGAACTCCGATACGGTAAATATTTCGTCCGTGAGAAAACTGCACCGGCAGGCTTTGTCCTTGATGAAAAGGTCTATACCGTATCCATTGAGGAGGACGGTAAGACCTATGTGGTGGAAAATGAAGCAGGCAAAGGCTTTGTGAACGCTGCACAGACTGGCTCTCTTAAAATTGTCAAGACATCTTCTGACGGCAAGCTGGAGGGCTTCTCTTTCAGAGTGACGGGTATGGACTATGACAAGACCTTTCAGACCGATAAAAACGGCGAAATCTTCATTGACGGTTTGAGGATTGGCGAATACACTGTATCCGAAGTAAACGACAAGGCTTCCGCAGGATATATCCTGCCTGCCGACAAACAGGCAACTATCAAGGTGGATGCGACCACGATTGTCCAGATGCACAATGAGTTCAGAGATACCCCGAAAACGGGCGATGATTTTAATCCTGCCCTCTGGGTAAGCCTTGCGGTCATTTCCCTTGCAGGTGCAGGTGTACTCGGCTTTGTGGGCTTTAAGAACAGAAAGAAAAAGGAGGATTAAGGAATGGATGCGAAAACGATTGTTGCCATAGTGCTTGTGGCATTTATTGTAGGCGGAGCAATCTGGCTGAATATCCGTAACCGTAAGAATAAGTAAAGTGTCTGGGGGCAGTCGAATAAGGCTGCCCCCTTTCCATATATGGAGGTATGCGATGAGAAATCTCAAGACCATTGAGGGCAAGGTAAAAGCCATCCTGCAAAAAGACGAGGAAGCCAGAAACGATGATATGACCCTCTACCTCAAGGTGTGTAATACCTGTCTGAAAGGTACGGGTGCAATACCCTTTGCGGAGGTAATGTCGCAGTATAAATATCTGGGTCTGCCGAGCTTTGAGAGCGTGGGCAGGACAAGACGCAAGCTTCAGGCACAGTTTCCAGAGCTTAGAGGAAACGCCCGTATGGAGAAGCTCCGTGCCGCAGGTGAAAAGGCATACCGCAAGTATGCCAAAGAATGAGAGGTGCTTATGAGTGAAGAAAAAAGAATAAAAAACGGTTATGAAATCGTTGAGAGCTGTACTATCGGGAGTAACGAGCTTGTCATCGGTCATAACCCAAAAGCTCCCAACCCGTATGTCTGTTGGTACTGTAAAGACGGCGACAACTATTTCTGGGGCTATTACTGTAATGAGCTGTCCTCTGCCAGAGAAAAGCTGAAGGAACGGTATAAAACCGAGTGCGGTATGCCATACAATCAGCCAGATAAAAAGACCCGAAAGCGTGATGACCGTGAGCGATAAGAAAAAGATTTATGACTGTACGACCTGCCCTTATCCCCGATACAAGGACGGGTCTGTTATTTTCTGCGATGTCTGTATCAAAAAGATTTTAGACGAGCAGAACGAGAAAAAACGAAGAAAGGAGCAGTCCGATGGAGAATGAAGAAAAGCGTATGCTTGGCGATTATGAGGTCAGGCAGAGTATCCATATCGGCAAAAAAGAGGTTGTATTCGGTGTAAACGAAGCAGATAAATATCCCTTTATGGTCTGCTTCTGCACTTATGATAATCCGTTTTCCGCAGCGTGGGCAACAGAAGCGGTGGGTACGGACGATTATCTGGAAGCGATGCAGATATTTACTGACCGAGTGCAGGAACAGATTGAGGTTGTCAAAGAGGAACAATCCCGATTTGATTTTGATATGACACCGTTTACCGCAGATGATTGTATCCCCGACAAAAGGAATGAGAGCATTGTCGGCAAGGTGGTCGTTATCAATGCCGAGCTTAACCGCTATGAGTATCAGCACTCCGCCTATCAGCTTGTATTGGTGGACGGCGGACACGGTGCGATTGGCGGCAGAGGGCAGGCGGTGTTTGGCACTTGCCTTGCAGACGGCAAGCGAGCCAGATGGGAAAGGTACGATGTGCTTGGCGTTATCAAGCCAGAGAAAATGCCCGATTGGGCAAAGGAAGCGGTTGCCGCAATCAAGAAGCAGGAAAAGGCAAAGAAACCCCACAGTAAGGAGGAACGCTGATATGGAGATACGGGCGATTGCACCGAATGAGTGGAAATACACCTATTCCCAGAGTATGCAGATAACAGGACAGACGGGCAGCATCGGTCATCTCCGTGGCGACTTTGATTCTGGCGGTTATGGCTTTTATACCACTTGGGATGACCACAGACCGCAATGGAAAACGGACGAATTTAAAACTGAGCTTGACGAGGTTATCAATGCCCTGCGTTCTCCCGAATACGGGCTGCTCCAAAACCGCCCTGCGATGAGCGAGTATGCAAGGCGTTTTCCCGACAGTGCTTTTAAAGGGAACTATTGTACCGAGTATGGATTCCGAGTGGATACCGAAAAGTACGCCTATCTGCTCCGCTTAAATCCCACAAAGGGCGACTATAACTTTTACTGCTACTGCTATGTCAAGGAATGGCTTGATAAGCATATCAGCAATGCAGAAAAAGGCATCCGCTTTATTGACCCTCATTACAAGGAGCTGTTCCGTATCCCAGACGGCGGCAAAATCTGTATCACTACCGCTTGGGGAGAAAAGTCGGAACGCACCTGCCGCTATATTGACGAGTATCACACGGAAATCGGCAATAACCTTTATCATATCTGTGAGTTTGCCGAGCGTATGGAGAAAAACGGTGCGACCTATGAGCCGATACCTGCTGAGCCGCAGGCGGTCAAAGCACCGAAGCATAAGAATTTAGAACGATAAGGAGGAGTGAGAAAGTGACTGTAAATCAAAAAGCAGTGAAAGTCTTGAATAAGATTTTTGAAGCAGGCTTTACCGATGAGAAAGCCATTTCCGCAATGACAATGGACGATATTCTCTCTATGCAGGGCATCACGGTTGCGGACATTACCATTATCAACGACCTGCAAAAGAGTATCAAGGCGAACAAGGTCATTTCCTTTCTGGGCGGTGGTGCAAATGAGTGAACAGATTATCCGCTTTAAGGACAGTGAGGATAAAGTCGTTGCAGCCGTTCCCGATGGCGGTGTACTCCGCCTGTTTTCTGGAAACGGCGATACGCAGTGCGTCCTCTGCCGTTATGTAGATGAAAGCCGTGCAGAAATTGATGGTGTAGTTTACGACACAAAAGACTTCATACAGAGAATGGAGCAAAATAAAATCAGCTATGCCCCTGCCTGATGATGGGGCAAAAATGACAAGGAGGTGTACGAAAATATGGCTGCAAAGTATCAGCTAATCACAGAGTTGTATCGGCGTACAGGCGTGTCGGTTGCGAAAAGTCCGCAGGCGTGGCAGGGCTTTCTGTCCTCTGCCTGCCGAAACTATAAATGCCGCTTTGACGAGCAGCTTTTGATTTTCGCACAACGCCCCGATGCTACCGCTGTAACCACCCTTGAAACTTGGAACAGGCAATTTAAACGGTGGGTTAATAAGAACAGTAAAGGCATAGCGGTGTTTGACACGAAAGGTCGCAGGAATACCCTCAAATACTACTTTGACATTTCCGATACCCACGAGGGATATAACAGCCGCCCTGTTCCGATATGGCAGATGAATGAGCGATACGAGCAGGCGGTCATTGAACGGCTCTCCGACAGGTTTGGAGATTTAGAGGGTAACGATTTGGGCGAAGCTCTGATGCAGACGGCTCAAAATGCCGTGGAGGATAACCTGCCCGACTATCTGGCAGAGCTTAAAGATTGTACGAAAGACAGCTTTTTAGAGGAATTGGACGACTTTAATGTGGAGGTAATGTATAAGCGGCTTGCGGTAAACAGCGTTGCTTTTATGCTGATGAGCCGCTGCGGTCTGGATACAGGTGTGTATTTTGAGCGTGATGATTTTTCAGACATCGTGAATTTCAATACCCCTGCTACTCTAAATGCTATCGGACTTGCCGTAAGCGATATTTCCGAAATGGCACTTAGAGAGATTTCCCAGACCGTCCGAAATGTGCAAATATCGGAGCGAAGCCAGAATCGCACCTTTGCACAGCCTGCCCCAAAGCAGTATGATGTGGGCAGAAAACAACCCGAAAGGAGCAATGATAATGAGCGAAATCACTTACACGAAACAGGGGGATTACCTTATTCCCGACCTAACATTACCGACAGAGCCAGAAATTCAGCTTGGCAGGTACGCTATGATGCACAGGGATTATCTGGAACAGCACAAGCGAGTGACCTACCTCAATCTGCTGACATCGGGCAAACTGAACGAGCATCTTTACCAGACCGAACAGACCGCACTTACGAGATTGGAGCTTCTGACGAAGCAGCTCTCAAAGGAGCAGGGCGTGACGGAAGAACTGAAAGAGAAAGCACCGATGCAGTGGGTCGGACTGATGAACAACATCCGCAGTCAGGCGGAGGAAATCATCTTGAGCGAACTGATTTACAATTAGAGAAATCAGAGCCACAGGACAGCGTTGCCAATGAAGATGATGTCAGAGCCAATCTTCCTACCGTAGATGAACAGATTGAAATAATTGCTGAAGCAGAGGACGAAAAATCCTCTGCTTTTTCCGTTTCACAGGAGGATATTGATTCCGTTCTGGTAAGCGGAAGCGACTTTCAAGACAGTAAATACCGCATTTACCGTCAGTTTTGGAAACACGAGGATAGCAAAAGTAATATTGCGTTTCTCCGAAATGAATACAGAACAGGCGGCGGTACGCACATCTATCCAGATGGTACGCAAGGTCACGAGTGGCACGATGGAAAAGGTATTGCTATCGAAAAGCACGGCTCATATACCGCCCCCGATTTACTTCTCTCTTGGTCTAAGGTAGAAAAACGCCTGCGTGAGCTGATAAAGAATGACCGTTACCTCAATCCAAAGGAAAAGGAGCATTACCCCGACTATCTGGAAAAGACGGAAGCTCCGCAATATGAAATTGATACCCAGAGAAAAATACAGCGGCAGAATTTTATCAACGCAAAGCTTGACCTGCCCCCTGCTGATAAACGAGATACCCTTGCGTTAAGGCTTTCTGACTTTATCAGAGATTTGGACGGTTATGAGAAGAATCTGCTCTCTGATGTGGAACGGACAGACCTTTCCGATGTGACCACAGAGCAGATGGAACGGCATTTATCCGACCCTGCCACCGTTCAGCAGCTCATTGATTTCTTGAAATTAGTACAGGACAAGACAAGCGATGTTTACAGCCGCAGTAATGCGTGGCGTTTCGGGCTGGAGCTTTTGGAGCTGCACCCTCTGCACTACCTCTATCACGAGGGCGATGTGGTGTATATCGGAGCGGATAAGTATGAGGTAGTGACCATTTCCGAGGACAGCGTTTCTCTGCAAAATGTGGAGTTCCCTCTTTTTGGTAAAGAGTTCAGCCGTGGCGACCTTGAAGAAAAGCTAAAGGAAAATGCGGCAAACGACCACTTGAAAGTAGTCGTTACCGAGAAGCAGAAAACAGAAACACTCTCCGAGAAAAAGCCAGACAGTTTGACATTCTCTATCGGTTTTTCGGAACACCCTGCCTTTTATGATAAGGAGTTCAATGACCGCTTTACCAATTTGAGCTTTGCTCTTGGGAATAAGCTGCTTGGCGTTCTGGACGAAAAGCAGCACCGTGAGCGTGAGGGCGATAAAAATATCGGTTGGTATCACAAGACCGATTTTGAGATTTCCGCTGTTGTTGACGGAGAGGACATCCACTATGATGGACGGTTTGACATTGGCGACGGCGAGGGCGATTTGATTGCCCATATCAAAAATTACTATGATTACTGCCTGTCCCCGAACTGCCCCTTTATCCCAGAGTGGAAAAAGCAGGGCGAGGACTACTACCGTGAGAAGATGGAAAGTCTGCGTTTCGGGCGTGAGAAGTTCATTCCCTATCTGGAGCAGCACACCGAGCTGACGAAAGAGGACGAAACGCTCCTTGCCGAGATTATGGCTACCGAAAAGGAATGGTTTGTATCTGCTGAGGATAAGGAAACGACCCTTGCGGGGCGTCTGGTTGATTTTACGAAGGATGTTGACCATTACAATTATATGGACGCTCTGGAAGTTGGAGAAACAGATGAAGATGCCATCAGAAAAATCAGCAGCGACCTTACGAATCCTGAAAGCATTCAGAGCTATATTGAGGAGTTGCAGACTTGGACGGAAGAATTAGAAGATACCGAGGAAGCGGAAACCTGCCGTCAACTGATACAAGACCTTACGGCACTTCGGGCAGAAAAGATTCCCCACTATACCGTTGAGCAGACTTCCGATGCCTTTGCAGACCCCTTTATCATAAGGAACAACGCAGCACCAGAGGGTACGCAAGAGCAATATTACGATGTGGGCGGTATCTATCAGACCTTTGAAACCGAGGAAGAAGCACAGGAATACGCCGACACCTTAAATAGTGCCGAGCATATCACGAAGCTGTTTGCGGCGAAAGATGCCGAGCGTGAAGCAGATAATGCCGACCTCATCGGCAAGGAAATCACGCTTGATA
>URVB01000011.1 GCA_900551075.1 uncultured Blautia sp. | reverse complement strand
GTGATCACAACGAAACGGTTATCCTCCAAGGTAAAGCTGACATCCTTCAGAATTCCCTTTTCTTTTGCATTTCTGGACTTCTCGTCAGGCACCTGAAAACAGATGTTTTTTAATTCTAACATATCGTGTCCTCCATCTATGGTTTTTAAGCTGCATCGCTGCAGCACTTTTTTCGGCAGTTGTTATCATACCACATTTTTCCTGAATTGAACAGGTATCTGCCAAAAGATATCTATAAAGAAGAACCTTTTCGTAGATTTCGTATTTTCCCCATAAGGACAGCACCAAAAGTGGTGAGTATACATACCGCAAAGGGACGTGTCCACTGATACACACTCCCCGTTTCAATACCAAGATACCACACTAGGTCCATCCACATATCTGCAATCGCCAAATGAAACAGATAGATAAAAAACGCATCCCTTCTTCCGATTTCTGCCAGCCATTTCGGTACCTCCTTTCCCGGATTTTTTACCGATGCCAGAAAAATCCCTGCCGCCAGGAAAACAGAACCAACGAATAATTCCTGCACACCGGCACGCCAGTACTCCGCAATACTCATTCCGGCCCCGAGGATGATCAGCTCTCCCGGAACCCAAACAGACATCCGCTTTTTCCACGCCGACTCCATCCGGTGAATCAGATGCCCCAGCATAAAAAACGGAAACCCGGTATAAAGGTAATTCCTGTATACCCTTGGCCTGTATGTACCCTTTGCCGTAATATTGGCAGCCTCCATTCGAAAAAGCAGCACCAGAAGAACCGGGATCAGCAGGTATGCCGCTTTGTGCAGGTGCAGCTTCTCCACTGCCGCAAACAAAAGATAGCAATACAGAAGCGCAGGCAGAAACCACAAATGATATTTCACAAGTGAATAATTATATTTCAAAAAATCCAAAATATGCTCCTGTTCCAAAAGCCCGGATGCCCACGCCTCCACATCCTTCCCCTCTATCGTACGCTGCATACACTGCCAGACAAAATAAAACGGATAGGAAACCGCAATCAAAGACAGCACGTGCATGATCTTGCCCGGCATTCTGCTCAGCATATTCCCATTCCTGCTGTAACAGAAATACCCCGATACCATAAAGAAAAAAGGAACCGCAAATCTCGCAAGCACATTCAGAATCTCTCCGGTCCTGCCCGGAAACCGGATATGAAGCAAAATTACAAAATAAGCGGCAACTGCCTTTGCCGCATCCAATCCATGATTTCTCATCTTTCATCCCTCGTACTTTTCCATCCACGCTGATGCAGAATATTATAGCAAAGAGCTTTTCAACATGTCAAGGATGCAGCCAGCTTCCCTCGAGACGCGCCAAAAGACGGGCGTTATGATACGCCATTTTCAAAGTCAGGCATGTCCTTCCCAGATATTTCTTTCCATCAGCAGTCTTTACACAGGCAAGCGCCAGATCCGGCTGGCCGGGATTCTGCAGACAGATTGGAAGCAAAAGCTGTATGGCATGGTTATAATATTGAGGAATCGCAGTCTTATAGTCTGCTTCCAGCATTCTCCTGGTCTGCCTGAGCGCCCCATCGAAGAGCTGCACCTTCATCCTGCTGCTGCGCACATTTTCCGGAAGACGCTGCGCGTTTTCTTCCTCCCCGAAGATATGCTCATACTGCGGTATGATCTCCAGTTGTGTATCAAACACCAAATCTGACGGGTCTTGTACATATTTTGCCCTTTCCGGAAGATTTGTGATTCCTGATTTTAAAAGATAATATTCCGTATAAAAACCATCCAGAAACCAATCCTGCCTGTCCGGTACCAGATTCGGCACAAAGTAGGCATAGACAGGCTGATAATAGTGATTGAACAATCCCGTATTAAAAATTGCATATTCCTTAGTCAGCAGGATCTTATTTTCTTCATATACACGCTTGAATGTATGTTCCAGGTATCCTTTCAGAATTCCATTGTCATCCGTACCATCAAAACTCCATTTCTCCGGAACCATCCTGGAGAGATTCTGTATCTGCCGGTTATAATTCCCACAGTACGTAAAATCAAATAAATTCATAACAGCCTCCCGTTCTTATTTGTTTTACTCTCCTTTGTATTCTGTTGTCTTTCTCTATTATAATTGTATTTTGGAAAATTTCAGACAGAACTGCCGAAATAAGATTCTATGCTAAAAATATCATACCTGCGAAAAAATGGCAAGTAAATTCCAAAAGGATATATCATTTCCCGTCGGTTTATGCTACAATATTAGTTAATTTTATAACAAGCAAATACAAGGAGGAACCTTTATGACAAAAGAAGAATTTTCAACACTGACACAAAGCATTATGCTGCTGGATGGAGCCACCGGTTCCAATCTTATGGCAATGGGTATGCCAAGAGGCATCTGTACGGAAACCTGGGTCATGGATCATAAAGATATTATCCTGAATTTGCAGCGGGCATATGTAGAGGCAGGCAGCCGCATCATCTATGCCCCCACCTTCGGAGGCAACCGCTTAAGTCTCCGCCAGCACGGCCTGGAAGACAGAATCAGAGAAATTAATCTTACCCTTGTCTCCTATGCCAAAGAAGCGGCCGGAAACAAGGCCTATGTTGCCGGTGATATCACAACGACAGGCAAATTCATTTCCGCAGATGGAGAGTACACCTACGACATGGCTTTTGAAACATACTGTGAACAGATCCGTCTCTTAAGCGAAGCTGGTGTCGACTGCATCATTGCAGAAACCATGATCAGTATTGACGAAACCCTCGCCGCCGTAGACGCAGCACAGACCGTCTGCTCCCTCCCCATCCTCTGCACGATGACTGTGGAAGCGGACGGAAGTATTTTCAGCGGAGGAAACGCCATGGAAGCATCTGTCGCCCTGGAAAGCGCCGGTGCCAGTGCTGTCGGTATCAACTGCTCCGTAGGGCCTGACCAGCTTGTCTCCGTTGTACGCAGCATTAAGGAATGCGTATCTGTTCCGGTCATTGCCAAGCCTAATGCAGGAATGCCTGTGATCGATGACAAGGGCAATGCCGTTTACAGCATGGGACCTTCGGAATTCGCCCGTCATATGAAGGCACTCACGGAAAACGGAGCTTCTGTCATCGGCGGCTGCTGCGGCACCACACCGGACTTTATCCGTGAGACCGCACAGCTTCTGCATTTATAAAAGATATGCCGCAGGCAGTTTCGCAAGCTGTCTGCGACAGTATCATTACTCAAATGCTTCCCTTTTATCTTCTTTATTTGACCTTGATCGCTTTTTCCGGACACATTTCCTGGCAGCAGAAGCACCGGATGCATTTCTTATAATCATATTGCGGGGGCTGGCCCTCTCCCCTCGAAAACTTCACCGCCTTCTCCGGAACCGGACAGCTTTTCACACAAACTCCGCAGCGGATGCATTTGTCTTTTTCAATATACGGCTTCTTCTGAAAAAGATTCAGAGCCTTTGCCATCCGCTCCCAGATTCCATGGCGTACCATTCTTCTGTCTGCATCAAAATCCGGATTTCCGTAGCGCTTCACCGCCTCATCCACAGACAGCACACCCTCCGGTGTGATCAGCTCGATCTCCTCATCCTTCCATACACCAAGCCCCATTTTCTCTCCGTGATAATTGGTCGGTACGATCTGGGGCTTCAGGTGGATCAGGCGGCAGAATACGCTGTCCAGAGCAACCGGATCTTCAGATATCAGAAGCACATTCATAGGAACCGGTTCTCCGGAACCAGGTCCGTTCCCCTCCATAGCCATAATTCCGTCCATTACGTAAAGCCTGGGCCTGACATACTGATTCAGGTCTACCAGCATCCTGGCAAAGCTGTCTGCACTCGGATACCTGGTATGCCCCTTCGCCTTATGCAGTCCATAGATAAAACCATAGCTGTTTTTTACCGCACCGGTGATACGCTCCAGTGCATGGGTTTTCATTTTACAGAGAGAGATCACACAGTCGGCCTCCAGAAATTCCTTCGGCATCACGAATTCCTTCGCCTGTATTCCCTGGGGATAAGCCACAGTCACACCCTGCGAATAGTCAAGGACAGAAATCTTAAGCCTTTCCAGGCAGACATCCAGACCGGTTCCCTTAATGACCCTGCTGGTCGTACCTGTACCGCAGGAATCTGCAAGCACGATCTTCTGACAGCCTTCCTCCCGCAAAATTCTGGCAAACATCCCCACAACAGACGGATGCGTAATGACTGCCCGGTCTACCTCTGCCCTTTTCAGGAGATTCGGTTTCAGAAGAATTTTTTCGTTTTTATTTACAAAGCTTCCGATACCGCCTAAAAGCTCCAAACCCTTTTTTAAGTTGTCATAAACAGTTTCTTCCCTGTAGGTATTACAGGGAAGAAGAACTACTTTGCTTTTCTGCTTCATATGCCTTCCTTTTTCTTCTATCAGCACTCTTTGCTCAAATTCGTCTTCCGAAGTGCTTTTCGCACCGGAAGAATGCACGCCGGAACCACAGACAGAGAATCCACGCCCATACGCAGAAAGGTCTCCGTCAGCGCTGTATCTGCTGCAAGCTCACCGCAGATACAGACTGTGCAGCCCTCCTTGTGCGCGGCCTCCACCACAAGACGTATCATCCTTAAAACAGCCGGATGGTGATCATTGTACTTATTCTTAAGCAGCGGATTCTGTCTGTCCATAGCCAGCGTATACTGCGTCAGGTCATTGGTTCCAAGACTCAGAAAGTCCACCCTTTTAGCCAGCTCACGGCTGATCATCACTGCAGCCGGAGTCTCTATCATGATTCCGGTATGGATATCCTTAAAAGGAATCTGCTTTTCCATAAGTCCGTTCTGCACCTCCGCAATGATCTCCTCGATCTCATCCATTTCCTCTTCTGAGGTGATCATCGGATACATCATGGCAAGATTCCCATAAGCGCTGGCCCGATAAATCGCCCGGAGCTGTGCCTTAAACATCCGCTTTCGGTCCAGACAGAAACGGATTCCCCTGTTCCCCATAATCGGATTCGCTTCATCCGGAATCGCCAGATATTCCGCCTGCTTATCAGCGCCCAAATCCACGGTCCGAATCACAGCCAGCTTATCCCCCATGGTTTCCGCGACCTTTTTATAAGCCAGGAACAACTCATTTTCGCGCGGATAATTTTCTCTTCCAAGATATTGAAATTCACTGCGCAGAAGACCGATGCCGGAGCCTCCGTAAAACAGAACACTGTTCAGATCATCCAGATTACCGATATTTGCATACAGTCCTATTTCCTTTCCGTCTTCGGTTTCATCCTTCTCGCTTTTCAGCTTCAGCAGCTCCTCACGTTCTTCGGAATCTGCCCTTCTCCTGATCTCGTATTCGCGCAGCACCTCTCGCTCCGGACACAGATATAAGGTACCCGTATACCCATCTACAATGGCCTGCATTCCTTCCCAGCCATCGTCTGTCTCAATATCGACCAGAGACGGAATCTCCATTGTTTTGGCCATTATAGAAGCATGGGAAACCGAAGAGCCCTGCCGTGTCACCACTGCCAGAAGCTTCTCCTTATCCATTTCCATAATTTCCGCAGGAGAAAGTGTCTCTGCTACCAGAATCACCGGTTCCTCTCCCAGATCGATCCTCGGTGAATCCCCGCCTAAAATGGCAATCAGACGATTGGAAATCTCCTGGATATGAAATACTCTCTCACGGATTGCGGAATCCTCCAGCTTACGGAAGGTAGAAGCCAGTTCATCCCGATTCGTCATAACTGCATAAGCAGCATTGACCTTTTCTGATGAGATCATGCTCTCCACAGCACGGATAAAGCTTCCTGACTCCAATAGTCTCGCCTGCTCCAGAAAAACCTTGGATTCCCTCTCCTGTCTGGAATCGTTTTTCTTATATAATTCCCGAAGCTGCCCGATCACCTGAAGCCTGGCTTCGTTAAAATCCCTCAGTTCTTTTTTTACGTCACTGACCAGATACTGCCGTATCTGATAATCGCTTCTGTGATAATATAGTATTTTACCGATGGCAATTCCCGAGAAGGTTGCTGTACCCTTGTAAATTTCCATCTTCTTGTTCCCCCTTGTAGCCATTAATCGCAGGCAGCCTTAAACTCCGTCCAGTTCTTATTGTACTGTTCTTCCGCTTCCTGGCTGACATTCTGAACGATCTCCGCACTCTTTACGGAATCCGGTACCACCAGAGCCGGATTTACACCATCCTCCGCCGCTTTATTCGTGCAGTAATATCCGATAAAATCCGTACACTGTGCTGCGATCTCAGGTTTTAAGATATAATCCATAAACTGATAAGCAGCTTCCTTATTCGGAGCCGCACCCGGAATAAACATTCCCATGATTCCAAAACCGAGTCCCTCTTTTGGATAAACCACTGTCAGATCGGGATTTTCGGCCAGGGCAGCCGTTACCTGGGAGGTATAGAGAAAGCCTACACTTGCTTCTCCGTTCAGAAGTGCATTCTGTGTATTATCATCCTGGATCAGACGGACATTCGGCGCCAGCTCCAAAAGCTTTTCACCTGTTTCCCTGATGACGTCCACATCCTCCTCATTCATGCTCCTGCCCATGGCAAGCTGAGTGATGCCGTTGATTACACGGTAATTTCCGATTAAGGCAATGCTGTCCTCCAGAGAAGGATCCCACAGGTCCGCATATCCCTGGATCTCGGTATCCACCATTTCCGGATCGTAGACAATCAGAGGGATTCCTGCCCCATAAGGAATGGTATATTCGTCATCCGGGTCATAGAACTGTCCCTGATACAGGGGATTGATATTCTCAATACCGGTGAGCTTCTCTTTGTCCAGCTTTTCGGCCAGACCTTCCTGAATGACGGTTTCCAGAATATAATCGTCTGCGACGATAATGTCATAGTCTCCGCCCTTAGCCATGGAAAGCTTCTCAAGCATCGTCTCGTCCGTATCAAAATTGGAGTAGATGACTTTCACGCCTGTTTCTTCTTCAAAAGAATCTAAAACCTCCTGCGGAAATACACCCTCCCAGGTAAACAGCACCAGCTCCTTGGAATCCGCCATAACCGGAATGGACATCATTGGAACTGCCAGTGCCGCACATAAGAAACCGACTGCTAACTTTTTCATGATCATTTCTCCTTTACTCATTATTTACAAAGCTCATTTTCTTATTTTCAAAAAGATGTGCATTTACAGTATACTCTACTTCTCTTCTTTTGAAAAGAGCCGCTTGCTTCCTCCGCCGATTTTTCCAAGCAGTGCATACAAAGCAATTGCCAGAAGCGTCACTGCCAGCATGATCGTACAGAGCGCATTGATCTCCGGCGTCACCCCTGTCTTAAGCTGTGTATATACCTTGATCGGAAGCGTGGACAGTCTTGGGCCGTTTACAAATATACTGATGACCACATCATCCATAGACATGGCAAACGCCAACAGGGAGCCGGACAGCACAGCCGGCATGATCAGAGGCAGAGTAATATCCCAAAAGGCCCGAAAAGGCCCCGCGCCCAAATCTCTGGCAGCTTCCTCCAACGAAGGATCCATACCTGTCAGACTTGCCTTGACCTCCATAAGGATATAAGGTACACAAAACACCGTATGCCCCAGAAGCAGGGTCAGCATTCCGAAGGGAAGTCCCAGCATATAAAAAAACGCCATAAGAACCATACCTAAAATAATTTCCGGAATCATCAGCGGCAGAATTGAGATATATTCGAGAATCCCCTTGGACCTCCAATGATTCCCGGCAAGGCCAACCGCCCCCAGCGTACCGATGACCGCTGAGATCAGGCAGCTTAAAATACCGAGGAGCAGGCTGTTCCCAAGTGCTTCCAGCATCGCGCTGTTCTGAAACAGCTTCTCATACCACTGCAGGGAAAATCCGCTGAGTTTCACCGGAAGCTTTGATTCATTGAAGGAGAATACCACGACAACTCCGATCGGAAGGTACATCAAAAAAAACACAACTCCAAGATAAATTCCCGAAAGCTTAGAATTCTTTTTCATCCGATTCCCTCCAATTCCTTCACGTTTGTGATTTTTCTGTACAGCATGATCATGAGCGTTGTCAGGATCATCAGCACAACGGCAAGCGCTGCCGCAAAAGGCCAGTTGCTCCCCCTTGTCATCTGCTCCTGAATCAGGCTGCCCACCAGAACGATTTTGTTTCCGCCCAAAATGTCTGCAATAAAGAAAAGTCCCATAGACGGAATAAAGGTCAGAATAATGCCGGACAACAATCCCGGCAGAGTCAGCTTAAAGGACACGGTCCAAAATGCCTGAAATCCGGAAGCTCCTAAATCCCTGGCTGCCTCCACCAGTGACCAGTCCAGCTTCTCCGCACTGGAATATACGGAGAGGATCATAAACGGAAGCAGCACATAGACCATCCCCACCACAATAGCGGGATAGCTGTATAATATTTTCAGCGGCTTCTCGATCAGACCCAGCTTTTTCAGTATAAAATTCAAAATCCCTTTATTCTGCAGAATGATGATCCACCCGTAGAGACGGATCAGGGAATTCACCCAAAACGGAAGCATCAAAAAAAGCATTGCTTTTTTCCTGCGTCCCTTAGGAAGCTTTGCCATAAAATAACCGAAGGGATAGCCGATCAGGCTGATGGCCAGCGTACTGGTAATGGCAAGCTGAAAGGACTGCAGAAAGGTATTCAGATAAACCGGCTCTAAAATCTTTTTGTAATTATTAAGAGTAAGGTTCCAGCTTACCCCATAACCTGCATTTGGTGTGGCAAAGCTCAAGGCTGCCATATAAACAAGTGGTCCCGCCACAAATATCAGGGTAAAAATATACAGAGGCAAAATCATCCAGACAGAGCCGTTCTTACGTCTACGCATGTTCCGCCTCCTTCTTAGAAACCTGCTCCCCGGCATTTTCATCCATTCCGGCACGATCTACCATTACGGCATCCTTCGGGTGAAAGCGGTAACAGACCCTTTGCCCGGGCTGTATATCCGCATCAATCCCATAACGGCTGGCTATGACCTCCCTGCCATCCGGCTGCTTCAGAACCAGCCGCAGTTGTCCCCCCGCAAAGCTCTTTTCCTCGACAATGGCTTCCATTCCACAGCCGCAGTCCTCATCCAACTGAATATTTTCACTGCGTACAGCCAGCTTCACTTTTTCCCCTGGCCTCAGAATTTCTCCGTCCGTTTCAATCAGAGCTTTGCCGCCGCAGAACGCTGCAAGCGCCCGGGTACCCTCCATGCGCTCTATGGTTCCCTCCAGAATATTCGCATTTCCCACAAAGGTCGCCACATAGCTTGTCTTCGGATGATTGTATATTTCATCCGGAGTCCCGATCTGCTCAAATCTGCCCTTATTCATAACGACGATCCTGTCAGACATATTAATGGCTTCCTCCTGATCGTGGGTAATATAAATAAACGTAATCCCCAGCTTTTTCTGAAGACGCTTCAGTTCTGTCTGCATGGCCCTTCGAAGCTGCAGATCCAGCGCTCCCAGGGGTTCATCCAGAAGCAGCACCTTTGGATTATTCACCAATGCCCTTGCAATGGCTACTCTCTGCCTCTGTCCGCCGGACAGTTCTGAAGGCTTTCTCTTTTCGAAACCGGCAAGCTGTACCAGCTTTAGCATCTCTCCAACTCTCTTCTTTATCTCCGCCTTCGGCACCTTTTTTATTTTGAGACCATAGCCGATATTATCCGCTACGTTCATATGGGGAAACAGTGCATAATTCTGAAAAACCGTATTCACATCACGCTCGTCAGGCTCCAGGAAGGTCACATCCTTCCCCTCCAGACAGACGGTTCCCTCATCCGGTATCTCCAATCCGGCGATGATCCGAAGAGTTGTAGTCTTTCCGCAGCCGGAGGCTCCCAAAAGCGTGATGAACTCTCCTCTTCCGATCGCAAGACTGATTCCCTGCAAGACCTCCTCGCCTTCCACGAAGCTCTTTTTGACATCGCGTAATTCCAAACAAATCTCTGTCATTTCCTTCTCCTGTTCATCCTATCCATACCTGTTCATCCCAAATCAGATATTACTGATTATGTTCTCGAATGTATTTTACATACTCTTCTCTGGTGAACACAGGCGTAAATTCCCGTATAAGCCTTTCTGCCCTCTGTCCGCCGTCCTTCAAAAGCTTATATGCGGCCAATGCAAGCAGCTTCGCCGGAAAAATATAGGCAATTTCCGGGTCTGCGATACGGAAATCCGCACCGTGCAGCTTTCCCTCAAAGCCCTTATACGTAAAATTCAGCACAGGCAGAAGATGTGTCAGATCTCCTGCATCCGTACATGCATTGTTAAAATCCGTGTTCTGTACTTTCCTGTAAGAAATACCCAAATCCTCTGCTGCCTCCACAAGCACGTCATCTGCTTCCCGAAACAGCACAGGCATATATCCCTGCAGAGTTTCTCTTTCGATTCTTCCGCCAAATGCATAGGCCGCACCATCGTAAACCCTGTGAATCCTTTCCCGTATCTCCTGTATCTTTTCCAGAGAGGCAGCCCGCACCTTCGTCTCCACGACCGCTTCATCAGGCACACTGTTTACAATATCCCCTGCCTTCCGTATCACATTGTGCAGCCTTACATGGTCCTCCTCCCGGAAGGTTTCCCTAAGAAGCCCCATCATCTGAATGGCACTGGTGGTGATATTCAATGCATTCACCCCGTTCCACGGATCGATCGCCGCATGAGCCACCTTTCCCCTCACCGTCACCCGCTCAGCCGTAAAGCCGTTACACGCCGGATTTCCCAGATAAAAATCCTCCTTTACAGGCACCATATGCACGTGCGTTGTCATGACAATATCCGTATGTGCAAAAGCCCCCGTCCGGATCAGCTCGCTTTTGCCGGAGGCGGCAAAGCCGATTCCTTCTTTTTGAAGCCGTGCCCGCTTCTCTGCATCAATGTATTCCTCGGCGGGAACTGCAAAAAACGAGACACTTCCCGCCTGGGCAGAACAGACCTCCTCATCTGCAAAAGCAATCGCTGCTCCGGCCATGGCCGCAAGCTGTGCATGATGTCCGCATGCATGTGCAACTCCTGTCACAGCGTCCGCAAGAGGATGCGTCCTGCATCCAATCGCATCCATTTCTCCGATGATCGTCACATTGGGACCGCCCTTTCCCCTCTGGTCACCCCGGACACCTGTGTGAGCAAGCCGCGTCTGAACCCCGTAGCCAAGCTTCCCAAGAAACTTCTCTACACGGGCCGCAGTCCGCACCTCCTCGAAGCCCGGTTCCGGATGTGCGGCAATATCCTCTGCAAACTCCAGAATCTCCCTTCTGTGTGCATCTATGAGATCAACAATTTTCTTCTCTATGGCATCCATTCAGCCTTCACCTTCTGTCCGTCTGTCTTTTCATAAGCGGTAACCCTTATGGGGCATGGTTATGCGGCGCAGCAAGGGCGCCGATAAAATGTAATCATTTACCACGCTATATCTTAGCACAAAATCATGACTTTGCCAAATATTTCATAGCATATAAAAAAGAATTCTGCCCGGAAAGCTTTTTGTTTTTAAATAACCGGGTTGCTTTTCGAACAAAACGGAGTACCTTTTCCCGGTCTAATAAATAAAAAATCCAGTGGTCTTTCTTAAAGACGCACCGGATTTCCCTAAACGGTCCTATTTTTTATCCCTGTTTCTCTCTCCGTAAAAACCGGGGAAAACTTTCAGCCTCCCAGCTCGATCATACGGGCAATACATTTCCCTGCTTTTTCTATCGTTTCCTCATCAAGCAGAATCTCTTCGCCGCCAGTCCCGGCTGCCGCATGGTAAACATCCATAAGGGAAGTCTCCTTCATATCCGGGCAGATCAGACATTTGGAGAGCGCATAAAAGTGCTTTTCAGGACACTGGTAAGAGAGATGCTGTGCAATACTGATCTCCGTACCGATGATAAATTCCGTCCCTTCTGATCTTACCGCATAATTCATGATTGCGGAGGTAGAACCGATAAAATCAGCGTGTGCAAGCACCTCCTGCCTGCATTCCGGATGCACCAGCACCTCTGCGCCCGGATGAAGCTTCTTCGCACGTTCCACGTCAGAAGCACAAACCTGTGCATGCACAGGGCATCCTCCCTGAAGCAGCTTCAGATTCTTTTCCGGGACCTGCTCTGCCACATAACCGCCGAGGTTGCAGTCGGGTATAAATAAAACATTTTTTTCCGGCAGCTTCTTCACAAGCTCCACTGCACAGGAAGAAGTCACACACACATCGCAGATGGTCTTCAGCTCTGCCGTTGTATTAATATAGGCAACGACTGCATAATCCGGACATTCCTTTTTTACAGCTTCTATGTACTCCTTCCCCATCTGTTCCGCCATAGGACATCCTGCGGCAGGGGCAGCAAGCAAAACCTTTTTTTGTGGAGAAAGTATTTTCACCGTTTCTGCCATAAATCGGACACCGCACATGATCACGGTGCTCTGCCGGGCAGCTCCCGCCCGCACGCTGAGCTGATAGGAATCTCCCGTAAAATCCGCAACCTCAATGATCTCCTTGGCCTGATAGCTGTGGGCAAGTATACAGATATCCTTTTCCTCTTTTAACCGGATAATCCTCTGCTGTAATTCCCGTATTTTCATAATATAATCCTCCATTTGCATGTTTCAGGCTCTCCTGAAGCAGATATCCATTCTGACATTCCAAAAAATCTCTTTACCCCTCTGCTATCCTGTGAAGATTCTTAAGGGAGATATCCATGATCGGGGCGGAATGAGTCAAGGCGCCGCTGGAAATATAGTCCACACCCAGGTCTGTCAAACGGGCGATATTCTCTTTGGTCACATTCCCGGATACCTCAACCTCGGCTTTTCCTGCAATAAACTCCATTGCTTCCTTCATCTGCTCATGGCTCATATTGTCCAGCATGATGATGTCCGCACCGGCCTTTACTGCTTCCTTTACCATTTCCAGGTTCTCCACCTCCACCTCAATCCTGCGGACAAAGGGTGCATATTCCCTTGCCATGGCAACGGCCTTTGCCACGCTTCCCGCCGCACCAATATGATTATCCTTCAGCAATACGCCATCTGAAAGATTCAGCCTGTGGTTTCTTCCTCCGCCCACACGAACCGCATATTTTTCAAAAATACGGTTGTTCGGCGTTGTCTTTCTGGTATCCAGAAGCTTCGTCTTACTTCCCTTAAGCAGATCTGCTACAGAAGAGGTATAGGTCGCAATTCCGCTCATGCGCTGCAGATAGTTCAATGCTGTCCTCTCTCCGCAGAGCAGAATACGGATATCTCCGCGCACCTTTGCCAGCATCTGCCCCGCCTTTACAGCTTCTCCATCCGTTACAAAAAACTCCACTCCTGTTTTGTCATCCAATAAAGTAAATACTCGCTCAAATACCTGAAGCCCGCAGATGATCCCAGCCTGCTTGCAGATTAAATCCACTTCTCCCGCCTGCGGATGCGGCATCACGCTGTTTGTCGTTACATCCTCATTGGTAATATCCTCACGCAGAGCACTTAAAATCAAAGGGTCAACATGCAATGTCAAAGTAGCCTGATCGTACATCGTTTTAATTCCTCCTGCTATTTTTCTCATTCTGCCTTTTCGATTTCGGTCAGTACAAGCCATCTGTATTCTTCCGCTAAGGCAGCATCATCTTCTGTAATTTTAATATCCGCACAGCCTTCTGAAAATGATACCGGCTGCTCCTGGTATCCTTCTGTTATGTCAAGGGCCGCACGTTTCGCAAAAACAAGGCTTTCCAACAGGGAATTGCTTGCCAGGCGGTTTTTGCCGTGTACACCGTTACATGCCGTCTCTCCTACCGCATACAGTCTCTCCATAGAAGTCCTGCTCTCATGGTTCACCTGAATTCCTCCCATAAAGTAATGCTGGGCCGGAACCACCGGAATACACTCCCTGGTCACATCATATCCCATAGACCGGCAATGTTCTACAATATTAGGAAAATGCCCGTTCAATTCTTTTTCCGGAATAGTCCTCAAATCCTCCCATACAAAATCCGTACCGTCCTTTTCCATTTGCTTTTGGATTGCCTCTGTCAGCAGGTCTCTCGGAAGCAGCTCATCCACAAAGCGGTTCATGTTTTGATCATAAAGCTTTGCTCCTTCCCCTCTGACAGACTCCGAGATCAAAAAGCTTCTGTCCTCTTCCTTCGAGGAATAGAGGGTCGTTGGATGAATCTGAATATAATTGATATCCTTCAACTGAATGCCATGACGGACTGCCACCGCAATCGAATCCCCCGTCAGATGCCGGAAATTTGTGGAATGCCGGTAGAGACCGCCGATACCGCCAGTTGCCAGAACCGTATACGCTGCCGGGACTGCCTCCCTTCTGCCATCCGCCATCCTGAGAACTGCCCCGCAGCAGGCATTTTCCTCACAGATGAGATCCAGCATCGCCGTATGTTCCAAAAGTGTGATATTTTTCTGCTGCTTCGCCTGCTCCAGAAGCCGGCTGGTAATCTCCTTTCCGGTAATATCCTCATGAAAAAGGATCCTTTTTCCGGAGTGTGCGCCCTCTCTTGTAAAAGCCAGTCCACCGTCCGGCTCTCTCTGGAATTCTACGCCGTAGCTCAGCAAATCCTTCACCACATCTGCAGAGGAACGAATCATAATATCCACAGACTGTCTGTCATTTTCATAATGACCTGCCTTCATGGTATCCTCAAAATAGCTCTCGTAATCGTCTGCATCCTTCAACATGCACATACCGCCCTGTGCCAGAAAAGAGTCACTGCTTTCCAGGTCTGATTTTGTGATGACTGTTACCCGTTTTTCTTCCGGAAGATGAAGCGCACAGTATAGACCCGCACATCCGCTTCCGACGATTAAAATATCTGTTTTCATTTCTTTCCAATCTTTCTTCTGTTGTTCCATTCACCCTGCTGTCGTTCACAGCCAAACTTTGAACGGCAGCTTTACCTGACCCTGTATAATATAGCACATCGTTTCCTTATTGACAAGACAGTTGTATTCATAAATATTTACATTTATCTTGTCAATAGGGTGTGGAATACCAGGAAAAAGAAAAAAATACCGTGGGTACGTAGCAAATCTGGCACATACCGCGGTTACTTTACCATGATTTCTCTCTACAAAGAGTCATTTATATGAAATTTTCAAGGTGCTACACAAACCGGGCCAAATATAAAACTGCATGCCGGACCCAACATCATAATAATGCCGTCTTCAAATTATCCATTGTCACCACGTAATATTTTCCGGCATAATGCTCCTTTGAACAAATTGCCGCCCTATATCCCGGTTCAATTGGATATACATAAAAATAATAACCCCTATGTTTATATTCTTCATTTTCTTCAGTATGCATCTGCACCTCTTGCCCTTTGAATTCAAACCCATATGAAGCAAATGATTTATCAATTCCTGTTCCAAGTGCTTTTACATAGCTTTCTTTTAAAACCCACAATTTACAGAAGGATTCTGCCTGTATTTCCTGGGGACAATCCAGCAATGCCTTATATTCATATGGTGTAAAAAAACGTTTGGCAATATCCATTCCCGAGGAATTATTTATCTGCTCTACATCTACGCCCACAGAGCCTGACGAGATGACACACACAATCCAATTTCCTGAATGTGAAATATTGAAATGCAAATCTTTTTGGTATTTCAGTTCAGGCTTTCCATTTTGATTATATCTAAACGATATATCTTTTGTTATTCCTTCCTTTTGTAACCCATATCGCAATAGAATTTCTGCATAAAGGCTGCGAAGTCGATCTTTTTCGTGATATATATTTTTTATTTTACTTGCACGTTCTTCTGATATTAGCTCTCTAAAACGCATAAATAGCATATCTTCTTTAAATTCTTTTATATTAAGCACATATTGTTTTATCAATACCAGAACCTCATAACTCATTGTATTGCATACGCTCAGCACTCCGTAGCTATAAGAAGATCTAATGCTTCTCTTATATATTTGATATCCTCAATCTTATACTTTATTGCCGCCCCTATTCTTATGGGAAGGATAAAAAAAACCTTCCCGTCTATCACTTTTTTGTCATGCATTAAATTATCAATAATCTTCTCTTTGTCACAATACTGAATACTATGTAATGCATGCATTCTCAATAACAGAGATTTTATACGATTCGTTGTCTCAGATGTTATAAAATTTAATTTTTCCGAGATATAACATGCTCCGATTATTCCTATTGCTACGCACTCGCCATGACTATATTTGTAATCATAAAAACTCTCAATTGCATGCCCTAAAGTATGTCCTAAATTAAGAGTTGCTCGTTCGCCCAAATCGTTTTCATCATTTTGAACTATTCGACTTTTAATTTTACAATTATAATAGATTAATGACTCAAGCAAATAGGTGTTAAGTCGCAAAATTTCTTCCAAATTTTCTTCGATGAAAAAAAATAATTTTTCATCTTTAATAATCGCATGCACTAAAACTTCTATAAGTCCATTTTTCAGTTCTTTAACAGGAAGAGTCTTTAAAACAGTATAATTAACATAAACCGCTCTCGGTTGATAAAAAACCCCCACCATATTTTTAATCTTATTTAAATTAACGGCAGTTTTTCCTCCAATACTGCTGTCCACTTGCGCAAGTAATGATGTTGGTACTTGTATAAATGAAATACCGCGAAGGTAAGTTGCCGCTACAAAGCCACCAAGATCACCAATTACACCTCCACCCAGCGAAATCAGGACATCCTGCCTGCATACTGAGTTTTTCATAAGGAAAAGATATATTTCTTTAGCAGTTTCAAGAGATTTACTTTTCTCGCCGGACTTAACAACAAAAAATAAAATTTTATTAAAAATCTTTTCACAGGATAAACATAAATCCTGCAAATAAAGCTTTTCCAGATTGTCATCCGTAAGAATTATGCATTTATGCGGGTTTTTATCGATGTACTGTTCCAAAGCGTCAAAACTGTTTGTAATGGCTATTGGATATGAACTGCTTTTTAACTTTACATTTAAATGCATCATTTACTTTTACCTCTGGATTATTTTTCATGTATTCGTATGCTTTTTTTCCGCAAGTTCGATCAAATTAAAATTAGGATCTATAAACGGTAAGAAAATAAATGCTGTAATGCGGTTCTCAAACCCAATAACAGGATATATAATAGGTTTTGCGCCCTTTTTTATCGCGTCTCGAAATGTTTCCCCAACATTATCCACCTCAAAACAAAGATGGTGAAACCCTCCGCCCTTGTTTGCGTATTTATAAATTTTGGATTCCATACTATCCGGTGAAATAATCTCTAAAAAAATATTGCCAGTTTGAAAAAGCTGAATTGTGACCTGTTGTGATAAAACGTGTTGCATTTCTCCCACATTGTCAAATGGAATAAAAGAACATAAATTCTTCCCTGCCTCTTCTCCATTTTTAGCAACAATTCCTATATGATGCAGTTTCATACAGAACCCCCTTCTGTGGATATGTGTCTTAAATACTTTCTTAATTCGGCAATTTTATCCGTATTTTCCCATGGAAAATCTATGTCATTCCTGCCAAAGTGTCCGTAAGCCGATGTTTTTCTATAAATTGGCCGCCTCAAATTCAGCATATTAATTATACCATCCGGACATAAATCAAAATTCTTCCGAATAATCTGAATTAATTCTATTTCGCTTAATTTACTCGTCCCATAAGTCTCTACGTTTATTGAAACAGGATTTGCTACACCGATAATATATGATAATTGTACCTCGCACTTTTTAGCCAATCCTGCCGCTACTATATTTTTGGCTATATACCGAGCTGCATATGCCGCAGACCGATCTACTTTTGTACAATCTTTTCCGGAAAAAGCACCACCACCATGTCTGGCGGCTCCTCCATATGTATCTACAATTATTTTACGACCAGTTAATCCACTATCTCCATGAGGACCTCCAATTACAAAACGTCCAGTAGGATTAACAAAAAACCTGGTTTCCTCGTCAATCATATTTTTATCAATTATTTTATCAAAGACATATTTTTTTATATCTTCTTTTATTTGTTTTTGATTGACATCCTGAGAATGCTGGGTAGACAGAACCACCGTATCTATTCGGAAGGGGTTGCCTTCCTGATCATATTCTACTGTTACTTGTGTCTTCCCATCAGGACGTAAATAGGCTAAAGTACCATTTTTCCTTACTTTTGTAAGTTGATATGCCAATTTATGAGCCAATACTGCTGAGTAAGGCATATACTCTTCGGTTTCATCTGTCGCATATCCAAACATCATGCCCTGATCACCGGCGCCCGTCGATTTTTCACTCTCGCTTATCTTTGTTTCATATGCTTTATCTACGCCCATGGCAATATCTGTAGACTGCTCATCCAAAGCGACTATAATTTCACAATTCTCTACATTAAAGCCAAATTCCTCTTTGGTATATCCAATATCAGAAATAACATTCTTGACAATTTGGGGTATTTCTAAATTTGTATTAGCGGATATTTCTCCCATTACTAATACCAATCCGGTTGTGATTGCTGTTTCGCAAGCTACTCTGCCATTTGGATCCCTTTTCATAACCTCATCCAAAATAGCGTCCGATATTTGATCACATATTTTATCAGGATGTCCTTCCGTTACTGATTCTGAAGTAAATAATCTGTTATTCATTCTTTTTCCTTTCATTTTTATACCTCCTCGTATAATATCTTTTGCAGAATCATAAGCCACACCTTTGGTAAACATGGTGCAAAAAAATCCGAATCAATTCTACTGCATAAGTTTAGTTAGAACAGCCAGCGTCCCGTAAAGACTTATTTAAAAACTTTGCTCCGGGTGACATAACACCATCTGTCATGATATTTATACATGCGATTGTCTTGCTCTGAACAGCCCTATGCAACGCAGCTTCCAATGTATCTGCATGGTCAATCATTTCCCCATATCCTCCAAGGGCTATTACAACTTTCTCATAACTGACAAATCCCAAGTTCGTAGCATACTCACTGGCAACATTTCCAAACAGACATCTCTGGGTATCCTTACAAAATCCCCATGCGGCATCGTTATGCACGATGATTACTATTTTTATTCCGCATCTGACAGCCGAATCAATTTCTGATAAATTGAATCCAAGAGATCCATCTCCGGAATATAATATGACTGTTTTTTCCGGTGCTGCAATTTTAGCTCCCAGAGCCACTGGAAGACCTGTCCCCATTGGTCCAAATGTTCCATTTGGACCAATCAGTAGAGAATCTGTCTCATTACAGGAAAACAACAGGCTTCCCCAGAACATCGCATTAGAACCGTCCAGTACTAATATCCTGTTTTCCGGGATAACTTTATCAATCGCACGGAATATGCTAATTGGATGAACAGGACTTTTTTTTATTACGGCCTGCTCTCTTAAATTTGTATAAAATGATTCATAAACCGTTTTCAGTTCTTTATGCCATTTTTTAAATTTATCCTGATTAATTTTTTTATCTATATTCAATTCCTCTCTAAACTGTCTCAGAACTGTATTCGTATTTCCTATAATACCGATATCAATGGCGGCAGAGCTTTTGCCAATTTCTTTACCCTCAATATCTATCTGCACCTTAATCTGATGCTCTCCAAATATAGGTGCTTTTCCAAACGATACTGAATAGTCAAGATGTTTTCCAAGAATCATGATATAATCTGCATGCTTCCATGCATACAATTGAGGGCCTCCTTCAATTGTTCTTCCTGAAGCAAAGCATAAATCATGTGAATCCGGCAGTACACCACGCCCCAGGTCTGCAGTGAGAACAGGAATGTTCGTCTGCTCTATAAACCGTGTTAATTCTTCTTCAGCATGGTCATAAAAAATAGCATCCCCAGCCAGGATTACCGGTCTTTCAGCCTGATACAACAGTTTTACCGCCTCTTTTATTTTATTCACATCGCCATATATCTCAGCATCTGTCCCAAATTTATGGGGCCAGCAGATATCTGTTTCTTCAACCTTATTTAATAAATAGGGAATCGGAATTTCTAACACAACGGGGCCCTTCTGTCCAATATATGCATTTCTAATCGCCATGGAAATATATTCTGGAATTCTCTTTGTATTATATATTGTTGCACACCAATTAACATGTTGCTTAATAATATCCAACTGATTTATATCCTCAAGACCACCAACATCCTTTCTGCCGGGATCAAATGCACCGATTATCACCAAGACTGGTGTATTTGACTCATAACATTTTACTATACCTCCAATTGCATTTATAAAACCCGGTCCGCCAGTGAGAACCGCGACCCCAATTTTACCGGTGACTTGTGCATAGCCTTCTGCCATATGTACTGCGGCTTGCTCATGCCTTGTATCGTATATGGGGAGATTCAAATTTGAGCAGGCGGCAAATATAGGACTTACATAAAATCCAATTTGACCATGTATGTGTGATATGCCTTCATTCTTCAATGCTTTAACAACTAATGTACCTCCATCAATTAAAGCCATAAAAACCTCCTGTTATCTAATGCTATGTTTTATCTGTATCATCATAAATCCCGGGGCCAGGGTTCTTATCTCCTCCCCTGCATCCGAAACAGAATAAATCTGGTATTTCTCCAAAGCTTCCCGTTCTAAATCCAAATTGTTACTTTCCGGATTTTCCATATAAATAATATAAGTATCCACCCCATTTTCATTACAAATCTCTGCAGCCTCCAAACTTTCTCTGTCCAAATAAAGTTTTATCCTCACATCCTCATCTTCATAAAAATTATACTTCAATAAATCTGTTTTTATTAAATTGGTTTCTTTCTTAATACTTCTATACTTTAAATCTAATGCAATGATAGTCTCTAATATTTTAGCCCCATGTTTGATATTAGATATTATTTTATAACTATCGCCCTTTTTAAATCGATACCACTTTCCGGCTGCTTCAAAATCAAACTCTCCTTCAAAACAATAACCAATTTGCGGCTCTATATGCGAAAGCGACAAAATGACTGCATTCTTGGTAAGCCGATTTACACTTATTTCAAGATCGTTATCACAATAAATCCATTGCAACCAATCCTCGTTAATTCTTCTTTTTACGCTTAATTTTCTCATTATGATATCCTGTTAAATCCTTTAACTTAAACCACAGAACTTGTCTGCAGCTCTGCATATTCCTACTGGTACATTATTTCTTGTATTCTTATTAACTTTTTACATCTTATAACTATTTACTTTAGAAAACAATATATTGTAGAATTTTGGCTGTTTTTTGAGCTGTTTTTGCATCTTCATTATATAATCCTGTAAGACACTAAAAGCTGCAAAAAGTTTATCTGTCAGATTTAAATTTTAAATACAGTTTTTCAAATAATACAGTGACAATTGAATATATATATGGTAATATAAATGTATACAGTAAGCTTAAAAAAATAAGATAACAAGTTCAAGTTCAAATCATAGAATAACGCTCAAATAACGAACTTGCATTTTGGATGGATGATTTTTTTGATTTAATTAAAAAAGCAATATCCAATACCAAAGACTCTTATTAAAGCATCTGTATTTAGTAAACCAAAATATAAAAAATGAAAGGAATAGGGATGTTATGAAATTTGGGTGTTTATTTGCTGTAAAAGATATTGCTCGCGCAAGGTCATTTTATGAAGAATTATTTGGTCTAAAGGTAGTAGATGATTATGGTCGTAATATAACTTTTGATTGCGGTCTTTCACTTCAGGAAGATTTTGACTGGTTAACAGGTATCAATAAAGAAGATATAAAATTTAAAGCCAATAACTGTGAATTATCTTTTGAATCAGACGATTTTGATGGTTTCATTAAGAAATTACGTTCACGTGATGATATCAATTTGCTCCATGATATCAGAGAACACCCGTGGGGACAACATGTAATTCGTTTCTATGACTTAGACGATCATTTAATTGAAGTAGGCGAAAGCATGAAGTCAGTTGTTGAATATTTTTTATCAAAAAACATGTCATATGCAGAAATCGCTCAAAAAATGGATGTTACAGTAGACGATGTACACAAGATGCTGAATAGTTGATATACAGACAATATAAAGTACTATCGCCTGCTTGGAAACAAATGTAAAAAAGAATCCTGCCAGGCAGGATTCCGCCTGCGGCAGGTCGCAGCGTTATAATTCTTCCCTGCCGCAGTGCTCCCCTTCGCTATTTACTCCGGTCTATATTACATTTAACATAGTCTGATAGATTTTTAAATTCCAAAAATTTTCCAATTTCCAGATTGTCGTCATCAAATTCAAAATCAAAAGCTTTTTCTATCTCAACAACTATTTTAACAAAGTTTATTGAATCGAATCCTAATGACTTTAATTTATCTTCCGGATTAATGGTATTTCCAGTGCCAGCATTGGCGTACTTTAATATTATTTGTTCTAATTTACTTTCAATTACATCTTTTTTACTCTCCTGAGCACTTACTGTTGAATTATAATCCTTCTTGGGGAATTTAATCAGCAGTCTGTTATAATCAACCTTTCCATTTTCTGTTAACGGAAAATTATCAATCTGCACAATAATAGAGGGTATCATTATTTCATTTAAATATAGGCGTAGATATTTTGTTAAATCATCAATATCAATCATTGAATCGGCTTCTATGAATGAAATCAATCCATTATTTTGATGATTTAAAACTATAGCCCGCTTTATTGTTTTATAAGTCAATATATTGTTTTCTATCTCTCCCAATTCTATTCTATGACCTCTTATTTTTACTTGTCTGTCATTTCTTCCATGGAACTCTATATTTCCATCGGGTAATTGCCTTGCTAAATCTCCCGTTTTATAAAATAACTTATTATATACGGAGCTATGTATAAATTTATCTTTGCTCAAACCGGCATTACTTATATACCCCCTTGCTAAACCAATTCCTGCAATATATAACTCTCCAATTTCACCAAATGGTACTTTTCTTTGATTCTTATCCAGTATAAATGTCTCTGTGTTACAAATGGGCTTACCGATATGAATAATATCACTATTTGTTAAATCAGCACCCGTAGACCACACAGTGGTTTCTGTAGGACCATACATATTATAGATTCTTGCATTTGTAATTTTTTTAATGTCTTTCAATAAATTTAATGATAAATCTTCTCCTCCAATTATTATAACAGACAATTGTTTTAAAAATTCCAAATTCTTTTGACTATTTAATAACATTGCCATTCTTGATGGCGTTGTCTCAAATAAATCTATGTTATATTTTGCAATGGCATTTAAGGTTTTACTGGGTATTCGTTGCTCAGCCTCACTTGCTATTGCAATTTTCAATCCATTTAGCAAAGAAACCAGTGTTTCAGTAATTGACATATCAAACGATATATTAGTTACAAACAATACTGTCATTTTTTCATTTAAATTTAATTTTTCATATATCCCTTTGGCCAAATTAAGAACAGATTTGTGCTCAATCATTACCCCTTTGGGTTTACCGGTAGATCCAGATGTATATATGACATAAATTAGATCAGTTCCATCACAAATTTTCTCCAGATTAGATGTCTGATATCTGCTAAGATCAATTTCATCTATACTAGCCTGAGGAAATGACAGATTTAACCTGTTTTTTATTGCCATCTGAGTTAAAATAAGCTTTACTTTACTGTCTTTAAGCATATATTCTATTCTATGCACAGCACACCCCGGTTCAATAGGCAAATAAGCTGCTCCGGCTTTAAGGATAGCCAGTATTGTGATAAGCATTTCTGGTGATCGTTGAAGTATAATAGCGATAATATCTCCTTTTTTGACACCACTCTCTACTAAAAAACGAGCGAGCTGATTTGCTTTATTATTTATTTCTCTATAAGATAAAGCTTTATCTCCAAAAACCAGTCCTATGTGCTCCGGTATATCTTCAACAACATTTTCAAATGCCTTATGTACTGTCATATCGATGTCTGTATGGTTATACATAGCTGGCATAAATTTTTGATATTTCTTATTTTTCAATTGCAAATCCCCTTTTTGTAAATTAGATTATTTTGAATGCAGCCCGGAAGCCATTATATGATATCAGACATAAATATAGTAAGGTTTTTCATTAAAATGAAAAAAATCGCTGCTTTTTAAAGATAATTTAAAAGAGTATTATATAATGCAATTTCCTCTTTATAAATTTCTTCAAATCTTTTAGCCAATAAAACCACCTTTTTTCTATCTTCAGATAAAGCGACTTTTACCATCAGTAAGCAAAATTTGATCCATTCTTCCAAATTTACTTCCAACTTTTCGCTTATTTCCATCAAATCGTTAGAATGCTTTATTATTGACAATTCATTTACTACTTGAAACAAATATTTCTTATTATCAATAAATCCTTCTACTTTCATATCTATATTTTGTTGTAATAATTCTTTATCAAAGTCTCCAGCAAAATAGTCTGTAAAATTCATTAATACTTCATGATACTTTTTTAGGGCTTCTATACCATAATAATTATCCTCAACTATTTTTCCGTCTAACATCTCTAAAATGCACTCTTTTAAATTTGGCACTAAATGTTCTTCAATAAGCATCTCATTATCGAATTGCTTTTTGAATTTCTTTACAGACTCATAGCCGATTTTATAACACCAATTATTGCGCTTTTCACGAGTTTCTTTTATTATTTTATAGGAATACCACCCAGCATATAGACGTGGTGGGTTCGAGGGAATAAATCCATCACTAATCTTTATTTTTTGCTGATCAAGATCAAGTCCAGTTGCAACGACAATATGTGCCCAATCCTTAGAATGACTTGCGTAATCCAAATCATATGTCAGATCATTATTAATAACCCCAATCATAAGTGGTTCATTATTTTGCAATGATTTAATCAAATATTCCTCTGCTATTTCATTTTCCATATTTTCTATTAAAGTATATTCAATCTGAAACCTATCAAAAAAATTGTTTAATGTCAAAGGTACATCCGTATGTATGCGATACTTATTATTATGCCATTTAGGATCTCTATTATAGATGTAGCGAAATCCTTTTCCTATAGCATATAATAGACACTCTGATATATCTGCCTCATAAAATGCTAAAATGTTTTTAGCACAAGCCATATGGCATGACAACCCTTTTTGGGTTTGAAAATTATTCAATTCAATCATAAAACTTCATTCCTCCTGTTTATGATATATTTACCTGGACTCCCTGCTCCCTGGAAGTTTCATTTTCCTCTTTTACATAATCCAATTGTTTCATGACATAGCAAGCCATACTATATGGGGTTTTAAAATTTTTCATATCTAAATCTTCATCAGGAACACTTATTTCGAATACTTTTTCAATTTCTACAACTATCCTAATAGCTTTTATGGAATCCATTTGTAGTAATCGGCTTTGTGCGATATTTTCGCAATCTTCTATTTGACTGGCGGTTATACTCATAGGATTGTCTTTACTTGATACTCTGGCTATGATTTCTTTTATGGTGTGTAATATCTCGTTCTCAGTTATGTTTTTTAACATTCTGACTACCTCCACTTTCATATTTATATTTTCCTATTTATAATTCCATAATTAGCCAATGAATCCAATGCCTCAATAGCTAAATCCACTTTCTGCTCCTTTCCATAATTAGTGCTAAAGCTTCCATCCTCTAATTGTCCCTTTATAATTTTTTCTAATGCTATTTGAACAGCTTCTTCCGTATAAGGTAAATTTAATAATGTACATGATTCTAATGCCCATATTACGTCTGCTAAATCATAGGTAGATATGTTTTTTCTTAAATTTTCAAGACAACCCTTATAAATCTCGGCATCATTTTTATAGTCACTGTTTGCAAAGCTTACGATTCCCATCCAGTTATTATGCTCATAACCCGGAAACCTTTTTCCATCCCAAAAAGTTCTAAGATAATTTCTAGCTCGTTGTATAACTTCTGCCTCCTCGCTTTTTCTGGAAATAATATAACGAAGAATGCCGTTAGTATACCAAATTTGATTCTCTTCAATTTGCGGACAATACCATTTTGGTATATTATATTTTACGATCATCCTTGGCTCATCCCACATACCATTCTTCTTTTGAACTGCCCTTAAATATTCCATGGTGGTATTTATAAGATTACTTGATTTTACATTTAGCCGTTCAATTCTGGAAAAAGCTGCCATAGCACATGTAATACTACTTATATCACCTGTGTAATCTGGATCAAGGCCTATCCATCCTCCATCCGTATTCTGATAATACGATAACTCTTTTAATGCGTCTTTTAAACAATCCTTACCTAAAACGCACTTTAAAAAATACCTTTGAAAATTATTGCCATTTTCTTCAACAAATTGAATTGCCTTTTCTTTATTAATATTCATGTTATTTTCCTCCCTGTAAAACTGGTTTTAACATTTTTTTTAATTCATCTAACAATCGTAAGCTATTTATAATAAAATGTTTTTCCAAATTATCTTTTAGCCTGCATGCAACTTCATCGAAATCATCAGGATATTCATCTATTAAAATAGCTGCTTTGCGATATAAATTTGCTATTAATATACATTTTTTACGATTTTCCTTAAATCTTAATATAAAGTCTTCTACGTCGCCTGTATGAAAGACATCTTTAAATAAACGCATTTTAAATATGAAATTTCCATGCAATCCTTCCATGATAGTATTAAAAAGTAATCTTTGTGTAAGGGCAAACTCTTTTTTATTATAACCATTGGAACTAAAAACTTTTTTAACCACTTCTACATATTCCTTGAATCTCTCCGTCTCCTGTTTCCAATCATTAATATCTTTTGCTAAGTCTCTGATTATCTTTTGTTTAATACAATCATCTGTATCTAAACAATTTCTACTAATATTGTCGATATCTAAATAGAAATATCCAATTTGAGAAGTGCCTGAAGTTTCCTTAAAATAATTAAACATTTTTAGAAAGTCATTATATTTAACTTTATGCTCATCTCCAAAGATGCTGTAGTATATTTGCTTTTTATCGTCATATCCGCTTATAGGATGTCCATGGAAATTATGCTCATCTATATTTTCTAAAAATGTATCATAATAGCTATCATACAACGTATAAACAAACTGATTTTCTTGAATTCCCTGCCTAATAAAATCATGTATGCTTCCTTTATATTTATTATATTGGATTGTTTTTATATTAAAAAAAGTATGTGCATTAGATAATAGTCGTTCGAGATTACTCTCCTGATAAATGTTAAATGATTTTAATTCATATATGGGCAAATTTATAAAACACTGCGTATTTATAATTGGTAAAAAACTTTTCATGCCAATCTGACGATAAAGATACCAAAACGTATATTCATTACAACTGATAAAATCTATGTAATGTCCTTCTTCTGAAATAATATCATTTAATAGATCATAAGCATCAAATTTTACTTTTACCATACTCCTTCTTCCTTTCAATTTCACCTTTATCTAATGCCAATAACTTAAAGTAAAGTAACTCTTGTTCATCAATTAGCCGTTCAATGTAATTAGAAATTCTGTCATAACTATCAAAAATATCACCCAAAGAAGCTTTAAAACACAAATTAGCTATTATCAGCCATTGTTTTTGTATATTGATAAACCTGCCTTGTAACTCTAAATAAAATGGTTGCCTGTTGACATTATAAAGTTCTTCAATAAAACCTGCTAAAAGTCCGTTTGTTACATAAGGTCCCCCATAATTAGTTATAAGATTATGAACTGTTTTTAAAAGTTGTTTTAACAAGTTAACACTATATTGATGTTTCCATGTTTTAAATTCCTGCACAAATTTCCTCATACCATCTATTCCTGTATAAATTTTGTGTTGTATAACACTTCCACTTAAATTATTTTTAGCAATATTGACTAATGAATTAATACGAATTTGAAATGGCAAATCGGTCATAATATTCTTATCTTTTGGATAAACAGCAATTAGGCTTTTTTTAGTAGGCATTTCAAAAACCACTTCACTTAGATCAAGAGCTTTAATAAAATTATTTAAAGAAAGTGGTCCCTTATAAGTTGAAACAGGCTTAGTTGCCACATATGTATCAGTAACGTAAACCTGATCTTTCTCAAAATCATAACCATATACTGCAATGGTATGTGAAAATTTATCTTTTGAACAATTATCAAAATACTCCAAATAATATCTGGAAGCAAATGCAATAAGCGGAATATTTTTGTCAACGTATTCTTTAATAATCGATTGAAGATGGTTACTGTTCTGATACTCATATCCTACAATTTCTACATTCAAAATATTTTGGATTAATTCAAACATTTTCATAATATCATATTTCATTCCGCCCATTTTCAATTCTCGTAATAAATGAACATCTTTCAGTTCGTCCTCTGACTTTTCATCGAGCCCTCCAAAGTAAAATAGCTGTCCCTCACATAATCCAAACAAATCTTCCTCTTTTAAATTATATTTATAATAATTTAAGATATCGGTTATAGCAGATATAAGACAGATTTTACCCGTACTGACTTTAAAATCTTTTATATATTTCATTTCGATTCGTCGAGCAGACTTTGCCTCAACTTTTCACCAACCTTTCATTTAATATTTTTTTGATGAGAGATTCAGGTTTCAAAATCCTCGTACCGTAATTTCACAATTCTGTTATTGCTTCTGTATTTAAGTCCTTTAACTCGTTTTGCTTAAACTTCCAGAGCTTTACCGCATCACCCGCCAGCTTTCGAAATGCTTCTAGTGATATTGTTTGATTGGCATCGCATACCGAACGTTCTGGTACCAAGTGTATTTCCAACATCAATCCGTCACAGCCGGCCATAATAGAACTCATACTCATTGGATATACCAGCTCACTTCTTCCCGTTCCGTGGGAAGGATCTGCAATTACAGGAACATGTGACAGGGTTTTTAAGGCAGAAATCGCACTGAGATCCATAGTATTCCTTGTGTAATTTTCAAATGTTCTGATTCCTCTCTCACATAGAACCAGATTTTGGTTTCCTTCCATTAATATATACTCTGCACATCCCAGCCACTCATATATAGTGGAAGCAAATCCTCTCTTTAGCAGCACAGGCTTCTCTGTTCTGCCTACCTCCTTTAATAACGCATAGTTTTGTGCGTTTCTTGTCCCTATCTGAAACATGTCACAATATGGATACATCTTTTCTAAATCATTTATGTCTACAATCTCGGAAACAACAGGAAGTCCCGTTTCCTTTTTTGCTGTGGCAAGATATCGGAAGCCTTTTTCTTTTACTCCCTGAAACGAATAAGGATAGGTTCTAGGCTTATAAATTCCTCCACGAAGGATATTGGCTCCGTATGCCTTAGCAAATTTTGCAATTTCCACTATTTGGTCTTCCGATTCTACTGCACATGGTCCGGCAATTAATGTAAAATCTTTGCCAATTTCCAATTCCCCAATTTTGATTATTGAGTGTTTTTCTCTATCTGTTTTCAGCACTTTTTTTAAATTATGTTTCATAATTGTTTCCTGCTATATATTAAGCAAAATAAAATATTGCTTCCAAACAGTATCTCCTTTCTTCTGAGAGCCTCCTCAAATTGCTATATATACCATATTGGTCATTACTCTAACGTAGTTTAAAATGAGTGCGTTCTAAGTACAACAAACGACTTATATCTAATCAAAATTACCAGTTACCTCGTTCTCGCTTAATTCGAATCTATACACTTTGTTCAGTTCCTGCAAAAACAGGGGAAGCACAAGATTCAAATCATTTACAACAGCCCAATTCGCCGCTTCTAAAATTGGAGCTTTTTTATCTTTATTAATTGCAATAATACAATCTGCAGTACGGATTCCTGCGACATGCTGCACAGAGCCTGAGATACCACAGGCTATATAAATTTTAGGAGATACGACTTTTCCCGTTTGACCAATCTGATGCTCATAGCTAAGCCATCCTGCCTCTACAACTTCTCGTGTAGCGCCAATTGCAGCATCCAGACATTTTGCAATCTTCTCAACAATTTTAAGATTTTCCTTGGAGCCGATACCTCTCCCGACCCCTATGATAATATCTGCCTTTTCCAGATTATTGAATGAATGTAACCTATTCTCTTTTTTTAGCGATTCTATCTGAGTCGTAAATTCTCTGATAAAATCGCAACAAATTACAGTAGTTTTTTTATGCTCTTTAAGCTTAGGCATACGCAATATGCCAGGTCTGACAGTGGCCATCTGGGGCCTGCTGTTTTGACAAATAATAGTAGCCAGAAGCATGCCTCCAAATGCTGGTCTGGTCTGCAGGAGCAGTTCCCTGTCTTTATCTATTTCAAGCCTGGTACAGTCTGCTGTAAGCCCCGTATTCAAACGTGCAGCTAAACGCGGCCCCACAGATTGTCCGTGCAGTGTCGCCCCTAAAAGCATAATCTCCGGTTGATATTTCAAAATCAATTCTGACAGAATATGTGTGCAGGCTAATTCGTCTGACTGCTTATATGTTTCTACCGGCACGATATAAATCTGATCCACACCATAGCATTCGAATTCCTCGGTGAAACGATAAGGATAATCGGTAATTAAAACTACCGAAAGCTTTTTGCTCAATTCATCCGCTATCTCTCGCCCTTTACCGAGTAACTCAAAGACGACACTCTCCACTTGATCATTCTTACATTCACCGTATATCCAAACTCCTCCATCTTTTTTCATATATCTTTCTATTGCCCTTCTAATCCGTAGATTTTATAAGTATATCCGTTAATGCAGCTATCTGCTCCTGTAATGTCCCTTGTATCATTCTACAATTTGTGTCGTATATAGGTCTATGTATTTTTGTCACCTTTGTCGGGGAGCCCCTCATACCACACCTTTTTTTATCCGCTTCGATATCATCCGCTCCATAAACCTCTATTGGTGTTTGGGCTGCTCTCATGATATCTTTCAGACTGGCTACCCGCGGTATATTTATCTCTTTTCCCACAGTAATTAATACGGGCAGCTTTGTTTTTACAGTTTCCAGGCCGTCCTGAATTACCTTTTTACAAACCAGATAATTCTCTTTTATATCCTCTATACTCGCCACATTTGTTATATGTGGAATATTCAGCATCTCTGCCAGCTCCGGTCCTACCTGTGCAGTCGCCCCATCCAAAGATTGCTTTCCGCATATAATAAGATCATATTCTCCAATTTTCTTTACCAGACAGGAGAGAGTATATGCTGTTGCCAGTGTATCAGAACCTGCAAAACATTTGTCATGAAGCAGGATTCCTCGATCTGCTCCCAGAGCAACCGCTTCCTTTAAAAGAGTCTGTACTGATTTAACCCCCATACTGACCGCTATGACTGTTCCATTCTCATCCTGTTCTTTTATGCGTAGTCCCGTTTCTAGTGCATGCAAATCATAAGGATTGGTTTCTCCAGTACCAGACTCTCTGTTTAATGTATTTTTAACCAAATCCAGGTTATTCAGAGAAGAAGGAATTTGTTTTATACATACAATGATATTCATATAAAACCTTTTTCCTATTCCCAGAGAGCATTGACTGACTCTGTAGCCGTAAATATACCTTGACTAATATAACTTCTGTGTACTTCACTGGAACACCCAATAATGGTATAAGCCCGAATGTCCCGATACAACCGTTCAATAATAAATCCTTTCATATAGCCATATCCTCCAAAAAGCTGCAACGCCCTATCACATATTTCTTTTGCGGTCTCTGTCACAGTATACTTTGTCACGAGGAAATAATTACCTATGTTTTGATCCTGTATATCCTGAAGATATGCTGTCTGAAAAACGAGAAGCTTCAGCCACGTAAGCTTCATTTTTATCTCCGCCAATTCTAGTTTTACGGATTCCAGTTCGCACATAGGACTGCCATTTACCTTTCTTTCCTTCGTATAGTTTACCGCTTCTATATACGCCCGTTCTGCTATTCCTAATGCAACGGCTGCATTAGATATTGACATAAGCTCCAGTGTTTTACCGATAAAAATGAATCCTTGATCCTTTTCCCCTATTAAACAGGATTTATGTACCCTTGCATGATCCAATATCATTCCATCCAGACTTAGCCCATGCAAACCCATCTTATCTTCTGCCTTTGTAAGTACAATTCCTGGTGTTTTGTGCAAATCCACCAGAAAAACACTGTTTCCCAGCAAACCGGCCGCATTTGGCGCCGTCTGAGCATACACCAGTGCATAATCGGAAGCTCCTAAGTTTGTAATCATCTTCTTACTCCCGTTTATGATGTAATATTCTCCGTCTTCAAATGCGGTTGTCGCTAATGCACCGGAAGTCCCATCTGCCTCATTCACTGCAAGTGCGCCAATCTTACCACCATTAATACATGGCATTACAAATGTTTCTATTTGCTTTTCCGTTGCCATTGAAACCAAGGGATAAAGAAATGCGAAATTATGGGCGGCAACTGATTGCGCAATAGATGCATCGGCACGTGCAATTTCATTAATTATAATCATGGCTGATACAGTATCCAATCCGGCACCAGACCATATCTCTGGAATTGTTAGCGAATAGTATCCTAATTTTTTTAAATCCTCTATAAGACCAGAAGGATAAATCTGTTCCCGATCCCGCATTTCCGCCCCTGGTTCAATCATTTTTTTTACAACATTCCGTACTGCTGACCTAAGTAATTTCTGTTCTTCATTAAAAATATACATACGACTTCTGCTCCTTTTTCCTTTCAATCGTTTATCTGTTTAAACAATGTCCAAATCATCCTTGAACTATATGTATTTGTAATAAACTCCATTTCACCGTCCCCGTATTTCTTATAGGAACTTTCATTTGTGACCCCAAAATCTGCTTTTGAGTCCATTACAAGTGCTGCTGACTCCACTGTGGAATTCGTAGTGATTACATGAATCTCACACTCCTGCTTTATATCTTTCATCAGGTAATCAAACACCATGTGCGCCGCCGGACACGTAGCAAGTTTTATGCACTTTTTATGTTTATACGATCTGTTTTTTTTTCTTACTATGCCATATTTGGGTGTATCATAAATAAAAGACAGTACAGGACGAAACTCCGGACACCAAAAAAATTCTGATATTTTCTCATATGCTGCGGGAATTAATGCATAGTCTATTTTATAGTTACGCATTGCTTCGTATACCTCATCAAATGTATTGTATAATTTAATGAGATACCTGCATTTAGGATTAGTCTTCTCAAATGTCCGAATCAAATATTGGACAGCAATTTCACTGCTGGTTCCATCCGGCCCCAAAGTACCAACACATATCTTTTCGCTGTTGTATAAAGCATTATCCATATTACATATTTGCTGTAAAAACGGTTCTGAAAGATTCTGCATAAACCCCCTCCTATTAATATCACTTATCAGCCGGCCCACTAAGCTTATTGTCATCAGTCAGACTTCTGTGCATGCCATTGGTATAGATTTCTCAAATCCCATTATTTTTTTCATTGCTCCGAAATATTATATTTTAGCAGAGCGGCTGCATAGGACATGTCAAGACCATTTGAGCCAAGTCCATATATTAGAACATAGGAATTATTCGGAATGTTATCTTCCTTCTCTAACGTTGTCAAATTTCTAATCAAATCAACATCTCCAACATGTCCGCCATTCGGAATATTTTGCACATACATAGCCTCTTCTTTAATTCCGAGCATTCTCGCATATATAAACTGATATAACGTATAATTAATATTTTGTGGCACAAATTTATAGAGTTCCTTTGCATCAACCTGATTTCCTTTTAATAATTCTTCTATTACATGTACACCTTGCTTTATAATCTCCATGCGATCCTTTGAAACTATAGCATCCTTGCCATTGCCAACTCTGTATGTGTTTTTCCCCGATGTTTTAGCAATCATATCGACAATCTTCCATTTTGAAGGTTTTTTAGAGACCGCAGCCAATCCTAGTCCATCACCCATGCAGGTAAAACCCAAATTACGAAACCTAAGTGAATCAATACAACTTGACGAAAGTATGAGAAGATATTCGCCTTCTCTAAGCATACCTTCCGCCAGGGCAAAGGACATAATAAATCCAGTACATTGTTGCTGCAGTATACATGCTGCTGCATTTTTTAATTTAAATTTTTCTATAATATAATGCAGAATGCTGATATTATTATTTACAATAGCATTAAATGGAACTGGATCTGTATGAACCACACCGGCAATATAATCAGGATTAATTCCTGTTTCATAAAGAAATTGTTCCACTAGTTTTACAGACTCTTCAAGCAACTTCTCTTTTTCCATAACAGAGATCTTATCCAAATGTGTTTCTTTTTTCAGTGCATTACTATAATCCGTATAAGTAGCGTAAGAAGGTGGTAAAGAGAAATTTGTGCTTTCCTCTAATACTTTTTTAAGGGAAACATACATTTCCGGTATATAATAATTTACATAAGATAAATTGAGCATTGTGTCTCCTTCTAATTTAAATTTACTTCTTCTTTATTTATCTATTTCACATTCTTAACAGCTATAAATCAGACGGTAGATTTGAATTACCTTTTCTTTTATGAATATAATTAAGAATAAGTTCTATTGTATGTAATGAAACACCGTCTAAATCATCAATGTTAAACTCAATCTGGAAACTTTTTTCAATCTTAATTAACATACGCAGGAATGAAAGAGACTCAACACCTAAATCATCCAATGAATGACTATAAGTAATTTCATTTACCGGTACTTTAAGGTCTACCACCTCATTAAGAATATTTCTTAAAATCACCAGATCAGCGTCTTCTGCATTCTCAACTTTATCTATGCTGTTATTAAGAAATGATTTTAATTTATTGACATCTGCTTTACCATTACCGGAAGTAGGAATTTCCTCCAATAATTTAATATGCGTTGGTACCATGTACCCTGGCAGATTCTGCTTCAGAGTTTTTATAATATCCCCTGTACTGCTGAATGATTCATCTGGCACAACAAACGCACATAAATACTGGCTACCGTTTTTTCCGTCCGCCGCCATGACAACTGTATCCTTCACACCTCTGCTGTTATATAATTGTGATTCAACCTCACTCACTTCCACACGGTTGCCATTAATTTTAACTTGATGATCAATTCTGCCGAGATACTTGATATTTCCATCCGGCAGCCATTCACCCAAATCTCCTGTCCGATACATCCTTATGGTATGATTATTCGGAAGATATCCAAATTTCTCAGCGTTTAACTCTTTCCTGTTCAGATATCCTCTGGCTAAACCAATACCGGTAATACATATCTCTCCTTTCTCTCCCAGCCGGCATATCCTATCATGTTCATCCAGAATATATATATGAATGTTATCAATTGGCTTTCCGATTGGGATAACATTTGTCTCCTCCAAATTTGTACATTCAAAAAAGGTAACATCAATAGTAGCTTCTGTGGGACCATACAGGTTAATTAATCTTGTTTGGCTTACCGGAAAGATAATCTCCTGAAACATTGCAACCTGATAACCATGCAGTACCTCCCCGCTGCAGAAAATATACTTTAATGACGAAATGTCTTCCAGCGTATGATTCCTATTCTCTTTTATATACTCTAAAAATACATTAAACATAGAAGGCACAAAATGTATAACAGATATACGATTCTTTGCTATCTGTTCAATGATTGATAAAACATTCTTATGCCCGCCAGGTTCCATAACCAATACACTACAGCCCACCATTGCCCACAGGAATATTTCCCATACAGATACGTCGAATGTATAAGGGGTTTTCTGTAGCACCCGGTCAAAAGGTGTCAATGGATATTTTTGCATCATCCATCTAAGCCGGTTATAAAGGGCCTGATGTTCAATCATTACTCCTTTGGGTTCCCCGGTTGTACCTGATGTATAGATAATATAGGCTAAATCATTTTGATCCTGAATTACAGGTAAATTATCAGTTTTTTCATTCTCCCATTCCATTTCGTCAATATAGAGAATTTTTCCTTTAAACGAAAAAGCGTTTCTGAACTTTTTTGATGTAATTAGCAACTGAACGCCGCTGTCCTGAAGTATGAACTGAATTCTCTTTGGTGGATCTTCCGTACTTAATGGCAGATAAGCATGCCCCGATTTCAGGATCCCATAAATTGCAATCATCATTTCAGCCGAACGCTCAAGCAATACAGCAACCACATTCTTCTCTTTGTCCTCTTTTAATATATAATGAGCAAACTGATTTGACAGGTTGTTGAATTCTTTGTATGTAAAACTCCTGTTCCCACAGATGATTGCAGTGCCTTCAGGATTTTCCATAACGTTTTCATAAAACATATTTAAAACAGAATTATTTTTATTTTCCGCCATAGTATCCTCCAATACATAATTATATGAAATCACTATCTATTGATTAGGTTTCTGCCTGTTCTCAATATCAAGTGCCCTAATTGGTATTGATGTTTCTTTATTATTTTTATCTTTTCCCTGATAAAACAATCCAGTTCACACTTTTCGGCTTCAAGATGATATCCTTGTTTGTGCTCCCAAAGCTTTATGAAAAATTCAAAGTTATAGTCAGCAATCTCTTTCCTGACATTCTCTACATACATCCGAAAGTTTTCAATATCACAATAGATTTCTGTATTCCTGTATTTTCTCCTAAGCCTGGTAATAAATGTATGGATAACAATATCAAAAATCTCAAAATCCCATACAGATTTTAGTTCAAGCAGACTCTTAAAAGCATTTGCAAAAAAATTCATTTCTTCATGCACAAATACATATTTGTACATGCCATCTGCAATATCATAATCCTTTGCAAGTAATCCATCCTTAATCAGCTTCTCTTCCATCAATGTCCCCGGATAAACCTCCAACTGCCAGAAATAGTGCCGTATTACCTGCCCGATTCCGGTTCTATGCAAAAATTGAGCATTATCGTATAAATCCTGGTTACACGAATAAGGATGTAGCATAATAAAGCCAAACGTTAAATAAATTTCCGGAAATTCTTTCAATACCTTAATTGCCCGCCAGTTGTCTTTCATCCTGGCTCTTTTATGAAGAATTTTAAGCCCTCTATCGTTTCCGGCTTCAAACCCGATATTTACTTTTTCCAGCCCCGACTCTACCAAAAGTTTCAGAAGTTCACGATCCTCCTCTTTCCAATTCTCAGCTCGGAAACAACAATTATAATAGATATGAACGCCACTCTCGATCAATCGTTCTGCGATTTCCTGAATCCTGCGCTTTCCAATCGGTCCGGGGTCTTCAAACGTGGAGTCTACAAAATCAAATGTATGAAAATCATATTTTTCGGTCAAATATTTGATTTCATCAACAACATTCGCCGGACTTCTCCCCCTCCATCGTGCCCCAGGTTGTTTCCTGCCTGCAAAGGAGCTACAGAATGCGCAGCTTCCATAACAACCCCTGCTTGTGGAAATTCTTATATATTGCGTATTTTTTTGATTCGTTTCAAATTGGTCTCTTGCAGGATAAGGAAGCATGTCCAAATCACAGATTAGCTGACGATCAGCATTTTTTCTCACAATGCCTTCTCCATCCCGGTATGCCACCCCTTTTACTGCTTCCATCCCATCCCCGTTCTCCAATTTCTTAGCTAACTCAAGAAATGTGATTTCTCCTTCACCGTATATAATGTAGTCAACCTGCATATACTTTTCCAGGATTTCCGTCCCGGTAAATGTAGCCATATGTCCACCAAATACAATATTTATCCGGGGATCATATGTCTTTAATATTTTTGCCATTTCAAGTATTGGTTTTAAAGTAATACAGGTCGTCGTAAACCCAACTAAACCATATCCCTTGTCTAATAGTCCACTGTACTGTTCTTGATCAAATATGTCCGTTACTTCATAGATATCTACTTCAAAATTATACTTCCGTAAATAGGATGCTATATATCCAATTCCAACGTGTTCCGCAGAACGGACCAAATCTCCTCCCAATACTACAATCAATGCAATTTTAATGGTATCCACCTCCTGTCAACCTTTTGCCAGTATTCTTTTTCAAATTGAGCAGATCGCTCTTAATACTTTCAAAACTGTATAAAGGAGCACGGGTAAGTTCTTCAAACGAAATCATATCCTTTATATACAGATTTAAAATTTCCCAAGGTGTAAAACACAGCCTGCAGGCTTCTAATCGATCCTCCGGATTTGATAGAATGGAATAAATCTTATGATTTTCTATGTTATCAATCGTTGAAAACATGTCATTTCCCAATATACTTCCCATTGAAAGGAACCAGTAATTACTGCATGGCGTTACCACCCCGGTGTCAAATGTGCCAATACATATACTTGGTAATGCACACGAAATCTGACGTTTTCCATTTTTTAAGAAAGACAGCAATAACTCAAGATAAATTTGGGGTACCATGATTGCTTTATATTTCTCATATTGGTCAATGAGCTTTTGCAGTGCCATCCATTGATTCTTATTCGGTAAATACTTATCCCTCTGGCTTCCTCTAACCGGAAAAGGCAAAAGCATAACCTTCCTTCCTTCATACTTTAATAGATAATCTGCAAAAGTATCGAGAATATGTGTATTTTTATCTGTTAACACACAGTTAATCTCCAACGGAATCCCATATTTCACAATGCTGTCTATATGCTTGAGTATTTTATGCAAATTTTTCTCATTTCTGCCTCGATAGCAGTTACCTTCTACGGTATGATGATCAAGCGAAATCTGAATACATATATTTTTTAAGGCTGCCAGCCTGCGTATAATATCTGAGTTTAAAGACAGACCATTTGATAAAACCTGCACTACTTTATATTTACTACTGGCATGTTCTATGAAATCGCAAATATGCTTAACAATTAAGATTTCCCCGCCACTTACTTTTAATATTGGTATATCATATAAAATATGCATTGTATCTAATATACTGTCCACATTATATTTTAACGGACTATTTTGTGTGTAGCTCAGATAAGAGGATGCTGTCCGGGACATCCCACTTCGGTCATTTTCAAATTTGCTCGTGCTGGTGAGACAATATTGACACTTCATATTACAGTAGTTCTCGCCTATGACCAAATCATTAATCAGAAACTTTTTAGAAGGCTCCGCAATTTGGAATTTCTTACAGAGAGTGCGATACATTTCCAATGGATTATTCGCCATCAAGTCAGGACTACATTTTTCCAGACTTTCTTTATCAAATGCTCCCCACGTTACGGCCATACTGCATATACCTGCACTTTTTGCACAGCGTATATCATTAGCAGCGTCACCGATCATTACATAATCCTGTTCTTTTCCTCCCAGCTTCTCTATGATTTTATAAATGCCTTCGGGATTTGGTTTTCCTTTATCCACGTCTTCGGAACAGACAACAGACTGAAACATTCCATTTAAGTTCAGATGATCCAGCAGCTCAAATGTTCTGGCTCTGTCCTTTCCTGTAAACAAAGCACATTTGCACCCTTCTCTGATTAGCTTCTGAATAATTTCTCTTATCGGCTCATAAATCTTTATACGGTGTATACTCTTGCTGCTTATTTCTTTATAAAATTCTTCCATTTCATGTGGAAGATTCATCTTAAGAAAAATATCCTTTAGCGGACTCCCACTATGTGAAAAAAATTCATCACAAGAAGGCAGGTTTTTATCCCCTACGACAGCTTCATAACTACCCAATAATGCTTCTCTTTGAACATCTGTTGAATCAATTATGACACCGTCAAAATCAAAAATGATACATGCATTCATTTCATTGCCTCCCTTATGGCTTTATTAATGCATTTGTTATCCTTTTATACTCAGGAGCTGAAAAATATTTAAATGCCTCTACATATTGATACTGCCTTTTCCCCAGCAAACTTGCTCTTAGCTTGCATAACGCTCTGCATCGATCGAGTATTGCATATTGTTGCTCCTGAGTATCATAACACTGGATTGCAGCACACTTCTGTGAAAATACGTCTGTTATATTCAGATAGAAATTCGGGTATAAAATTGGCGTCCATACTTCATACATTGCAATTGTCATTTCTTCATTCTCTTCCAAGCAATCTGCCAATATGTAGTTTGTAGTAAGATGGTCGTTATTAATATCTAACAGGTACGGAACAAATATCCAATTCGGACGATACTCTTCAATTAATTTGGATATCTGTTGACCTAATCTTGTTTTAGCACTTCTCATATGGCCCTCTGCCGCACGTAAATACTGTATATCTTTAGTATGTAAATCCAGGCTTTTCACAGCCATTGAAAACTCTTTCATTCTGGTTGCCACATAACGATACTCATCTTCATTTTTTCCATTAGTACATAGTACCAGCCTGACATCAGCACCCGCCCTCTTTAATTTTAGAATCATACCTCCGCACCCCAGTGTTTCGTCATCCGGATGTGGCGCAAATATGAATACTTTTTTATCGGTCAAATCATGTAGGTTCAGCTTCAATCTTTTAGTATAATTCGTCAATAACTGATAGGCCTCTGATTTATCCATAGTCTGCCTCCTAAAACATGTTTGAAAATACTTTTATTAAACGAGGGTTTTTCACACTTTTTCACCATCTTATTTTGTATAGCTGTAAACCTGAATTTTCTTAATAGCATCTGCAATTTCCTGTAAATCTTGGGTATCTCCCAATAATACGAAATGTGGGAGCCATACCACCTCATTTGCAATTTTAGAGGAACGGTGCAAATCATGCTTAATAAAATCCGATTTTTCATTTAAATATCCTCTGAAAGCTCTTTCTTTATAGAATCTCGTCTCGCTGATTACCGGGTAAGAAATAAATGCCGGAATACCTTCCGATATGAGCAAATCTACAAATTCCTGCCTTTCTATTCCATTGAAACTGTCTGCCTCATAATAAAACATATACATGTAATGTGAGTGCAGCGTCACTTTTTCATGCGTTTTCTGAGGTCTTATTCCATCAATATCCTGCAGCAACTGATCTAATATACATGCATTCATGATCCTTTTTTTATTTTGGTTTTCCAACCTCTCTAACTGTGCAATCAGTATAGCCGCCTGAAATTCATTCATTCTGTAATTAGAGCCTAACAGTAGATGTTCATATTTTCTATCACCGTCCGGTCTGCCAACCCCGTGGATTAGAAATGCTTTTTCATACAGTTCTTTATCATTTGTTACCAAAGCCCCTCCCTCACCACAAGTCATTATTTTTCCATTTTGGAAACTGAATGTGGCTATATCGCCATAACTTCCCGCTTTTCTATTGTTCCACTCAGCTCCATGTGCGTGTGCCGCATCTTCAATAATTTTCAAATCATATTTGCGTGCAATTCTACAAATTTCATCCATATTGCAACACTGTCCCGCCATATGTACCGGAATAATTGCTTTTGTATTTTTCGTAACTGCCCGCTCCAGTGCGACTGGGTCCATACAAAATGTTTCTTCATCCACATCAACAATTACGGGAATCGCATTACTGTATATGACGGCTGTGAGTGTGGAAATAAAAGTAAATGCCGGCAATATAACTTCATCGGCAGCCTGCACCCCTAAAGCTGCAAGTGCAAGCTCAATAGCATGTGTCCCATTCGTCACACCGATACAATAATTTACACCTAACATATTTTTAAAGTTTTGTTCAAATGTTTTTACCTTATTTCCATTCATTCTCCACCATTTTCCACTTTTTGTTACCTCTGTAAGTAGTTCTTCCTCACGCTCGTTGGAATATGGCCACGCCATAAATTCCTTTGTCTTGCTTTTTGTTCCTCCATCTTTTGCCATCATACTCATTGTAATACTTCCTTTCTGCTCTCTATCAATTTGGTGAAATTTTCAAATAATCCAATATGCCATACAACCCTAATTCGTAGACAAACCCTTTGAATCCTGTAATTGTTCCTACCGCCCGAGATGAGAAGATGGATTCCGAATGCCATGCCTCCCGTGCAAATATGTTGGACAAATGGACCTCCACAAATGGTATTCCGGCTGCTGAAAGAGCTTCTGCAACCGCATAACTGCTTTTCGTTAACGCAGCAGGATTTATAATAATCCCATCCAGTATCTTCCTTTTATCTTGAATGAAATCTACAATATCCCCTTCATGATTGGACTGGAAGGTTAACAGCTTTACAGATAGCTGCTCTGAAATCTTGTATAACCTTTCTTCTATTTGTTTTAATGTCTCTACACCATAATGCGAAATCTCACGTTCTCCAAGTAAGTTCATATTAGGCCCATTGATTACTGCAATCGTTATGTTTGTCTCATTTATCTTTGGATCCATATAAATTTCCCTCTCTCTTTACTAATTCCATTACGCCAAACACACCACTGCTATCTTTTAGCTGCGCAGTTTCTATACGGATATGTTTATGTAAATGACTGATGTGTGCTTCTACCTCTTTCTTTATGTGCGGAAGAAGAAGTTCTTTCTCATGCATGACGCCTCCCCCCAGAACAACCAGAGGCAAATCCAGCAGCATAGATAAATTAATAATCGCAATACCGATATAATTAGCACAGTCCTTAAACAAATCCTTAGCCAATACATCTCCTTTCCCCGCCAGTGCAGAAATCTGAGATAGCTGTGTTATCCCTTTATATCGTTCTTCTTGCCCGGCATATCTTCTGAATCTTTCTATAAGTGCTGTCCCTGATGCCACTGACTGCAGGCACCCCCTGGCACCACATCCACATTGCACGTTACAATTGTCTATTCTGGTATGCCCTAATTCACCTGCCCATCCAGAGTACCCTTTGTACAACTTATTACCTAATATAAGGCCACATCCAATTCCTGTACTGATTGTAATATATGCAAAATCTGCATATCCCTGTGCTGCTCCCATGCTATGCTCACCCAATGCAGCAGCATTCGCATCATCCTCTAACAAAACCGGAGCTCTGAAGCGATTTTCCAAAATTTTTTTTAGGCAAACACCTTTCCATAACGGATGATTCGGCCAGCTTACCAAGTCCCCGGAATCCCGGTCAAACAGGGCTGCGGTTGCAACCCCTATTCCTTTTACATCCTGGGCCGCAATATCATTTTTATTAAGGAGCTCCTCCAAGGGCTTACATATGGTCTGCTCCACTTCTTCCCGGATACTTTTACTTTTTTGAAACCTATACTTTTCAATCACTTCCGGTATTCCGTTGCTTTTACTTAACGCAATCCTTATGTATGTGGCTCCAAGATCAATTCCCACTATCCATTCACTCAAACTCTGCACTTCCTAACCTTTGTTTCTGCTTCAAACAGCCGCCCCTGCTCATCGCATTGTATAAGCATTCGATTGTCCGCACATTATGATACGCATCTTTTTCTGTAACTAAATTGCGACCTCCTCCAATAGCATCTATAAATGCCTTCGCTTGGTTATTGAATGCCTGAGCCTGTGTATTCGCACGGATATCCAATGGTATTTCCGTCTTCTTCCCATCCTTTCCGCAAATGAACAAATGACTTTTCTCCCAAAGCTTCTCTTTGCTATAACCAAAGAGGGTTTGCAAAACTGCTGTACTCTTGTCACCACGTATTGTAAAATAAGTACAATCCCCTTTCTGTTCAGAAAGCCAGCTCAAAGTAAAATTAATTATCAAACCCGCTTCAGTACAGACGCTTCCTGTTACTGCATCTTCTACGTCAATCGGTAATGTGCTCTGCCCAATAGACCTGAACCATGAAGCATCCTTGGATAAGCCTGAATCTGCAAAAAATGCTGTTGCTTCTGCATTCTTTACTGTACTCTCTCCCTTTATCAGCATCATACATATATCCAGTACATGAGAACCAAGATCTAACAAAACACCGCCACCAGCATACCTTCTATTTGTAAACCAGCTACCTGGACGAGGCCTTCCATTTCTTCTAATCCAGCCCGCATCGATTCCAGTTATTTCTCCAAGAACTCCACTCTCAACAACTTTTTTCAGGCACCTGATGTCATATCTGAACCGATTTACAAAGGCAGGTATATACATACAGCCGTTTCGTTCAGCTATTTCTATCACTTTTTCTATCTCCTGACTGCTCAGTGCGACAGGTTTTTCACATAGTACATGAATTCGACGCTCCAAAGCTTTGATTGCATAATCTGCATGTGTGTAATTCGGAGTAGCAATAATTACCGCATCCATACCCGTATCCAAAAATTTAATATAATCGTTGAAAACATTCTTTATACCAAACATCCGTCCAATATATTCACATCTTCTGACGGAAATATCAAAAGCTGCAACAATTTCAACATCCTTCTGCTTTTGGAAAGCTGGTATATGAGCTTTCTCCGCAATCCAGCCTAAGCCTGCAAATCCAATTCTAATAATATCTTTAGATGGTTTTTTATATTCCAGATTTTCCATTTCTACCTCTGTTTTATAAATAACAGATTCATAGATGTCGCTTCATCAAATATATTTTTATATACAATAAAGCCTTCCTCAGCCAACACGCATTCTAACTCCTCTAATTTCATATAAAATATCCCTCCATGTGTGACCCAGTCCACAAAAACTCCATAGTTCCAATTGCCGTCCTTCAAAAAAATATCAATAATGCACAACACAGATCCTATTTCCATAACTTTGCGAAAATCAGATAACAGCGCTCTCATCTGTATATCATTCAAATAATGAACCGTATTATTCATGGTAATGATGTGATACATTTTCCCTTCCTGAACTTTTTCTATAAGCCTCTGTTCCGTCACAATATCTACATTCATATTTTTGAACCACTTCTGCAAATGGACTGACAAATATCCCATACTTCTACCGTATTCCAGGTATTCTTCTACCTTTTTCTTTCTCAGCTCCCGATAAAGAAGAATCGCCGTCTGACGTAAATTTTCCCCGTACATTGCCTTACAATACCTTTCATATTCCTCATCGGTGAATCCGCATATGTCAAATGCCCGCTTTCCGGCTCCCAACATCATATTTTCCAGCAATGATTCCGGTGTATTATATTTTTTATAATTCATGTACTCGTGGTTTATTATATTTCTTTTTTTCTCCAGTCCGAGTTTAGGATTCTCATACCACTTATCCTCTTCCCGCATAACCACTCCCATATCTTCAAGAATCTGAAGCCATGGGAATAAAATTACAGAGTCAATACCTGACAAATTGCATAATTCTGTCGTACTTTTAGGTTCATCAGCAAGCCATTCAAATAACCCGGATTTAAAAGCAGAAAAAAATAGCACTGATTTCTTATAGGCCGTAATCATATTCATAAAAGTATTATCATGCATTAGTTGTCTCCTCTAATTTGAAATACTGTACTTTCCCAAGCTCATTTCTAGGAATTGAAGAAACAAATTTTATTATAGAAGGGCACTTATACATGGGAAGCTTCGCGCTACAATATCTCCGTATTTCTTCTTCCGTTATTCCCTGCCCCGTAATATATGCTTTTATCGCTTCTGCGCCAGACATTTTAATGGTTGCGGTTACAACACAGTCACATACTCCAGGAACAGACCGCAATACTTGTTCCACCTCAGGCGGGCTTACTTTTTTGCCACCAATGTTAATGATTGTTTTTTTTCGTCCCAAAAAATAGATGTTCCCGGTCTCATCCATCCTGACATAATCTCCCATTGGCATATACCCTTCGGCATCAAATGGCGGCTTCAATTCATTCAAATAGCCGGTAAACATTCCTTCTGCCTTTACCCATAGCTCTCCCTCCGTCAGCGTCGTACGGCATAAGGAGGATTCTGTAATGTCATCGACAATTTTAATCTCTGTTGTAATCATCGGCTTTCCAATTGAACTGCACGAGTCTCCGCCGACACGAGTAATAATTCCTCCTGTTTCCGTGCTTCCATAATTACTTGAAAGGTTAATTCCAAACTTATTGCGAAAACCGGCAAAAGTTTCCTCTGTAATCACACCGGCTCCGGCGAGTACAAGCCGAACACTGCTCAAATTTACTTCTGCTGACGTGCGGGTTTTGTACAATAGCCTGGCCATAGCAGGCACCAAAATCATAATAGTCACTTGTCCACGATATGCGGTCCACAGCACTTCTCGAGGTACAAAGCGCTCCGTCACGCACAGGGTAGCTCCTGAAACTAATGCGGCAAAGCAGGCGGCTCCCAGGGAAAACGAATGATAAATGGGAGCTACCGCCAATATTTTATCTTCTTTCTGAATCCTTAGCGTATGCTTATAACGCAACCCTTCTGCCACCAGTCCGGTTTCCGTTCTTTTACAATACTTGCGAATACCCGTTGAACCAGAAGTCAGATGATAGATTCCTCCATTTCCCTCTGATTGATACGGAATAATACTGTCACCATACACTGTATTCATATATTGTAATTCCAAATCAGAATCTGATATTGTTGCCACTGCACCTGTCTCTTCCTGTATTTTTATAAGCTCATTGGATGTAACTTCATCCGGTACAGGTACAATTATACAATCCAGAGATAAGAGACTAAAAAAACTTACCACCCATTTTCTACGCTGTTTCGTGTTAAGAATTACTACTGATTTCGGTTTACACACCTCATAGAAAAAATAGCTTATGCAGTTGTTTATGCATGACTTAAATTCTTTATAAGAAAGACAGCCTTTGCTATCCTGTAGAGCTATATTCTGGTTATTATCTGCATAATATGTGATATAATCATACATAGTCATCCGTCCATTACCTCCATTAACCGTGCAGAAATATCTGTAATGGCATAAACATCATTCAAATTTAAATCGGTTGAAAATACTGTTGCATTTTCATATGTATGCATTCCGTTGAGATGTCCTCTGCTAAACACATACGGCTCACCAAACCCGCTTTTCAAGTCATAACCGTCTACAGGATGAGCAATGATATCTGCAGCATCTTTCAGATAAGGACCACTATAAATTTCGTCTTTGAAATAAACTCGATCAATCACATTATTACCATCCTGATCTCTCATAGACAAAAGCTTTTCTTTTATCATCCTACATGTATCCATGTAATCTTCTTCTTTTACCACCCCTTTTTCTTCCCGGCCTTCCAAATTGATATAAAATCTGCCTGGCAATAGTGAATAACATATTGACTCCTCATGCAAACTCCTAAACCCTTTCTGTCCTCCCTCATTAAATTTCAACAGACCCAACTCCTCCAGCCAGAGATTCATCTGAACTTCATACTTGATTCCACAGAACCCATGGTCCGACAGGAATGTGATTCCTGAACAATTATTCAGTCTCCTGCACATTTCCCCAATATTCTGATCCAGGACTGCAAAAAACTCTTTTATAAGTGGAGAATATTTGTTTTTACTGACATCATTCAGCTCATCCCATAAGAAATGAAACAATCTGTCTGTTTCCATAATATGTAATTGTGTGAAATCCCACTCTTCGTTCTCAATAAGTTCAAAGCAGACCTGAAAACGTGTTTTCATAATGCGAATCAGCTCTATGATAAACTGCATCTTATCTTTTCTTGCCAAATTCGCATCTACATCCAAAATATAATGCCGGTCTTTCAGATACTGACTGATTTCTTGAGGATAAGATGCTTTGTCTAAATTAGGACTCAAAAAACAAGATACCATAATACCGTTTATTTTCTGGGGTGGATAAGTCAAAGGCACATTCATTACGATTACCTTTTTTCCTGCTTCCGAAAGCTTCTGCCAAATCGTTTTTCCCCGGCGCTGTCTTGCAGTCGGTATCTCAATAGAAAATGGCCGGGGCTGTCTATCGATAAAGCCAAAGATATTATGATATGCAGGGTTTTGACCTGTTGCGTAGCTTGTCCATGCAACCGATGAAATCACGGGATAAACAGAATTAATCGCTTTACAACTCCCTCTGTTTAACAGTTCCTTTAGATTATACATTCCATAATCCCCTATAAACTTTTGGATAAGATTATAGGGCAAACCGTCAATGCCTAATAAGAATTGCTTTCTTCCCATATCACACGCTCACATTCGTAATAATCCCGCCACCACATATTGTATCGTTCTTCAGAATAACGATTCTTTTTATTGCAATCAGCTCATTTATATCACTTACAACAAGTGGATTTTTAGTATGTATAACAACCTGACATACTTCAAGTGGTTTTATAATATCTGCGTCACCTTCAACACTTTGTAAAGTAGAAGCGTCTATCTTACTGGTTATTTCTTTTATTTCCATAGACGACTCCTGCGTTGCACACTGCACTTTAGCCGTTTCTCCTATGCGAAGCTTTTCCGATGAAATCCAGAATAATTTTGCTTGAAAGGAATCCGTAACTGCTAAATTACTCTCATCCGTACATACAATGTGGCCCCGTTCCATAAACACAGAGTCCTTTGTCGTTATGCCAATACATTCACCAGTAAGACCTTTGGCAGTCTTCTCCATGAATTTTTCAATCGTTTTTATCCGGGTCTTAACATTGGATGGAAGAATCGTGACTTCATCATTTGTTGTTAAGGTTCCAGACTCTAATCTTCCAACCATGATACGCTTTTCTTCAATGCGATAGACATCCTGTATGGGGAACAGAACTGTTTTATTTAACTCTGCTATTGGTTTTGTAAAAGTATCCAGACACTGAAGCAGCGTATTCCCACCATACCAATCCATCTGCTCCGATTTAACTACCACATTATCCTTTTCCAGTGCAGATACGGGAACATAGCAATTCACTGTCAGATTCAGCGTGGATAGGAACTCATCCAGTTCTCTTTTTATTCTTAAGAACGCTTCTTCTTCATATGAAACAAGATCCATTTTATTCACAGCTACGATAATATTTTTTATCCCGAGCATGGATAGAATGTATGCATGTGTTTTTGTCTGCTCTTTGCAACCTTCCAGCGCATCTACAATCAGAATAGCCAATTCCGCCTGGGAAGCTCCTGTTACCATATTTTTGATAAATTCAACATGTCCCGGAGCGTCAATGATTACGTAATCCTTTTTCTCAGAACTAAAACACATCTGTGTCGTATCAATCGTAATCCCCTGATTCCGTTCTTCCTGCAAATAATCCAGTAAATATGCAAAATTAAATTTTTGACCTGCCTGTTCAGATATTTTCTTTACTTCCTCAATCTTATCCCTGGTAATAGAATTTGTATCAAATAATAATCTTCCAATCAAAGTTGACTTACCGTGATCAATATGACCTACTATCACGATTTTTAGTTTTTCTTTTTCCATCTATATCCTCTCTTCTTCACATATATCCAAGTGATCTCAATTTTTGCATCATATAATCGGATTCTTTATCCTGAGCCCTTCCACTCCTCTCCGATATATTGGTGTTCTGCAATTCACAAATAATCTTTTCCACAGAATCTGCTGTAGAAACAACTGGATTGCAGCAGGTTTCACATCCAATACTCCGGTATCTTTGATTATCCCTGGCAAGATATAAGTCCACAAATGGAATTTTTTCTTTCTCTATATAACTCCAGATATCCAGTTCCGTCCAGCCCAGTATCGGATGAACCCTCAAGTGCTCTTTGCTTCCAGCCCTTGTCTTATACTGGCTCCAAAACTCTGGAGATTGTGCCTTGTAATTCCATTCGAATTCTTCATCCCGCAAAGAAAATACACGCTCCTTTGCTCTTATTCCATGTTCATCTCTGCGAATTCCTAAGAAAACTGCATCTAATCCTTTTTGTTCTATTACCTGCTTCAACGCATTTGTTTTCAGTTGTGTGCAACATTCCAACTTGCCATAATCCGGATGCATCCCCCGCTCTATTGCATCCATATTTTTATATACTATGAGATCTAAATTCCACTTTTTTGCATAATAATCTCTGAATTCATAAATCTCTTTAAATTTAAACCCAGTGTCTATATGGATAATGGGAAAAGGAATTTTTCCATAAAACGCTTTTCTGATCAACCACAGAAGTGTTGTTGAATCTTTTCCAATGGACCATAACATCCCGGAATTCCTGCAGCGGCTGAACGCTTCTCGTATAATGTAAAGGCTCTCATTCTCTAATAGCTTCATGTGATCCATATTTTTCTCCCCCTTACTGTATATATAATCTCTGGAAATTTTTCATCTATTGTTTATAAGCAGTTTTTTTCTGATAAAAGTTACCGATTTATTAGCACTTTTATATGTTCGACTAATGGCATTCCGAATCCCGAGATAGTACTATGTAATTTTTAATAATGATGATTAAACTCTGATTTTGGCTTCATCAATCATATCGTGCAATTCCAGTAGCCGTTGTCTGACTTCTGGTATATTAAACATATAATTATTATTACAGAGCTCATCCAATGAAATTGTATCGTTTAGATATAGATTATAAATACTGCAGAAGTTGAAACAATTCTTACAAATTGGCACCCATTGTTTTGTATAGAGTAATAATTTCTGAAATTTAGTGTCTCCATATCTTTTCAAAATTACCTCCGGATCGTCTTCAAACATATTTCCGATATTCAGAACATTTTCCGGCAACACATTCGTGCAACTTTTAACTCTTCCATCATTCACCATGTTAAGACTTACAATCGGATTAAAACATTGGTATTTAATTGTCTCCCCATGCATTACTTTATTCAGCATCTCCATATATTTTTTAGGAGGCAAAACATCAGCATATTTCTCATAATCCTTAATAATGCCATCAATTGCTTTCAGATCTTCCTTGCAAGGTTTAAACAAATTCTCTTTATCAATAATAAGAATTGGTGTGATTTTTAATGTATTTCTCGCCCTGCCTCCCGGTAGTTCCCTCATATATTTCACGTATTCATCAAATCGCTTTGTATTTTTATTATTTAAGACGCAGGTAAGCTCGATATACACATCATTTGCTTTTAATTTTTCTATTGCATATAGAATATTCTCCATAATTTCCGCTTTTTCAAAGCGATAGGCATTCATCTCCAAATCATGCCCGTCTAACGAAACCTGAAGCATCACCCTTTTCAACGCAATAATCCATTTTAAATTCTGATCATTCAGATGTCGGCCGTTCGTCTGAATCAATACATAGGAGAAATGTTTTAACAGTTCCACAACAAACTCCTCAAGATTAGACATCAGAAAGATTTCACCCCCACATATCTTAATAATAGGGCTATTAAAATATGTCGTTGCAAACTTTACTGCTTTATCAATATTGATCTTCAATTTGCAGTCATAAGCATATGTATCTGTTGATTTTGTTTCGTCACGATGATAGCAGTATTTACAAAAAGAATCACAAGTGTCCTCTTTAATCATCAAGTTTGTAAACAATACTTTTTTCTTTTCTTTGTTCATAAGTATTTACCTCTCTTTTATTATATAAATAAACCACCATTAATTTCTATTGTTTCGCCTGTAATGTAACCGGCCCGCTCCGACGCAAGATATATTACAGAATGTGCCACTTCATCAGCTCGTCCCGTTCGTTTTACAATAATTGCTGAAAGCGCACCCGACCGAACAACCTCTTTCTCATGGCTATCTGTTTTATGAATAATCCCGGGAGCAATCGTATTACATGTAATTCCCTTATTACCATACTCTTTTGCAACTGCCTTCGTAAATCCGATTAGTCCCGCTTTAGATGCAGAATAACCGGCTTCAAACGCAAGTCCATGAACGCCAGCCATAGAACTAATATTAATAATTCGCCCGTATTTATGTATCATCATGATACCGATTGCTTGTTTCGTACAATAAAATGCTCCCATTAAATTTTGTCTGAGACTCTCTTCAAATTCCTTCCCGGATATTCTTAGCAGCGGTTTCTTCTGTGTTGCTCCTACGTTATTAACCAAAATATCAATACGCCCAAAATACTTCTTTATCTTCGTAAATATGGAAACTGTGTCATCCTCTCTCGTTACATCTCCCTCAATGTACTGTAAATTGGGTGATTGGTCGAGCAATTGTCCAAACTCATGATTTAATTCTTCTTTTCGCTTTCTTGAATTTCCGATTACCGTATACCCTTCTTCCAACAGCGCTTTTACTACAGCTAACCCAATTCCGGCCGTACTGCCTGATACAAACGCCACCCTTTTATGAGATTCTGTATTACTCATAAATATCTCCTTCATATTAAACTTAAATAAGAATTGTTCTTTCTATTTCCCGGTAAATATCTTTTAAACAGCTCACTTGTTGAAAGGCTTCCTGATTCATATGGTATCCCATCCTTCCCCAAACACTTTTATTCCTATGCCATCCAGTTTGATTATGCCGCCCTACGATATCAGCCCAGTAATTATCTCCATAGGGAAGATAATTCCAGTCATAAGGCTCCAGTATCAAATCGGGAGCTTCCTTGTTTCCCTGATAAAATTCTTTCCCTTTAGCTACTTGTGCGAACATTGGTTTTTTATTATAAGGATTTATCATCTGTCTAAGAGCATCTGCAACTTCACTTAAAACAATATTGTAATTATCAGCTTTTACAATTCCTCTGGCATAAAAATCTTCTGTATTAATATTAATGCCATGAACTCCCTGAGGTGCCTCAAATGCCAGCGTATGATCAAAATCAATGCCACGCTCCGACACTCTTTTTAAGAATCCCTCTTTTTCCAAATAAGGATTAATCTCCACAAATTTCTCCAGTTCTCCAAAACCTACAGATGAAAAGAGAATGAGTTCACTGCCATGTGCATCAACATATTGAAGTATGTCTCCCAGTATCTCATCGCTGAGCTGATACATTCTATAGACGGCTTTTTCCTCCAGTGGCATTGCATCATCTTTTAGCTCATCCATGAAGAAATGGCAGACACGGTCAATGCAGGTATAATTTATGACATATACATCCAAATCATCCTTGTAGAGTTCCTGACATATTGCGTGCCTCATCTTTTCCACCTTGATGACTTGCTTGAGCAAAGATTCCTTTCCGTCATTTTTATAAAATGCCCCCATATCCTGCACATAACCAAATCCGCTTTTTGTAAGCCTTCTCATTAAATCCGGCGGAAAAGCATACCTCAATGTGCGATTCATAGCATAACTTATCAGTACTCCGTCTACTTTATAAACCGGATGAGTTCCAAAAACGTTGACTATTCCAACCCTATATCCCTTACAGAATCTCTGGTTCCAGAACATATGATGCTTAACATCCTCTGACTGATATACCTCCGGACGGTAATCACGGTTTCGGGTACGCCAATAAGAAAACACTCCGTGTTCAGAATCCTCCTTACCTGAGAGGGCACTCACCAAGCCGGACGCTTCATATGGAATTCTGCTGCAATTTATCTCTTCAAGACCGCCTTCAATAGATACTCTTTTAAAATTAGGTAAATTTCCCATCTCCATAAATTCTGTTAACAGTTTATAATTCAACCCTTCAAAAGATATGACAAACAATTTTTTCATAATTCACCTCTGTCTCTCCTTCCAACATTACGCTTTTGTCCCATAACTGCGTAATGTCCATAAAGCGCACTTCCGATCGATGTCCCATTGTCCCCGCAGGCTGGCTGTATAAATATTTGTTCAAATATCTTTTCTTTATAAATTCTATAATTAGCCACACTATTCAGGGCAATTCCACCGGCCAGACACAATGTTTTCTTGTTTGTCAGCTTCTTCAGATGTCTACATAAATACAGCATACATTCTTCCAAAACCTGCTGTGCCGCATATGCAAAGTCTGCTTTTATTTCCGCCTTTTTATTTTCGCTTGCAGTATCTATGATATCTTTGTAAGTGAACAACTGTCTTATGTCTTCCTCTTTCATTTCTATTCTTCCATCTCCGATACATCTGATGTGCTGTTTCATCAAATGATAATATTTATTTGTTCCATAAGGCGCCAGTCCCATTGTCTTTCCTTCCTGGTGTTCTCCAAAGCCAATGATCTGCGTTATAACCGAATAAAAAATCCCAAGGGAATTCTCAATGAGATCCGTCTCTTTCATATTTCTGCCCGAAATATTCTCTTTAATATGAATTTCATTCCCATTCCCTACTGCAAAAGATACAGACTCGTACAGACATTCTCCTCTATCTAATTTTTTGCTTCCTACAGAATCCGCCACTAATATTGCAGCATCCTGAAACGGTGAAGGATAAAAGCAACTGGCAGCATGTGCAAGATGGTGATTAATTAGTATCACCTCTTGCTGCATTCTCCTGTACATAACTTTATTTAAAATTTCATTTCCTATCACAAGATCAATATCACCAAATTCTATTCCCGCTGCTTCACAGCAATACTTTACAGATAATCCTTTCGCCAAGCTGACACCAAGACCTATTCCATGCTTTTTTCTTGTGATTCTTTCTTCTTCAATGATGGACAGTATCTCTCCATCTTTTATAAGACAACTTGAAAAATCATGATTCGATCCGCCTAATCCAAGAATATACATATATTTTCCTCTTCTGCTAATTCTTTATTTTTGTTACCAATACGTCTTCTACATAAAGTTCATCAAAATCCGAATGCAGGAAACATTTGATTGCGTCATCTGGCGTTTCCACAATCGGTTCTCCATTCACATTAAACGAAGTATTTAATAAAACCGGAACACCCGTTAATTTATAGAAATGATGAATGAGTTCGTAGTAAACAGGATTCATACCCTTTACGACCGTCTGCAATCTCCCGGTTCCATCTATATGGGTTACAGAAGGAATCTGTTCCCGTTTCTCAGGCCAGATATCTGCCACCATCAGCATATAAGGAGATGGAATATCCAGATCAAAATATTCTTGTTGATATTCATACAGTACAGATGGCGCAAATGGACGAAAAGCCTCTCTAAATTTTACTCTGTAGTTTATAATATCTTTCATTTGTGGATTTCTCGGATCTGCCAACAGGCTCCGATTCCCCAGTGACCTTGGCCCAACCTCGGACCTGCCTTGGAACCAACCGATAATTTTTCCTTCAGCAATCGACTTAGCAGCATTTTTATATTTATTTACATGTTTTATTACTTGAATTTGACCGTGATACTTCCCGGCTGCCTCCAATACTTCCTGATTTGAATATATCTTTCCTGTATATGGGCTAAACATAAATCTCCTTTTATAAATAACCTAAAGCCTTAAGCTTTTCTTCTGCTTCCAGTTTCTCTTGTTCCGTATACCCGGAAATACTGTCTTCCTGGCTATAACGTTCTAATCCCTCTAAAGGATATTCCCAAGGAATAAGTGCACCCCGGTTAAAATTACATATTGATGCTCCATCCATATAATCACCTTTGGCAAGACCAAAATAATTTAATATAGTTGGGGCAATATCTTCCAGGTATATATCTTCTTTCATTATTTTATAATTTATAGATTTTCCATATAATCCCAAAATCCCTGCTCTGTCATGAAGTCCGTTCTGTTCCGGTCTTCCGTACAGAGTTCCCGGCACGATCTTATGGTGCACCATAATACCGTAGCTACTGGGAATCATAAGAATATCGGGTGCATCTTTAATCCTTCCTCCGTGATAAATCTCTTCTCTTCTGACCACCTGTTCAAACATGGGAATATTCGTTCCGGGTAACGTTGCGGAACTGATGCATGCAATAACCTGACTTCTTACCCGTTCGTATTCTTCTGCTTTAACAATCCCTTTCTTTTGACGACCCTGAAGGTTGATATTTACCCCGTAAGATCCCGGACATGCCATATATGCAATAGTCTTCGACCAGTCCACATAATATTCTTGTCCTTTATCCATACATGCAAACCATGAGTTTTTCAGGCATCGCCTTTCCTCCTCCGCAATAAGTCCGGCCGGTTTTAAATACAACATAGAATGTTCCATCAGAAATGACTGAATATAAAAATCGAATTCGCCTCTTCTAAACCCGTGATCAGACATAACCAAAAACAATGTGTCTTCCGTAAGTATTTCGAGAATCTCTCCAAGCGCTTTATCTGTCTCTCTATATATTTTTTCAATCGCATGGCTCCTTAACAATGATTTGGCATCCTCTGATTTGGAAGGACTCTGCTCCATGTCGTGCCAATAATAATGTGAAATCCGGTCAATTTCAGTAAAAACGCAGACGAGCAGCTCCCACTCTTTTTCCTTTATCAGATATTTTGCAGCCTGCAACCTTTTCCTAGTTACTTCCAACGATTTTTCAATATAACTATCATCCCCCGTATACATAAGATTCAAATCCGATGCATAGTGACCGTTATGCTCTGCTATATCCAGTAATAAATGGTCCGGATATGAATACCGCAATGTATTAGACAAAGGCCAGGTCATCATAAAACCATTAATCTTCTCCGGGGGATGAGTCATCGGTATGTTAATAAGGCCGGTCTTTACGCCAAAGCGGTTTAGTATTTCCCATACTGGAACAACACCATAGTCATTACTCCCCATAAACTTTCCTAAATAACTTTCCGCCTGTGTATCCCAAAACTGATATATTCCATGTTTCCCCGGCTGTACCCCGGTAAATGCTGATACCCATCCTGGTGCCGTATGCGGAGGAATAGTGGAAATAAGTTTTTTTAACTTATTATCCTTTAATAGCTTTTTAAAATTGGGGAGTTTATTTTCATTCACAAACTTACATATTAGTGGATAAGAAGCCCCATCCAATCCCATAATAAACATTTTCATATTGTTCCATCCATTATCTATTATGCTACGGTTTTTTTGCTACAATGATTGAAGTTGGAATGTTCTCATAATACCTGTTTTTTACAACTTTCAATCCGTATGATTCTACCAATAACTTCAATTCATCTGGACGAAGGCAGAAATATGAACCATGCATCAGCCAATCTAACGAGTAAATCGAAGCTATGAATTTCTGTGAAAAACCACCCCCAACAAAAAAGTCATGAAATACGATTATTCCATCCTTCTCCAAACAGGATGCCAATTTCATTAATAATTGCTTATTGGTAGTTTCATTAAACAGGTGCAGAATATTTGATACAATAATTCCCTTATACTGGCCTTCTATAGTAACAGTTCTCAAATCAGCTTCTCTAAACTGAATGCGGTTATTCAGATTATTTTTATGGATATTACTTACACACGCATCCTCCATCTCTTTTTTCTCTAGGATGACTACATCAACTGTTTTATTCATCTTACATAACTGAATAACGTTGGTTCCCACACCGCCCCCGACATCCAATATCCTTCCGCCTTTTAAGCCAAGGAACTCTCTCGCTATACACATAGAGGAAAACCTTCCTCCATTGTCCATGGCCTGTCCATAGATGCCAACTTTATTTTCTTTGCTGTTTTCATTAAATAAGTCTTCCCCGGTACCTGTAACTAAGGAATGTTCCATTGCTTTTTTACTTGTATGGAATTCAGATAAATAATTTTCCAACTTGATCAACGGTACATAACTGTTTATAGAATCACTTTTCAGGAACTTCTTATACTCTTCTTTCAAACTATAACGGTATGGCTGCTTCTCTTCAATCAGGTCTAGGGTAGCGAATAATCTCAACATAATTTCCAGTGCTCTTGCATCTGTTTCTGTGAGGTCGGCAATTTCATATAGATCCGTTTTTCCATCTATAAAATCAAACAAACCATGTTCAACCGCCAAGAAGAAAGCATTTGATATTTTATATCCATTTATTAATGTCAATAGCTTTGTTGATTCATTCAATCCTTCTCAAACTTCCTTTCTGCCGATACATTCCGTTTTAAATGCCTAAGCCATACTAATAAGGTATGTATCATATCATCATTTAATTTATGTCCCGTATTGGAATAAAATTGATATGTGATATCCTCCTTTCTGCCAGCTTTCAAAAATATAGATTCAAGTTCCCTGTAAAACTCAGTTTTTTCCTTATATGGAATTGTCATATCTATCTTCCCGTCCAGAAATAGCATCGGCTTTAGATTATCGGAATTGTAATTTTTTAAGCAGTCCAATTCTTCCATTTCATCAATGACTTTATCATAATCAATTACATTTTTTGAAAGTGAAAACGGACGGAATACACATAAAGTTCTATTTTCTATGATGTACCTTAAATTACATGTACCAATAAGGCAGGCTACATAACTTATTTCCTTCAGCATATATCCTGCGATTAATGCAATTGAAGCACCAAAAGATGTACCAACTACGCCTGTATGGTTTAAAGAAATTTTCTTCTCACCAGAATCCCGTATATACTGAAGTACTTTCCCTATATCTTCAACTGTCTTTCGCACATCATAAAACATATTTTGAAAATCGTACTTATGCTCTTTAAGCGTATTCCTTTCTCCATGTCCCATGATATCCATAATAATTACGAAATAGCCCTCTTTTGCCAATTCATAGGCCAAAGGCAATTCGCTGGTCTTATCACATAACAATTTATGAAGTACAAAAATAGCCTCTTTCCTTTCGGCATTATCTTGTCTTACAAACAAGATAGGTATTTCTTCAACGCTTGTCTTTTGTATGATTATATTTTCATTCATTTAAACTCTTTTTCCATTCCAGCAAAGTGGAAATATCTTTGTCAAAATATTTTTCCAGTTGTTTTATTGCCTTGTTTCTATGCTTGTCATAAAAATATTTAAATGAAGCTCGATGTTCACTGACAGATGTCTCCCTGAAATGATTCATATGGTAATTACAGGCTGCAGGTGCATACAGAAATTTCATACCATTTAGAAATAAACGGTACCCAGCTTCCAAATCCTCACATCCCCAAATTTTCCCCATCGCGGGATCGAACAGATTACCCATGGGTATATTTTTCTTCCTTATGGATACATTTCCCCCCGTAAACCCGATCCAACGGATATAAGAATCATGAACAGATGTATGCTCAAACAGCGCTCTTATATCCTTCTCAAATTTACCGATTCTGGAATTATGTTGAAGATAATGATGAATACTCCCTTCACCAAACATATCCGGTGTAATACAATATTGCCTCATTCTTTCACTTGCCAATGTTCCGTCATACTGCTGGCCTGTGGCAGGATTCTCCAAAAATTTGAGTTGTGGAAGGCTTAATATTTGACCATGTACAACTGCAGTGTCCAATGCCAAATGTTCTTTTACATGATTTATAACAAAAGTGTCGCTCAAGATAAGATCATCATCCGTAAATATGAGCAATTCTCCACCAGCCACTTTTATTCCTACATTTCTTGCCTTCGATCTGCCCTGATTAGATGTGCTAATCAACTTTATATGCATTCCATCTCCTAATTTTACATTCTGGCAAAAATCCTCCACAAGCTTTTGCGTACCATCATTTGAGCCATCATTTACTATAATTATTTCCAGGTCCTTATCATATTTCAACCTGCGAATCGACTGCAGCATAATTGCCAGGCGGGTCTTTTTATTATAAGTAGGTATGATCAGACTCACATTCACATCCGCACCTCAATTACTTTTCTTCATATCTTCCATTTTTGAAAGAACATAATTCGAAAGATTATCAAGCGAAGTAATAAGATCTGCGTTTAAGTCTTCATCCTCTATCTGGATACCAAATTCATTTTCTACCCATATGAGTATTTCAAGTGCATCTACAGAGTTTATTCCTAATTCTAATATAAGATCACTTCCCTCTATCTCGTTGCCGTCACTTTCCAATTCCATACTTTTTGCTATGATTTTTTTTAATTTTTCAATAACCTCTGTTTTTTTCAAAACTAGACACCTCCATTTATTTTTAACTCATCTTATTACCATTTATTTTAACATGCAATATATTGGGAAAATTCTGTATTTTTTTGAGACGTTTTTGCAGTATATTTTAATTCTTTATTTTTCTGTTTTATAACAATCCTTTGTTGCAGTAATATTTTATTAATCTTGATATATTCATGCTTTTCCCTATTTATATTTCTTATCCAATGCTTCTATAAATTCTTGTTTTAATCTTTTTGTCTTGGATCGGGAAACGGATAAAACCGTACCATCCTGTAACTGCAATTCAGTAGGCGTTAATTTCACAATATATTTCAAATTTACTATATAACTGTTATGAGCATAAGCAAAACCAAATGCTTTTAACTGTTCGTATAAATCAGCAACTTTTTCTTTTGCTATAATTTTTTGTTCAAAATCATGTTCTAACATATCCGGGTATATATGTATTCGGCTTCCTCTTTTTGCTATTTCTATATATAGTATATCAGAAGGCTTAAGTCTTATAATATTATGATAGTAACTGCCAATAATAAAAGGCTCTGATACATGTGCAATCATTTCCTTAACAATTGTTTTCATCTCAATCAATAGCTGTTTATTTGTAAAATTTTTGAGAAGATAACGGAAAGGTCGTACCTCAAAGCACCGTATTGTAGGGAGATAATAACCAGAACAAAATACCAAAATCGCAGTTGGATAAATACGACGAAACTGCTTCGCTGTTTCATTCCCATCTAACTGCTTCATCTTCATATCTAATAATAATAAATCGCAGCGTAGCATATGCTCCAGGTTAGCAACCAATTCTTCACCGGAAGAATACTCGTAAAATTTTACTTTAACTTTTGCAATTCCTGTTTTAATAATCATTTTTTTTATATATGCTATAAAATTCAAATCGTCATCACAAATTGCTATGTAATACATATCTTTATCCCTTTCTGCCAAAGGCACCGACAGGACATAAATCCCCTGCGTATCTTTCGTTAGAACCGTTATAGACTTGATGTTCACTAAATCTGCACTTTTATGACCATTATCTGAAACATTTGTACAAACTATGGATTTTAAACATTTCTACAATAGCCTTCTATTCCTGATTCAATAGGTATTCTTACTAAGATAATAATCATGGAGAAATTCATGTCAATAATTATGGGATAATATGCAGTTTTTGGGGATAATATGCAGTTTTATGGGATAATTGCACGAATTCAATATATAAATGCTTCATACCAAAACAAAATGAGGGTATTGCCTCAGATATACCTGCAGCGACCGGTTTAACCTGTCAGAGAAACCGAACCAGAGATAAACACCAACACCCTAAATCAAAAAAATGCCTGGCGGCAACCGAACTCCAAAATAAGTGTATTGGAAAAAGTAAGAACCTCACTACCTAAAGGAAATTATCCTGAAGCCCGTATCAATATATGTTTTACATGTCCTCAAAATACAAAATCTATCAAATGCAGGAAAGCAGACAATAGGGACTCCAAGTAAATGACTGACTTGGACGATTTCCAATGCTTATTTTTCAGCACATAAAGCTATTCTTTCGAATATTACATCAAATCAGAGGCTATTATTCACTTTCGTATACGAATATTCAATACTGCATAAGCCCTCTTTATTTATTAGGGTAAAATTATTATGTTATCTCCACTAAAATTGAAAGGAGAACCTAATGAGTCAAGTCATAAGAAATTTGCGTAAAAGCAGAAACCTAAGTCAAAAAGATTTAGCAGTATTATTACATACCTCACAAGCTTGTATTAGCAGAATTGAAAACAATAAATGTGAAATATCTCCTTTTCTTCTACAAGATATGTCAAAACTCTTTTGCGTAAGTATGGACTATCTTTTAGACAAAACTTCTAATGATTTAACACCAAATCAAAAAGAAAATTTTATTATTAAAGATATCCATGATTATGATTCTATTATTTTAAAATATAGAAGCCTTAGCGATGAGCATAAAGCAGCAGTTAAATTAAACCTGGATTACTATTTTAGATTAGAAAACCAAGGAAAGTTTTATTCCAAAAAATGAAAGACTTTTATTAACAAGAAATTCTAAACTTCTCGTAAATTAAAGACTCATAATCCTAAGAGATTAGGCAATTGAAATGGGGTGAAAAAAAATGATAAACATTGCAATTTGCGATGATGATCCAGTCATTTTACAGTTCATTGTGACTAAAGTTAAAGACTTTTTGCATCAAAGAATAAAATTCAAATGTTTTAGCACCAGTTCTTCAAATAAGCTGATGGACTATTGTGTCACTACTGAAGTCGATATACTTGTAATCGATATAAAAATGCCGGAAATAAATGGTTTTAATTTTGTAGACAACCTTATTAAACATAATAATAAAATTATCGTCATTTTTATAACCAACATTGATATGTATGTTTACGAGTCGTTTAAGCATCATCCATTTAGATTTATTCGTAAATCACATATTGACGAATTAGATGAAGCCTTAACAAGTGCTATAAAAAAAATAGAAAACAATAAGGAAAAATATGTTATCAATGCCGGCTCACAACTTACTTACAGCATAAAGGTGAGCGACATCGTATATTTTGAATCTCAGCATAATAATATCAGAGTTGTTACAATACATGGCGAAAACACTTTCAGAGCGACATTAAAATCTGTTGAAAAAGATTTATCATGTAAAGGTTTTTTTCGAATACATAGTGGTATTTTATTAAGCATAAGATATATATACAAAATTGACACCAAAAAACTTGAGGTAAAGGTTATGTATAATAATACTCAAATTTATTTGCCCGTTAGCCGGAATAAAATTAAAAGTTTGGTTGACGAATATAAAATATCTTTACATTAAATAAAACACTTAATTATTACAGTATTTAAAAATACAGATAGGGGTAATTTGCAATGTACAGTATTTTTCGTTTCTTTTTAACATTATATGATTCTATTCTTGCTTCAATATTTTTTGCAAAATTTAATGGTTACAGAGTATCAGAAAAGAAAATGGGATTAACCCTATTGTCTATTTTTTTAACTTGTATAACGTTATTTATTAATAAGAGGTTTAAATTATTTTCTATTTTATTATGTATGGCCGTATCTTTTATTATTATGCAATATTGGGGATTTTGTAAAATTTCTAAATTACGATGTTTTTTTTCATGTATATTATATTACGAGACTCTCATGCTAAATCATATATTGATATATAATTTATTTTATCTGGTTAAAAAAAAGCACATTCCTGAATTGCTTCAAGAATTCACTCCGGAATATATGGCCATGTGTATATTATCCAAAATAACTTTAGTTATGCTTATAACAATTTATATTTATATAGCTGATCACTATGAAAACAAAAACTATACCAGTAATATAAAGTGGGTGGTATTAATTGGTCTTATGAGTACATTCGCAATATGCATGTGTATGAACCTATTAATTGATAAGCCACCACTAAAACTAAACATTGTAATTGTGTTTCTAATGTTTTTCCTCTGTGTAAATAACCTTATTGCATTCTATACGTATACTAGATTGAGTCATAAGGCTAAAATTGAAACAGAACTGGAACTATTTCGTCAAAAGAGAAAATCTGATTACGATTTATTAAGCGACACCAAACAATATTATGACAAATTAATGCGGCTACAACACGATATAAACAATCATCTTCTGCATATACTTTACTGCATAGAAAATCATACATACAACAATGCAATTGAATATATTAAGAATATATGCAACAGCAAGATAGTGTTCTCTGAAGAAATACACATATCTAACAATATGCTTAATTATATAATTAACCTTAAGGCTGCTCAATCAAGAGAGAGTAACATCAAATTTCTAGGAAATATTGAAGATATAACTGATTTACCAATGGAAGATTTTGACCTATGTTCTTTACTGGGAAATATCTTTGATAATGCCATAGAATCTTCACGAAATGAAAAGATTCAAAATCGATACATAATAACAGAAATCTATAGTTTATCAGGTTACAAAATATTCGAAATCAGAAATAAAATATGCCAGTCAGTCTTAGATAATAATCGCCCTCTTCTCAGCAATAAATTGGATAAGACACAACACGGCTATGGTATGCAACAAATTTTTAGCATTGTTCAAAAATATAATGGACATATTGATATTTATGAACAGCATAATTTTTTTATTGTAAAGATCATGATACCATAGTAACCTTTTAAGCAGCAAAGATAGGACTGAGTACCAACTCCCGCCGCTTTTGCCTGCGTCTTGGCTCCGGCTGCACTTGTTGTCCATACTTTTCCCTCCACTGGTAAAGGCGGCCAAATAGGCCGCCTCATCGTTTCTGGTTGATTGGAGCAATTCCTTCTTTCCGGACATTATGTGTCTGGTTTTGGTTTTCCACCTTTACTTTCTGCGTGATACTGTTAAATTCTTCATTTGATTTCTTCCGCTGCTGCTTTTCTGATTTTCTCTTGTCCATGCTCATCACCTCATGGATAGGGTGCACCGATTTCCACTGAATTATTCGGTGTGCGTTTAACCCGGCGTACTTTTTTGTGCGAGACTAACTCCTTTCCCTGAATGAACCTTTATTCTGTTTCCGCATACCATATAGAAAAAGAATAAGGAGTAGTTCTATCATGCATAACCATAACTGTAATGAGCAGAAACATGTCCACGAAATTACCGGTATCACCCGGGTATTCCAGGAATGCAATGACTGCCATAACCATAGATTTTGTACGGTATCCGGAGAAGCTAAGCCTATCCCGGGCAAAGACGATCATTTTCATGAGATAAAATTCCGCACAGACTTTGCCGATGGCCATTTTCATGAATTCTTCGGAAAATCTTCCGGTGCTATTGATGTGGGCGGCGGCAAGCATGTGCATTTCGCAAAAGACTTCACTACTATGGAAGACGGCCACAAACATGAATTCCAGGTTGCATCCCTGATTGAAGAACCAACAAAGTTTAAGTGTAAATAAACTTTAACAGGTTTCTTTAAGCAACAAAAACAAGCCGGGAATCCCTATATAAAGGATTCCCGGCTCTCTGCCGTAAGCTGGAAAAGAGACTCGAACTCTCGACCCCTTCATTACGAGTGAAGTGCTCTACCGACTGAGCTATTCCAGCTTGTGCTGAACACAACTGATATTATACCGCATTTTAAAAAAAATGCAAGCCTTAATTCTTTTATTTTTCTTTTTTCTTAACTTTTTTTCTTAACGGCGCCTTCTTTTTGTCGGTTCTTTTTGGCCTGAGGCTTCCTTTCTGCCGCTTTTTTCAAAGGCTTCCTATCCGGCGTACAGGCAAATACACTGATGCCAAAAGCCGGCAGTCTTAACTTCAAAGAATACTCCCGTTCATCGCATTCTTCCCGCCTGCTGGTTTTGGCTCTTGGATTCACCTTGCCTGCACCGCCGTATTTCTTCTGGTCACTGTTGAAGATTTCCTTGTATTTTCCGTAAAACGGAACTCCTACCTGATACCCTTCATGAGATGTTTCGGAAAAGCTGCAAACTGCCAGCAGTGTTTCTTCCGGCTTTCCGGTCAAGCGAAGGAAGGTCAGCACATTTTCTTCATACTTCATAAGCTGAACCCACTCAAACCCATCGTAATCGTCATCCTTTTCATAAAGTGCCGGATGCTCTTTGTACAAAGCATTCAAATCCTGAATACAGTTCTTCAGTCCTTCCGGCATATCCGCTGGCGGAGACATCATCTTGCACCCCGGATGCAGCATCATGTAGGTATAGGCTTCTCTCACCTGCGCAAGCTTCTGCTCCCGGCTTCCCGGCAGCTTCTCCATAAATTCATCCAGAGTCCCTGTATCCCTGCGTCCCAGCGTCAGAACGTAGTGCTCACAGTATGCATAGAGCATGGATAAAGTAAGCTGGTCATGATGATTTTTGCGCTCACCAGGTTCCTCAGACAAATATGCAAGTAAATCCTTCGTCCATCCGCCGCTCCATTTATAATCAAAACCAATATGGTCATTTTCCACACGGTCGGTCAACTCCGGCCAAAGCCCGTCCTCCTGCGCAATCATAAGCGTTCCCGGAAGCTGCTTCTTCACGATTGAATTCAAATGCTTCAGAAATTCCACTGCATGCAGGTTTTCGTTGCTGCCATAGAGGTTCGGTGTCCATTCTCCCGGTTTTCTTCCGTAATCCAAATAAAGCATGCTATCCACATCATCCAGACGCAGGCCATCTGCATGATAAAATTCCAGCCAGTAAAAAGCGTTTCCGATCAGAAAATCCTTAACCATCGGACTTTCATAATTATAGAGCATCGTTCCCCACATCGGATGCACAGCAGCAGCCGGATCAGCAGCTTCATAAAGAGGCGTTCCGTCAAATGCTTCCAGACCGCTCTCACAGCGTGGAAACTGTGCCGGAGTCCAATCCAGAATCACCCCGATGCCTTCCTGGTGCAAGCGGTCAATCAGCTTCCGGAATTCCCCCGGCGTTCCGAATCGTTTAGTAGGTGCATAATATGCAAAGGTGGAATAGCCGCCCGTACTCTCATCCAGATATTCCATAACGGGATGCAGCTCCACATGGGTATAGCCAAGCTCTTTTACAAATGCAGCCAGATTTTCTGCTGATTTCCACTCCGGCAGACCTGTCTCATAAATAGACAGCGGCTGCTTTCTGTCTGCATAGTTCTTTCTCTCCTTCATCCATACATCATCTGTCCATACAAAGTCCTCAATATCTGCAACCACAGAAGCAGTGGCAGGCGGAAGCTCGGTACACGCTGCATATGGATCAGATTTCAGGCGAAGCTCTCCGCCTTTGATCTTAATCTCATATTTATAAACATCTCCTGCTTTTACACCCGGGATAAACAATTCAAAAATACCGGACATCGGCATTCTGTGCATCATATGGCGTCTGCCATCCCAATCATTAAAATCTCCGACTACACTGACACGCATCGCATTCGGTGCCCAAACGGCAAAGCTGGTTCCCTGAACGCCGCTTATTACCATTGGATGTGCACCAAGCTTCTCATATACATGATAATATACACCTGCACAAAACGCTTTTTCTTCTTCCTCTGTGATCTGTCCCGGAAATGCATAAGGATCCGCAAATTCCTGTACTTCACCCCTGCGCACAATCCTGAAGCTATACTGCAGCATTTTTCGTCCCGGAATCAGCGCTGCAAAATAACCCGCTTCATCCTCCAATTCCATAGAATAAGACTTCTTTCCTATACATACCTCTGCACTCTCTGCTTCCGGGAAAAATCCCTGAATCAGGATTCCATCCGGCGTCAGTCTCGGCATCATAACATCCTTCGGAGATGCTTCCTCGCCGTACACAACCGCCTCTATACGCGGCCAATCCATATATCCATATATTTTTTCGTTCATAATTCCCTCCACTGTCTGATCTATAACACAAACTTCAATGCGCCCACTTCTCTGCACGCTCACGCGGCTTACCTCGATTCCGCTATATGTTCATTGTATCATTTTTATTTGTAAAAATAAAGAAAATTGTTTGACAAAACACGCTTCCTACGATAAATTGAAAATAGCAATTATATTTGTAAAATATAATAGGACTTCAGGAATCACAAGGAGGTTTTTTACAATGGAAAACAAAACATATGACGTAACTGCCTTAGGAGAATTATTGATCGACTTTACAGAAAATGGAAGCAGTTCCCAGGGCAATCCGCTTCTGGAAGCGAACCCGGGCGGAGCTCCGTGCAACGTACTTGCCATGCTGGAACAGCTCGGCAAAAAAACAGCATTCATCGGGAAAGTCGGAAAAGATATGTTCGGCACCCAGTTAAAAAATGCAGTGGAGGAGGTCGGAATCGACACCCGCAATCTGGTCATGGATGAAACGGTTCATACAACTCTTGCTTTTGTACATACCTATCCGGACGGAGACAGAGATTTCTCCTTTTACCGGGACCCAGGGGCTGATATGATGCTTACAAAGGAAGAGGTTCAGGAAGATTTGATCCGTGATTCCCGCATTTTCCATTTCGGAACACTTTCCTCTACCCATAAAGGGGTTCGCGAAGCAACCCGCCATGCCATTGAAGTTGCCAAAGCAGCCGGCTGTATCATTACCTTTGACCCGAATCTGCGCCCTCCTCTTTGGAAATCCCTGGAGGATGCCCGTGCAGAAATCGAATACGGTATGACCAAATGTGACGTTTTAAAAATCTCCGACAATGAAGTGGAATTTCTCTTCGGAACAACGGATTATGACAAGGGCGCTGCTCTTATCCGCGATAAATACAACATTCCTCTGGTACTCATCACAATGGGAAAGGAAGGCAGCCGTGCCTACTATAAGGAGCTTCGTACAGAATCGGCTCCGTTTTTGCAGGAAAATACGATTGAAACCACTGGTGCAGGAGACACTTTCTGCGCAAGTACTCTGAATTACGTTTTGGAGCATGGACTTGACAGCCTCACAGAAGAAAATCTCATGGAGCTTCTGACCTTTGCCAACGCTGCTGCATCCCTCATCACCACGCGCAAGGGTGCTCTCCGCGTAATGCCGACCCGCCAGGAGGTATTGGATTTCATAAAAAAAAGCGGCTTACCAGAATTTCCGGCAGTGTGAAGCTTTTAACAGAATTTTCTCTGAAATAAATATTGTCCCCCATTAAACAGCAGAAAAAGGGCAAAGAAATGCCCTTTTTCTGTATGATCCATATTCTTCATATGCAAATAAAGCCTTTTATCCTTACTGATGCCTTCCGGAAGCCAGATATAACACACTATAAACCGCAGTACCGAACTTTTTGCGGTTCCTGTACAATGCCTTCAGTGTCTTTATCCTTTTCATCTGTTTTTTCAGCTTCCTGCTTTTTTTGCTGTATTTCTCCAGCATATTCATAAACAGCTCCTTATTTTATGACACGTACCTTTGCTACGCCTTCCACTGCCTGCAGCTCATCCAATGCTTCTTTGGAAGCTGCACTTTCCAGATCAATCAGGGTATATGCATATTCACCCTTGCTCTTATTCGTCATATCCGCGATATTCAGACCCTCTTCGCCAAGAATCTTGGTAAACTGACTGATCATGTTCGGAATATTCTGATGCGTGATCGCGATCCTTCCCACAGTCACACAGGTACCCATGTCACAATTCGGGAAGTTTACGGAATTTTTAATATTTCCGTTCTCAAGGAAGTCTCTCATCTCTTTTACAGCCATAATTGCGCAATTTTCTTCGGATTCCTCTGTGGAAGCACCCAGATGCGGAGTGACCAGAATTCCCTCTCTTCCGGCAACCAGTGGATTGGCAAAGTCAGTGACATACTTCTTCACCTTGCCGCTTTCCAATGCCTCAATCAGTGCTTCTTCATCTACCAGAAGATCTCTGGCAAAATTCAAAAGGACTACCCCGTCTTTCATCTTTGCAAAGGCCTCTTTATTGATCATCTGCTTTGTGCTGTCCAGAAGAGGCACATGTACAGTGATATAGTCACACTGTGTGTATATCTCATCCAGGGTTTTGCTGTGCCTGATAGTTCTGGAAAGGTTCCATGCAGCGTCTATGGAAATGTATGGGTCATATCCATATACCTCCATGCCTAAATCGGAAGCCGCATTTGCAACAAGAGCACCGATTGCCCCAAGTCCGATAATCCCCAGTTTCTTTCCGCTGATCTCGCATCCGGCAAACTGTTTCTTCTGCTTTTCTGCCAGCTTGTCAATATCCTCACGGTCTTTCTGCTGTGCTACCCATTCAATGCCGCCTACAATATCACGGGAAGCCAGAAGCATACCTGCAAGCACAAGCTCCTTTACGCCGTTGGCATTTGCTCCCGGTGTATTGAATACAACAATTCCTTTTTCTGAACACTCCTTAACCGGAATATTATTTACACCTGCACCTGCACGGGCAATGGCCTTTACGGATTCCGGCATTTCCATATCGTGCATTTTTGCACTTCTCACCAGGACAGCGTCTGCACTGTCTATCGTATCAATTTTTTTATAATCTGAGCTGAACAGCTCCAACCCTTTTTCTGCAATCGGATTCATGCAATGATACTGGAACATTACGCATTTTCCTCCTCAAACTTTTTCATGAATGCAACCAGGGCTTCTACCCCCTCCTTCGGCATTGCATTGTAAATGCTGGCACGCATACCGCCAACTGTTCTATGCCCCTTCAGGTTTACCAGACCTGCCTCCGCAGCCGCCTTTACAAATTTTGCATCCAGCTCTTTATCTCCTGTAACAAACGGCACATTCATCAGAGAACGATCCTTCTTCACAACCGTACCTTTGAACATTTTGCTCTGATCCAGGAAATCATACAGGAGCTTGGCTTTTTCTTCGTTTCTTCTCTTCATTTCAGAGAGTCCGCCCATGGATTTCAGCCATTTAAACACCTTACCGCATACATAAATACAGTAGGCGTTCGGTGTATTATACAGAGAGCCTGCATCTGCATGGGTCTTGTAGGTCAGCATGGTCGGTGTGCCCGGAAGTACATCCTCTGTAATCAAATCCTCTCTTATGATTACAATGACCATACCTGCAGGTCCGATATTTTTCTGCACACCGCCGTAGATAATGCCGTATTTGCTCACATCCACCGGCTCAGACAGGAAACAGGAGGAAACATCCGATACCAGAATCTTACCCTTGGTATTCGGAAGCTCCTTATATTTTGTTCCATAAATGGTATTGTTCTCGCAAATGTATACGTAATCCGCATCCGGACTGATTGGCAGATCGCTGCAGTCAGGAATGTAAGAGAAGGTCTCATCCTCAGAGGATGCGATCTTATTGGCTTTTCCGTATTTCTGTGCTTCCTGGTAAGCCTTCTTCGCCCACTGCCCTGTCACAATATAATCTGCAGTCTTATTTTTCATCAGGTTCATTGGAATCATGGCAAATTGCTGAGACGCGCCGCCCTGCAGGAATAAAACCTTATAATTATCCGAAATCTCCATAAGTTCTCTCAAATCCTGCTCGGCCTCATCAATAATTCTCTGGAACGCAGCACTTCTGTGACTCATTTCCATAACTGACATGCCGGTTCCCTGATAATCCAGCATTTCCTCTGCAACTTCTTTTAACACCGGTTCCGGAAGGACCGCCGGTCCTGCGGAAAAGTTATACACTCTACTCATTGTTTTTCATATCCTCCTCGTCAAATACATCATCAATATTGGCTCCTGCCGGTACCATTGGGAATACGCTCAGATCCTGATCGATCCAGCAGTCCAGAACCACAGGGCCTTTGGCAGAAAGCGCCTTCTTCAATGCGGGCTCTACTTCACCCATTGTTGTCACACGGATTGCCTGTGCACCCATTGCCTCTGCAACCTTTACGAAATCCACCGCATCGTTCAGAACGGTATGGGAATATCTGTGGTCATAAAACAAGGTCTGCCACTGACGAACCATACCAAGTACATGGTTATTCAATATGATCTGAACCAATGGGTTTCCACAGCGTACCGCTGTTGCAATTTCGTTCATGTTCATACGGAAGCAGCCGTCACCCGCAATATTTACAACCGTCTTATCCGGTCTCCCCATTTTTGCTCCGATTGCAGCGCCAAGACCATAGCCCATAGTGCCAAGACCGCCGGAGGTCAGCAGGGTATGCGGCTCCTTATATTTATAATACTGCGCTGCCCACATCTGATGCTGTCCTACATCCGTGCAGATAATGGCATCGCCCTTTGTCAGCTCATACAGCTTTTCGATCACATACGGTCCTGTCAGTTGGGTATGGTCATATCTCAGCGGATACTTTTCTTTCATTTCCCGTATCTTTGCCACCCACTCTTTGTGCTTTTTCTCAGGAATCTCCTCCAGAAGCCTTCTTAATACTTCTTTGATATCGCCAACAATAGAAGCGTCAACCACTACGTTTTTATTGATTTCGGCAGCATCAATATCTATCTGAAGGATTTTGGCATTTCTTGCAAAGGTCGTGGCATTTCCGGTAACACGGTCACTGAAACGCGCCCCAAGCACGATCAGAAGGTCACACTGACTCACTCCCAGATTAGAGGTTTTCGTTCCGTGCATGCCCAGCATTCCCGTGTATAAGGGATCCTCACCGCTGAAAGCGCCCTTCCCCATTAAACTGTCGCAAACCGGTGCGTCAATTCTGTGCGCCAGTTCTGTGATTTCTTCGGAAGCATTCGAAATCACTCCGCCGCCGCCTACGAAGATAAACGGCTTTCTGGCATGACAGATCATCTGAACTGCCTCATTTACATCACACATGCGTATCTCGCTGGTCGCAGGATTGATCGTGGCCGGACGGCGCGGCTGATAATCGTATTTTGCCGCAGTCACATCTTTTGTTACATCCACGAGTACCGGACCCGGACGGCCGCTTTTTGCGATATAGAAGGCCTTGCGCATGGTATCCGAAAGCTTGGCAATATCCTTTACAATATAACTGTGTTTTGTCACAGGCATTACGATTCCGGCAATATCAACCTCCTGAAAGGAATCCTTTCCAAGTAGAGACCTTCCGACATTACAGGTAATGGCAACCATTGGAACAGAATCCATATAGGCAGTTGCAATTCCAGTGACAAGATTTGTTGCTCCCGGACCGGAAGTCGCCAGACATACACCAACCTTTCCGGTTGCGCGCGCATATCCATCCGCAGCATGGGAAGCTCCCTGTTCATGGGATGTAAGCACATGTTTGATTTCATTTCTGTATTCATAAAGAGCATCATAAACATTCAGAATAGCGCCGCCCGGATACCCGAACACGGTGTCTATCCCCTGCTCCTTCAGACATTCAACGATGATTTCCGCACCTGTAAGCTGCATATTTTCTCCTCCTTATCTTGCCTTTGGTATCTCCAAAATAGCGCCTCTGCTGCCGGAGGTAACCATAGATGCATATCTTGCCAGATATCCGGTCGTCACCTTCGGTTCACGAGGCTGCCATTTTTCTTTTCTTGCTTTCATTTCTTCCTCTGAAACCCTGACTTCCAGCTTCATTTCCGGAATATTGATACTGATGATATCTCCCTCTTCGATCAGAGCAATCGGTCCGCCTACGGCGGCCTCCGGAGAAACATGCCCGATAGAGGCGCCTCTGGAAGCACCGCTGAAACGTCCGTCCGTAATCAGCGCCACAGAAGAACCAAGTCCCATACCTGCGATTGCGGAAGTCGGATTCAGCATCTCTCTCATACCAGGTCCTCCCTTCGGTCCCTCATAACGGATCACGACTACATCACCGGCTACGATCTTACCACCCTTGATTGCTTCAATCGCATCCTCCTCGCAGTCAAAAACACGAGCCGGCCCTTCGTGTACCATCATCTCTTCTACAACAGCAGAACGTTTTACTACACCGCCATCCGGAGCCAGATTTCCTTTCAGAACTGCAAGACCGCCCGTCTGGCTGTATGGATGATCGAGGGGGCGTATAACCTCCGGATTCAGAATTTTACATCCCTCAATATTTTCTCCTACTGTCTTGCCTGTCACAGTCATGCATCCTGTATGCAGTAGTCCTTTTTTGTTCAGCTCATTCATGACAGCATAAACACCGCCGGCTTCATTCAGATCTTCCATATAGGTCGGACCTGCGGGTGCCAGATGGCAAAGGTTCGGCGTTTTTTCACTAATCTCATTTGCAAAACTGATATCAAAATCCATGCCGATCTCATGTGCAATCGCCGGAAGATGCAGCATACTGTTTGTAGAACATCCAAGTGCCATATCAACCGTCAGGGCGTTCAAAACGGCATCCTCTGTCATAATATCTCTCGGACGGATATTTCTGCGGTACAGTTCCATGACCTGCATGCCGGAATGCTTTGCAAGACGGATACGCTCAGAATATACAGCAGGAATGGTTCCGTTTCCGCGAAGTCCCATACCAAGGGCTTCTGTCAGGCAGTTCATGCTGTTTGCAGTATACATTCCGGAACAGGAACCACAGGTAGGACAGGTCTTGTTTTCGTATTCTGTCAGCTCATCTTCGGAAATATTTCCTGCTGCATAGGCACCGACTGCCTCAAACATACTGGAAAGGCTGGTTTTATGTCCATGGATATGTCCTGCCATCATCGGTCCGCCGCTGACAAATACCGTCGGAACATTGATTCTGGCTGCTGCCATTAAAAGTCCCGGCACATTTTTGTCACAGTTCGGTACCATGACCAGTGCATCAAACTGATGTGCAAGAGCCATGGATTCTGTAGAATCCGCAATCAGATCTCTTGTAACCAGGGAGTATTTCATACCGATATGCCCCATTGCAATTCCGTCACAAACCGCAATTGCCGGAAATACAACAGGCGTGCCGCCGGCCATAGCAACCCCCTGCTTTACTGCATCCACAATTTTATCCAGATTCATATGACCCGGCACGATTTCATTATAGGAGCTTACGATGCCGACCAATGGACGCTCCAACTCTTCCCTGGTCATTCCCAGGGCATTGAACAGGGATCTGTGGGGCGCCTGCTGTGAGCCCGTTTTTACTGCATCACTTCTCATTTTGATTCTCTCCTTTATCTTATGATACTATAATCATCTTCCTGAAACTTTATCTGTATTTACAAAGCTGCCGCGATCAGAGCACCCATTTCCGCCGTTCCCACAAGTCTGCAGCCTTCGGACATAATGTCTCCGGTACGGTAACCCTCTGTCAATACCTTCTGCACAGCCGTCTCCACGGCATCTGCTTCTTTGTCCAGGTCCAAAGAATAGCGAAGCATCATTGCCGCAGATAAAATCGTTGCAATTGGATTTGCTTTATCCTGTCCCGCAATATCCGGCGCTGAGCCGTGGCTGGGCTCATAGAGGCCGAATTTCGTCTCATTCAGGCTGGCTGATGACAGCATTCCGATAGAACCTGTTACCATGCTGGCTTCATCGGATAAAATATCACCGAACATATTCTCCGTCAGGATCACGTCAAACTGCTTCGGATCGCGAACAAGCTGCATTGCACAATTGTCCACCAGCATATGCTCCAGCGTTACTTCCGGATAATCCTTAGCCACTTCCTCCACAACACTTCTCCATAACCTGGAGGAATCCAGCACATTCGCCTTATCCACGCTTGTCACCCTTTTTGAGCGCTTCATAGCGATCTCAAAAGCCTTTACGGCAATCCGGCGAATTTCCTTTTCATTATACGTCAGAGTGTCAACAGCCTTTTTGACACCGTCTTCTTCAATCGTCTTACGTTCTCCGAAATACAAGCCGCCTGTCAGCTCACGGACAATGATCATATCGAAACCCTCCCCGATAATTTCATCCCGCAGAGGGCAGGCTGCCTTCAATTCATTATACAGATAAGCCGGTCGCAGATTTGCAAACAGATTCAGCGCCTTACGGATCGCAAGGAGCCCGGCTTCCGGACGTTTCGAAGGTTCCATCTGATACCATGAAGATGTTTTTGCATCTCCGCCAATGGAGCCCATGAGAACAGCGTCTGAAGCCTTTGCCTCCGCAATTGCTTCCTCCGTCAGCGGCACTCCATGCACATCAATCGATGCGCCTCCCAGGAGAACCTCTGAATATGTAAATGAATGCCGGTATTTTTCACAAACCTTATCCAGCACCCTTTTCGCTTCTCTTACAATTTCCGGTCCGATTCCATCACCAGGAATCAACGCAATCTTATATTCCATAATTCTCGTTCCTCTCCTTCATACAGGTTCCTTTTCCGGCAGAAAAAGCCGAAACTGCCTGTCAATCTTCTCCTGACAGAGTATCGTTATTATAATAACGCACTTTTCAGAAGATTTCAACCTATTAAAGCGAAAGTGTAATTTTCAGAAATTTTTTTATTTTTTTCTTTCTAAGCAGAAGAATCACTGCCGTCAGTGCTAAAATCACAACAATAGAAGCCAAAACTGCCAATTTTGTCAAAAATTGATAACTGAGTGTAATTCCCTCTTCTGCGAGACGAAAGGGAAAATACCGCCACCTCCTGCAATGCATAAGGTAAAAACCAGTCCGATCCACATACCGTTTTTCCAGGAGTAATTCAGAAGCGTACCATAAAGAGAACGGATACAGACCACCAGCAAAAGCGAAAAGACTGCTCCGCAAATCTTGGAATCATCATTCCTGTCAGGAAATATATGCAGGATAGGTCCACAACAAAATGCACTGCTGTATAAATCTATAACCAGCCTCGGTCTTTCATCATCCGCCCTGCCTTCTATAAATGAAAAAAATAAGCACCGCAGCCTCTGCAGTACTTACTTTTTCTACTTCCGGTCATGCAGAAGCCTGTTCTGCTTTTTCTACTTCAGCAACGGCCTGTTTTCTCATAGGAATGCGGCAATTCTTGTTATTACCGAATTCTACAATGACATCCTCTTCTGTCATATCAATAACAACGCCGTAGAAGCCGCTTGTGGTAACAATGCTGTCACCGACTTCCATGCTGTTGAGCATAGCCTGCAGTCTTTTCTGCTCTTTCTTCTGCGGACGGATCATTAAAAAGTACATTACTCCAAAGATGACTACCATCCACAAAATCATCATTCCCATGCTTGCTGCTCCGCCTTGTGCCTCCATTTTGCTTCCTCCTGTTTCAAAACTGACTTACTTGCCCAAAATATAAGGACACTATGATATATCATACACAATAACCACATTTTCTTCAAGTGGTTTTTCATATTTTTTGTAAAGAACAAATAAAATGGGGAAGCGCACGAGCGCGAAGACGGTTTTGTTTATCGCCTTGCCGTCCGCCTACACCGCTCAGATTATTGACCGACCCAATCATTTCTTATTCTTGCCCTCCCTATCTCTTATTTTCAGGCATTTGGAAGCTTTTTCTCATCATATAATGCCTGCAATGCCTTTTTATCAACTTTTCCGTTTTTTGTAATCGGCATTGTCTCTGTTTTACGGAAAACGTTCGGAATCATGTAATCCGGCAAAAACTGTCTAAGCTCTGCACTCAGACGTTTCTTATCTATCTCTCCCTGATAACAGCACACAATCTTATTTTTTTTCTGATCAAAAAAGCAGGTGGCTCTCACCAGGCCTTCTACCTTTTCCAGTGCACATTCGATTTCTCCAAGCTCAATCCGATGTCCCATATGCTTAATCTGGAAATCCTTTCTGGATGCAAAGCACATTTCCCCGGCACGATTATAAATACCTAAATCTCCCGTTCTGTAAATAGGCTCCAAATACCATGGATTCAAAGGATTTTGTACAAAGGCCTTCTGTGTCTGTTCGGGATTGTTATAATATCCCAATGCCAAAGCAGTTCCCGAAACACAGATTTCTCCTTTAACTCCCGGCTCCGTTACCTCATGGTCATTTTCATCCAGAAGAAAGACCTTTTCATTCGGAAATGCCGTTCCGACCGGAAGCAAATCCCCCGGTGCAAATTCGCGGTTCAGGATATGGTAGGTACAGTTACAGGTAATCTCCGTTGGACCATAAAGGTTCACAAACATGGCATCCGGCAGATGCTTTCTCCAGTAATTCAGATGACGGACAGGCATGGACTCTCCGGAGAACATCACACGCTTCAACGCAGAAGGTATCTTATAGGAAAATCCATTTAAGGTAGAAACAATACAAAGGGCGGATACGGCCCAGGTCAGGTTCGTAACCTTTTTCTCATCCAGAAAATCCAGAAGCATCATCGGAAAGGAAAACAGCTTCCTGGGGATGATCTGCACCGTTGCTCCGGTCTTTAATCCGGCATAAATATCCTTTACGGACACATCAAAGTCCCACGGCGCCTGATTTCCAATTACATCCTCTGAGTGGATACCAAAAATGTCTGTAAAATATTCCATAAAATCGATCACGGACCGATGACTGACCACTACACCCTTGGGAACACCAGTCGAACCGGAGGTAAATAAAACATACAATGGATCAATGTCGCACTGTGCATCCCGGATACTTTTTAATACTGCCTCATCCGCTTCTCCCTCCATAAGCTCCCCTGGAGCGATCAGCTTTCCGGAAAAACCAAGCTGACCTGCGATTTCCATATTTTCGGAAGCAACAATCATTTCCTCTGCCTGCAGGGCTTCCAATATCTGCTTCAGACGATGAACCGGATGAGAAGCATCCAACATCACATAAAAACCGCCTGCATACACGATTCCCATCAATATCTCAATGGTCTGTACACCTTTTTCCATCATGACAGGAACAGGCCTGCGTGCAACCCCATATGCAGCAAGCTTCGTACCTATCGCCCTTGCACGCTTCCTTAATCCTTTAAAGGAGCATTCCTCCTGTTCATCTGCAAAGGCCGTTTTCTCCGGATACATTTTTGCGGAATTTTCCAGATAATCCAATATTGATCTCATAGTCTTCCGTCCCTCCATTTTCTTTCCGTTACCCTACTGCTGCAGTCTCATCCTCTATCCTATCCGTAACCGGAAACTCATACGTGTTATCCGGCACCTGTGCCAGAATCTCCGAAAAATCCTGTGAAGCATCTCCGTTCAGATGTCCATCATCGTCCGTATATGCCGACAGATCATAACTGCATATCGGATAAAACTGACCGTTGTTAAAATTAATATACCATACCTCATTCACAACAAAAAACTCTCCAAAATACTGATACGTTAACAAGAGCAATAAACTCGATGTCGTTTTCCTTACAGAGCTGTATCAGCCTTGTAAGGCAGAGTATGTTTCTCTCCGCCACATCCTTGGCATGAAACTCCGTGATACCTGACATACTCTATGATTCCCCTGGCAGAAGGCCATGACGAATCACAGCTTCTTCGGCTGCGGCCGGAATTCCATTGCCACCGGACCTGGCTTATGTTACAAAAACAATATGAGATATACAAAGGCGGTTTTATGGACCATCAGCGATTGCTGTTGATCTTCCCCTGTGCAAAACCCTCGAGCCGCATTTTCTTATATTCCGCAAAGTTCCCGGCATCCAGGGCGTCTCTGATTTCTTCCATCATGTGGTTATAGAAATAGAGATTATGAAGCACACAAAGCCTCATTCCAAGCATTTCCTTCGCTTTTAGGAGATGACGGATATATGCTCTGCTGTAATGACGGCAGGCCGGACACCGGCAGCCTTCCTCAATGGGACGCGTGTCCAATTCATATTTTGCATTGAAGAGGTTCATTTTTCCATGATTGGTATAAACATGCCCATGACGTCCGTTTCTGCTTGGATATACACAATCAAAGAAATCCACGCCTCTATCCACTGACTCCAGAATATTTGCCGGCGTTCCCACACCCATGAGATACGTAGGCTTATTTCGTGGCAGATGGGGAACCGTTTCTTCCAGAATACGGTACATTTCCTCATGGCTTTCTCCTACAGCCAGACCACCCACTGCATAGCCATCCAGATCCAGTTCAGAAATCGCCTGCGCATGGGCAATACGAATATCCTCATAAACAGCTCCCTGATTAATACCAAATAAAAGCTGATTCCGGTTGATCGTATCCGTCAGGCTGTTCAACCTTGCCATTTCTGCCTTGCAGCGGGCAAGCCATCTGGTGGTTCGATCCACAGATTTCTGTACATATTCTCTGTCAGCCACACTGCTGGGACACTCATCGAACGCCATGGCAATGGTTGAGGCCAGGTTCGACTGAATCTGCATGCTTTCCTCCGGTCCCATAAAAATCTTATGCCCATCGATATGAGAACGGAAATACACGCCCTCTTCTTTAATTTTGCGCAGTCCTGCAAGAGAGAATACCTGAAACCCTCCGGAATCCGTCAGGATCGGCTTGTCCCATACCATAAATTTATGGAGTCCGCCAAGCTGCCTGACAATATGATCTCCCGGACGAACATGCAGATGATACGTATTCGAAAGCTCCACCTGCGTTCCAATTTCCTGTAAATCCATAGTGGATACCGCACCTTTGATTGCTGCGGCCGTTCCCACATTCATAAAAACAGGCGTCTGGATCGTTCCATGGACCGTATGGAATTCCGCTCGTTTCGCTCTTCCCTCTGTCTTCAAAATTCTATATACTTCCATCTTCATATCCTCTTTCTTTATTATAAATTACTGTTCAAACAAGTATAGCTTGATTTCTTCCAAATTTCAACTGCTAACCGGACAATCATTGTTAAACTTTTACATTGTCATTTTGCAAAGATTGTCGTATAATGTTACGGAATCTGTTGACCTGCTTTTTAATAAGAAGGAACTTTTGCAGCATGATAGTGCTGCCAATGAAATAAATATACTTCAGAACTTATATTTACAAAAAGAGGAGGCATAACCAAGTTTTATGAATACATACACATTGGGAATTGATATCGGTTCCACTACGGTTAAAATCGCGATTCTTGATGAGAATGAAACCCTGCTGTTTGCGGATTATGAACGGCATTTTGCCAACATCCAGGAAACCCTGGCTGATCTGCTTCAGAAAGCACATGATAAGCTGGGCGAATTATCTCTGTGCCCGGTCATCACCGGCTCCGGAGGACTGACACTGGCTACACATCTGGACATTCCCTTTGTCCAGGAGGTCATCGCTGTTTCCACCTCTCTTCAGAAAATGGCGCCGCAGACGGACGTTGCCATTGAATTGGGAGGAGAGGATGCAAAGATCATCTATTTTGAAGGCGGAAATATTGAGCAGCGTATGAACGGCATCTGTGCCGGAGGCACCGGTTCCTTCATCGACCAGATGGCATCTCTTCTGCAAAGCGATGCTTCCGGTCTGAATGAATATGCCAGAAATTATAAAGCACTTTACCCAATCGCAGCCCGCTGCGGCGTGTTTGCCAAGACAGATATCCAGCCTTTAATCAACGAAGGGGCTACGAAGGAGGATCTGGCCGCTTCCATTTTCCAGGCAGTAGTCAACCAGACCATTTCCGGTCTTGCCTGCGGTAAGCCTATCCGCGGTCATGTGGCTTTTCTGGGCGGTCCCCTGCACTTTTTATCCGAATTAAAGGCCGCCTTTATCCGCACATTAAAGCTGGATGAAGAGCATGCCATTGTCCCGGAAAATTCACATTTGTTTGCAGCTATCGGCTCTGCCCTGAATTCTAAAAAGGATACCTCCGTCTCCCTGACCGGGCTGAAGGAACGTCTCCGCAGGTCCATCCATATGGACTTTGAGGTAGAACGTATGGAGCCCCTGTTTGCTACGGAAGAGGAGTACCACGCCTTTCACGAGCGTCAGAGTTCCTACAGGGTGAAGACCGGAGAGCTGGCTTCTTACAAAGGAAACTGCTACCTGGGCATTGATGCCGGCTCCACCACCACAAAAACGGCCCTCGTAGGCGAAGATGGAAGCCTTTTATATTCCTTCTACAGCAATAACGACGGCAGCCCATTAAAAACAGCAATCCGTTCTATCCAGGAAATCTATTCTCTTCTGCCAAAGGAGGCCAGAATTGCTTATTCCTGCTCTACCGGCTACGGTGAAGCTCTGGTAAAGGCAGCCCTGCTTCTGGATGAGGGGGAAGTGGAAACTGTCTCTCATTACTATGCAGCCGCCTTCTTCGATCCGGAGGTTGACTGTATCCTGGACATCGGCGGACAGGATATGAAATGCATCAAGATCAAAAACCAGACAGTAGACAGCGTACAGCTAAACGAAGCCTGCTCCTCAGGCTGCGGCTCCTTTATCGAAACCTTTGCTAAATCTCTGAATTACAGTGTTCAGGATTTTGCAAAAGCAGCACTTTTTGCCGGGAATCCGATTGACCTTGGAACCCGCTGTACTGTATTTATGAATTCCAAGGTAAAGCAGGCGCAGAAGGAAGGGGCTGAGGTTTCTGATATTTCCGCAGGACTGGCTTACTCTGTCATCAAAAACGCACTGTATAAGGTAATTAAGGTTTCTGATGCTTCTGAGCTTGGCAGACACATTGTTGTACAGGGTGGTACCTTCTACAACGATGCGGTACTTCGAAGCTTCGAAAAGATCGCAGACTGTGAGGCGATCCGTCCGGACATTGCCGGGATCATGGGTGCCTTCGGCGCCGCACTGATTGCAAAGGAGCGCCATCAAGAGGACAGCCAAACCACGATGCTCTCTATTGACAAGATCAATAACCTGAAATATACCACATCTATGGCAAACTGCCGGGGATGTACCAATAACTGCCGTCTGACCATCAACAAATTCACGGGAGGACGCCAGTTTGTCAGCGGCAACCGCTGTGAACGGGGTATCGGTAAAGAAAAGAACAAGGATCACGTACCGAATCTCTATGAATATAAATACAAACGGCTGTTTTGCTATGAACCGCTGACCTCAGACAAGGCCAGCAGAGGCAAGGTAGGTATTCCGCGTGTTTTGAATATGTTCGAAAATTATCCTTTCTGGTTTACCTTCTTCACAGAATTGAAATACGAGGTTGTACTTTCACCAACCTCTACCAGAAAGATTTATGAGCTGGGCATTGAGTCCATCCCGAGTGAATCCGAATGCTATCCTGCGAAGCTGGCACACGGGCATGTCAGTTGGCTTTTGAAAAAGGGTGTGAAATTTATCTTCTATCCGTGCATCCCTTATGAGCGCAATGAGTTCCCGGATGCAGTCAACCACTACAACTGCCCGATCGTCACCTCCTATGCAGAAAACATCAAAAATAACGTTGATGAGCTGCAGAATCCGGAGATCGACTTCCGCAATCCGTTCCTTGCTTTTACTTCAGAAGGTGTTTTAACAGAACGCCTGATTGACGTATTTAAGGAGCTGCCGGCAGAAGAGGTCAGGGCTGCTGCCCACAAGGCCTGGGAGGAGCTGGCCCGGGTACATACGGATGTGCAGAAAAAGGGCGAGGAAACACTTGCTTACTTAAAGGAAACCGGACGCAGAGGAATTGTACTTGCCGGCCGTCCTTACCATATTGACCCGGAAATCCACCATGGTATTCCGGATCTGATCAATAGCTACGGCATAGCGGTATTAACAGAGGATTCTGTTTCCCATTTGGCTCCCATTGAACGTCCGATCCGTGTCAACGACCAATGGATGTACCATTCCCGCCTGTACGCAGCCGCCAATTTCGTAAAAACACGGGATGATCTGGATCTGATTCAACTCAATTCCTTCGGCTGCGGTCTGGATGCCGTTACAACGGATGAGGTATACGAGATTCTGGAAGGAAGCGGCAAAATCTACACCTGCCTGAAAATCGACGAGGTGAACAATCTGGGGGCCGCCCGTATTCGTATCCGCTCTCTTCTGGCAGCTATCCGCGCCAAGGAGACACAGTACAGCGAGCGTACCATAAGGCCCTCTTCCATCGAAAAGGTTGCATTTACCAGGGAAATGCGCAGGGACTACACCATTCTGTGCCCGCAGATGTCCCCGTTCCATTTCAGCATTCTGCAGGCTGCCTTCAACACCTGCGGCTATCATATGGAAGTACTTCCAAATGACAACAAAAAGGCGGTGGATGTGGGACTCAAATACGTCAACAATGATGCCTGCTATCCTTCCCTGATCGTCGTCGGACAGATCATGGATGCCCTTCTGTCCGGTCAATACGACCTGAACAAAACAGCCGTCATCATGACACAGACAGGCGGCGGATGCCGTGCATCCAACTACATCGCATTTATCCGGCACGCGCTCAAAAAAGCAGACATGGAGCAGGTTCCGGTCATTTCCCTCAACCTCAGCGGTCTGGAAAGCAACCCGGGATTTAAACTGACCCTGCCGCTGATCAAACGAGTTGTCTACGGAGCGGTCTTCGGAGATATCCTGATGAAATGTGTCTACCGGATGCGTCCTTATGAACTGGAAAAGGGCATTGTCAACCGAAAGCACAAAATCTGGGAACAGCGCGCCATTGCCTTCTTACAGGGAAGCAGTGTCAGCCACAGTCACTTCAAAAAAATGTGCAGGGAAATGGTACACGAATTCGATACCATTCCGATCAGCGATGAACGCAAACCCCGTGTTGGTATAGTGGGCGAAATCCTCGTCAAATTCCTGCCGGCTGCCAACAATCATCTGGCAGAGCTATTGGAAGCAGAAGGAGCCGAAGCTGTCTGCCCGGACCTGATTGATTTTATCAGCTACTGCTTCTTCAACCAGAACTTTAAATCCCAATATCTGGGCTTTAAGAAATCCAAGGCTACGATTGCCAACTGGGGAATTAAGGGTATTGACTGGATCAGGAAGGCTGCGGATGAAGCCCTTGCGCAGAGCAGGCATTTCACTCCTTCCGCAGATATCAAAGAGCTTGCAGAAATGGCAGCTCCGATCGTATCACCCGGCAACCAGACCGGTGAGGGCTGGTTCCTGACAGGAGAAATGCTGGAGCTGATTCACGGCGATACCCCAAATATCGTCTGTATCCAGCCATTCGGGTGTCTGCCGAACCATATCGTCGGAAAGGGCGTGATCAAAGAAATCCGGCGTACACATCCTGAAGCCAACATTGTAGCTATTGACTATGACCCGGGCGCCAGCGAAGTAAACCAGCTAAACCGTATTAAGCTGATGCTGTCCACAGCTATGAAAAACCTGAATAAATCATAAAACCAGAGGAAATGCTTTTCCTCGCAAAAGCGGGAACAAAACGGAGGACTTTTCTGTGAAATAAAAAATGCCGGTCAAAACCATGTCTCATGATTTTGACCGGTATTTATTGTATTTTTAAACCTGCTGCCGTTGTCAGCACAAATGCATCTTTTTCCCAAATTTATAAATCAAATGTCCTCCCGGAAGAGCGGACAGGTCTTCCATATCGGGCTTGCTTACCATCAGGTACACGGTAAAATAAACCAGAACCGCAAGAATAACAGAAACACCAAGACAGATCACATTCGATGGAATAAGATAATACAAGCCGTAATATGCGCCTCCCGCTGCCAGGGCCATAGGCAGAGACGCAAGAAGCGGACACATGTACGCACTCTTCCAAGGATTCTTATAGCCCATATACTTCTTCATAGAACGGTCGTTCAGCAGACATACCACGACTGCGTAGACGATCATGGAGATCACAACACCATAAATTCCCAAATCCGTAAAAAACATCAGCGCTGCCATAACCGCCACATCCGCCACCAGCGCAATCGCCGCGTGGATCATCGGGATATTCGGCTTTCCGATTCCCTGAAGCCCTCCATTGGAGATATTGGAGTTTCCGTTTAATATAATGGTGATTGCGCCAAGAACCAAGAGTTCCCCACTGACACCGTTGGCAGAAGGAAAAATCAGTCTGATGATCGGTCCGGAAAGCACTGCAAGACCGATGGCTGCAGGAATGGAGATCAGCATACTGATCCACGTAGCCCTGTCAATCTTCGCATTTGCCGAACGAATATCCCGCATAGCATAGTGTGCAGAAACCTCGGGTATCATAGAGGTCGGTGCCGTGCTCGCCAAAGTCAGGGGAATGTTGATCAATGTCATAAAATAACCGTATTCCGCATAGAGATTCTGCAGCAGATCCTGGTCCATTCCACGATATCCCATAATGCCTGTATACATATAGCTGTTCACATAGCCATTCACATTATAGATAAAGGCACTGAAAATGATCGGCATGATGATCAGGATAATATTTTTCATCAGGCTGCTGTAGCTCTCATTCAGGGATACTCTGTCCCGTTTGATTCTCCTTTTAATTATTTTCTTATTTAAAAAATATACCAGCAGCATAAACAAAAGGGCCGCCGCCACACCGGCTCCGGTTCCCAGGGTAGCGCCTGCTGCACCCCAGCGCTGCACGGCATCCTCTCCCTGACCGCTGAAACGGCTGATCATCACATTGGACATCAAAAGAGCTACTACAGCTACAAAAACCTGTTCAATGATCTGTGACAGGGAAGTCGGCATCATATTCCTGTATGCCTGAAAATATCCCCTGAATACGCCCAAAATTCCCGATAGGAAAATCGTCGGAGCCAGCATCTGCAAAGCCAAACGTGCATTCGCCATATTATCCGGCACTAAAAGGGAGGTTCCGAACACACAGAACAAGGCCACCGCACCGCCTGCAACAACCGCATAGAGAAGTGCACAATAGAACACCCTTTGCGCATCCCGGTATCTCCTGAATGCAATTTTTTCCGCCATCACCTTGGAAACTGCCTGCGGAATGCTGAAAGATGCGATCATGAGCAAAATAAAATAAGCATTCTGCGCAAACTGGAACAACGCAAAGCTTTTTCCGCCTAACGTTGACGACAGCGGACTTTTATACAGCATTCCGATGATTTTGGATACCAGCGCCGCCACCATTAAAAATGAGGCATTTTTTACAAGTGTATTATCGTTTTTCTTACCCATAATTCTTATTGTTCCTTTTCACGCTACGCTATATATTCTCTATCTGCCAGTCAACCGGTGTCATACCGTTGGCTTTTAGAAATTCATTGGCCCTGCTGAAATGCCTGCACCCAAAGAATCCCCGATAAGCAGAAAGAGGACTTGGATGCGGTGCCTCCAGAATCAGGTGATTGGGATTATTCAGCATAGAGCGCTTCATCTGCGCGGGCCTTCCCCACAGCAAAAATACAATCGGTCTGTCCTGGGTATTCAAAATCCGAATGGCCGCATCCGTAAACTGCTCCCAGCCGATACCTCTGTGGGAATTGGCCTGATGCGCCCTTACAGTCAGTACGGTATTTAAAAGCAGTACACCCTGACGGGCCCATTTTTCCAGATATCCGTTGTTGGGTATTTCACATCCCAGATCATCGTGCAGCTCCTGATAAATATTTACCAGGGACGGAGGAATTTCCACATCCTTTTTTACGGAAAAGCAAAGTCCATGTGCCTGTCCGTCATTGTGATAAGGATCCTGTCCCAGAATGACCACCTTCACTTCGCTCAGAGGCGTAAAATGAAATGCATTAAACAAATCATCCGCAGGCGGAAAAATCTTCCTGGTTCTGTATTCCTCCATGATTGTTTTATATAATTTTCCATAATAAGGCTGTCGGAACTCGCCTTTCAATGCCTCCAGCCACTCTCCTGACAAAGGAGCCATAAATTTCACCTCATCTTTTCTTTTGTACATTTCGAAGCAGTCCAAATGGAAGATATTTGGCTATCTGCGGATGGAAATCCCTCTTCCGGCCAGATAATCCTTTACCTGTCTGATTTCCAATTCCTTATAATGGAACAGAGACGCTGCCAACGCAGCATCTGCTCCGCCCCCGCTTAATGCCTCATAAAAATGTTCCGGCGTTCCGGCGCCGCCGGAAGCAATCACCGGAATGGAAACCGCTTCAGCAACCGCACGGGTCAGTTCCATATCATATCCGGCTTTTGTCCCATCGCAGTCCATGCTGGTGAGCAGAATTTCTCCTGCGCCGAGAGTTTCGGCTCGTTTTGCCCATTCTACAGCATCTATTCCTGTATCCAGCCTTCCTCCATGCTTATAGATATTCCAGCCGCCGCTTTCCCGGCGTTTGGCATCTATGGCAACCACCACACACTGACTGCCGAATTTATTGGCAGCCTCTGTAATCAGCTCCGGACGGTCAATCGCAGCGGAATTAACGGAAATCTTATCCGCTCCCTCTCGAAGCAGACTTTTAAAATCATCCACTGTACGAATACCGCCTCCTACCGTAAATGGAATAAATACATTGGCAGCCACTGCCCGCACCATTTCCACAACCGTATCCCGTTCCTCACAGGAGGCCGTTATATCCAGAAATACCAGTTCATCTGCTCCGGCAGCATCGTAAGCCTTTGCGATTTCTACCGGATCTCCGGCATCCTTTAAATCCACAAAATTGACACCCTTTACCACACGTCCCTGATTCACATCCAGGCAGGGAATTATTCTTTTCGTAAACATCAGATTCCCTCCTTTTCAAGCTTTGCAAAATTTTCCAGTATTTTCAGTCCATAACGGCTGCTTTTCTCCGGATGGAACTGGCAGGCGAATACATTGCCCTTTTCCACAGATGCATGAATACAGGTACTGTAATCCGTCACCGCCTTTACGATTTGGGATTCTTCTGCCTGAAGATAATAAGAATGTACGAAATATACATACGTCTGCTCCGGGATATTCTTAAACAATCTTCCATCATTCTGAAGATGCAGAGAATTCCAGCCCATATGCGGAATCTTCAATCCGGAAGAGGGCGGAATCTTAACGATCTTTCCCTTCAGTATACCAAGTCCCTCCACTCCAGGACTCTCTTCGCTGCTTTCAAATAAGAGATGCAATCCCAGACAAATGCCGAGAAACGGCGTATTCTTTTCCACAATCTCGTGAATCACAGAAACCAATCCATATCTGTGCAGATTCTCCATAGATTCCCCAAAGCTTCCCACTCCCGGAAGAATCACCTTATCAGCACGCAAAAGCACCTCCGGTTCTCTGGAGACCACTGTCTCCTCACCAAGAAAAGCAAAGGCCTTTTCTACACTTTTTATATTTCCTGCATCATAATCAATTATCGCAATCATATCGTCACATCCTTCGCTGTTACATCTGAACTATTACCAAGTATACCCCAAAAAAAGACAGATGCAAAGCAATTTCTTCACATCTGTCCAATTTCTTTCTTCTTGTCCAAAGTAAACCAGAATTCCACACCGTTGTCATAGTTCTGTACGCCATACTCCTGGTTCAGACTCTCAATCACCGCTTTGACAATGGACAGTCCGATTCCGCTACCGCCATACTCTCTGGTCCTTGCCTTATCCACTTTATAAAATTTGTTCCAAAGCTTCGGCACATCCTCCTCAGGAATCGGAGTTCCTGTATTAAATACCGTTACTTTTACCCGGTCTGTTTCCTGCAGCACCTTAATCTCGACCTGCATCTCTCCGGAAAGATGATTCAGCGCATTGCTGATATAGTTGGTCACCACCTCTTCTATCTTAAATTCATCTGCCCACACATAGATGGGACCCTGGGACTCGAAGATTACCTTTGCTTCCTTCTGCTGAATCATGATATCCATAGACAGCAGGATTCCATTGATCAGACTGACAATGTCAAACCGTTCCATAACCACCGCATCCTTTCCGGATTCCAGTTGATTCAGGACCAGAAGATTTTTTACCAGCTTGTTCATCTTGGCTGATTCATCCATGATTACATCACAGTAAAATTCCCTGCTCTCCGGGTCTTCGGAAATATTCTCCTTCAAGCCCTCCGCATATCCCTGAATCAATGCGATCGGCGTTTTCAGCTCATGGGAAACATTATCCAGAAACTCTTTTCTCATCTGGTCGATCTTAATCTTATCTTCAATATCCTTCTGCAGTTCATTATTGGCAGACTTCAGCTCAGAAACAGTACGTTCCAGTTGTGCAGACATCCGGTTAAAATTATCTCCCAGCACATCGATCTCATTGCCGGCCCTGCTCTGATACCTTGCATCAAAATCCAGGTCGCTCATTCGCCTGGAAAGCTGTGTCAGTTCACTAATCGGTTTTGTGATTTTCTTTGTTAATATCCAGATTGCAAGACCGCTAATCAAAATAGTGGACATTCCCACAAAGAAATAAAAATTATTGGAAATCGAAACGCTCTCTTTAATACTCTCCAATGGCGTCCGTATCAGGAAAAAATTCCCATTCTTTAGAGTTCCCCAGCTTTCCACATAATCCATGCCTGCAAAACGGTCATTCTTCTGCTGTATCACATAAGTATCCGTCTGTTTCAGAATCTTCACTCTGGTCTTTTTAAAATCCAGATTATAAGCGTACCCGACCAAACGGTCCCTGAGCATCTCTTCATTATCACCAACATAGGTGATCACCTTTCCATCCTTTTCGATAATGATCCAGGTCAGATTGTTGCTGGAGCTTTCCCTGCGCAGCTCATCCGGAATTTCCTCTGCCGGATTCTCGTCCGTTTCCAGCTTCAGATCATTCAGCGTCTGGATTGCTTCCAACAACACATCCGTTTTCCTGGAAATATAATATTGTTCCAGAAAAAGGCCATTAATTACAGTAATTGCACAGATGGACAGCAGCAAAAGCCCGATAAATAATACGGCAATCTGTCTTCGCAACGGATGAAACCGTTTTGCTCCCGGCTTTGGGGGCTTCTTTTCCCGCCGTTTCATGCCTCCTCCACCTCAAATTTATAACCCATACCCCATACGGTTTTGATATATTCTCCTTTTTGACCCATTTTGCTTCTCAGCTTCTTCACATGGGTATCAATCGTACGGGCATCACCGAAATAATCATAATTCCACACGGAATTGAGAATCTTTTCCCTGGAAAGAGCAATTCCTTCGTTTTCCAGAAAATACGTAAGAAGCTCAAATTCCTTAAAACTCAGGTCCATAGGCTTTCCATCCACAGAAGCCAGATGCGCTGCCTTATCAATGACAATCCCGCCTGCGGATAAGGTATCCTCCGCAGCATCCTGTCCGGTACGTCTTAAGATTGCTTCCACTCTTGCAACCAGAATTTTCGGGCTGAAAGGCTTGGAAATATACTCATCGACTCCCAGCTCAAAGCCCAGCAATTCATCACGTTCGTCTCCTCTTGCAGTCAGCATGATGATCGGTACCTTAGAATTTTTGCGTATTTCCCTGCATACCTCCCACCCATCCATCTTCGGCATCATAACATCCAGAATAACCAATGCAATATCCTTTTCCTGGTAAAAGATATCCATAGCTTCTTCCCCATCTCCGGCTTCAATCACCTGGAAAATTTTTTTCGTAAGGAAATCCTTCACCAGCTTCCTCATACGGCTTTCATCATCCACCACAAGAATCTTCAGGGCTTCCATCCTTTTTCCTCCAATCCGTTCATTTCTGTTCGACTTTATTATAATACTTACGCTATACTATAGCAAAGATTTATGTTGCTTTTGTGAACGTATTAAAATTTTTAAAAAAAATCGAAAATTTATGCATCCTTTTTTGCAATTGTGACGTCTAATGGTTAGAAGCGCATCCACCAAAAGCGCTTTTACATAAAAAACGTTCGAACACTCAATTGGCCGGCCATATACAGATAAGGGGGATATATGACAGAATATTTACTGCGCAAGGCAAAACACGGGGATTCCGATGCATTCTGCCGTCTGATGGATCTTCAGATGCAGAGCATGTATAAGATTGCCCGTTCTTATTTAAAAAACGATGAGGATGCTGCAGATGCTATCCAGGATACGATTCTTTCCTGCTATGAAAATCTGCAGACGCTGAAGCAAAACCGTTACTTTAAAACCTGGCTGACAAGAATCCTGATCAATAAGTGCAGAGACATTCTCCGCAGACAGAGCAGGGTTTTCTATACAGACAGCATTCCGGAGAAGCCTGTATATGAGGAGGACTTCGAGGCTCTGGAATGGAATCAGATTCTTGCACCCTTAGACGAAAAATACCGCACGATCCTGCTTCTTTACTACATGGAAGGATTCAATGCACGGGAAATCAGCGATATCCTGAGCATAAAAGAGAGTACCGTAAAATCCCGGCTTCAGCGCGGGCGCAGACAAATCGCCCAGGCTTACCAGTACAAAATAAAGGAGGAACATTCATGATGTTTACATTAAATGATAACGAAAGAAATTTTCAGGAGCAGCTCAAAAAAAACATCGAAATTCCGTTTGTTGTACATGACAAAACCAACACAGCTTACCGGATGATCGAAAGCAGCCAGCTAAAGCAAAAGCCGGCATCTAAGGATGCTTGGAGCCGGATAAGAACCGGCAGTAAGATTGCCGGAGGATTTGTCGCTGTACTGGCGCTGGGTTTTGTTGTATGTGTGACCAACCCGGTTATGGCGAGAGAGCTGCCTCTGGTAGGCGGATTATTTGAACAGTTGCAAAATGAGGTCAGCTTCTTCGGGAACTTTGCGGACAAGGCCACAGTCCTTAAGGAGCCGGAAAATCCCGCCTCTGCCGATGCGGACAAGCAAGCTTCAAAAGACACCGGCACTTCAGACAATACTGCCGCCCCTGCGGATGGGGTTTACACCAAAACCAGCGATGGACTGACACTTACCTTCTCCGAGGTCTATGCCAATGATCAGGCAATCTACCTGACCATGCTTGCCACAAGCGAAGAAGCCTTCCCGGATACTATGATGCAGGAAACAGAAACAGGAACAACACACCCTGTAATTTCCATGGAAGCGGACACACTTTACAGTTTTATAGAAAATCAAACGGATACCTTCCATTTCCTGCAGCCGGAGGGCAAATTCCTGGATGATCATACCTATTCCTGCATTATCCGCCTGGATCTGGCCTCTGCAGCCCGTGATACCAGTGAATACAATGCACAATATGAAGCCATGACACAGGAAATAATGGATGAAATGGGTATAACACAGGAGGATATGGATGACGAAACAGAAGAAGGCTATGCACTCCTGTCCGAATTCATTGACAAAGTGAGCGCACGAGGGGGCAGCCTGGAATCCTATATCAAAGAAATCTCTGTTCCGGATTCCTTTACTCTGCACCTGAATATCAAAAAGCTTATCGGTGACAAGGCAGATCCCGAATACTGGGACAGCGGCTACAGTGAGGAAGAGCTGGCTGCAATGAGTGAAGAAGAATGGCAGGAAGTTATGTCACAGGAACCGGCAGAATACCAGAAAAGTCCAAATCAATACGAGAATTACTGGTATGAGGGAGAATGGTCCTTTGACATTCCGATTCAGATTGACAATTCCCGGACTGTAACCATGGAGATCAATGAAACCAACGAAGCAGGCATCGGTCTGAAATCCGTGGTTAAGACGCCTTATGAACTGACTGTAAACGAGCTTTACGAAGAAGGCTCTGACAGTAACTGCTTCATGGTTGCCCTGGATGCCGACGGCAACAAGCTGCCGTATAATGCTTCCAACGGCAGCTGCAACAATTTTGCCATTCAGGACCGTGATATTTCCACTGTTGATATCTATATTCTGGACTATGTACAGTACATGGATGAGCTGAAAGGCCCCGAACGCTACAGCAATAACGAAAACAAGCCGGACGAAGAAAAATGGAGTACGCTTCTGGAGTCCAATGCCAAATATCATAAGACCATACATTTTGACTAATAAAGGGCTTTTGTTTCATAGTGAATCGGACAGCATTCAGAACAAGACGGAGTACTTACCTGTGAAATAAACGAGGAATCCCCCAGCATCGCTGAGGGGATTCCTCGTTTTAATGGACCTGGCGGGAATCGAACCCGCGTCCGAAAGCCTATCCCTTGCGGCATCTCCCATCACAGTCGCTGTTTTAACATTCCCTCAGCCGCACGCCCACCGACAGGCTTACTGCTTCAGTAGCTTCATCATACATCTACCGGGGCAAAGCTTACCCGGTAAGGTTTCTCACATAGTCGACGCCAGATTCCTGATGTGTGAGTGCGTCAGGGCTGACGAGCAGCAATTAGGCTGCTAACGCGTACTGTTCGTTTGCGTTTATATTTAGGTTCCCGGTTATTACGCAGTCCAGGAGTCTGCGGATGGCTTCCTCAACTTCAAAGCCCCCGTCGAAACCAGTACAAGCCCTCAATTGACTTTTCCGGTATGCAGCATCTGGTATGCATCACCGGAACTGGTATACAGACGAACATAGCTGTTTTTTTATTATAAGTAAAGCCATTCCTTTTGTCAAGGGTCAGTTCCAGGTTTTCCATCGACAAGCGCTCTCTTATCCTGGCAGCATTCGGCATATTCCGCTATATTATACATGATTATATAGTAATTTTTTAATACACAAAAGGCCCCTCAGCCAGCGCTTTTTGTTTCTCCTGCATCACAGCATTTTTACAGATTTATTCTCCAAATTCTGCCGCACATTTTTTCATCATTTCACGGATTGGAAGCTGATATGGACAGCGGTCCTCACATGCTCCGCATTCTACACAGTCGGAGGCCTTTTCACTCAGAGAACGATAGCGGTCCCTCGCCCAGTCCTCCAGATTATAACGTTCCAGGTATCCCGCAAACAAAAACACGCTCGGAATATGGATACCGGCCGTACACGGCGCACAATAATTGCAGCGCCGGCAGAAGTTTGTTCCAAGAGCTTTCCTTATTGCTTCTATTTCCTGTTTCTCAGCTTCACCGAGAGGAGCAGCATCCGAACATGCCTGAATATTTTCTTCTAATTCTGAAGGCTCTGCCATTCCCGGAATCACAACACTTACATCCGGATTGGAACAGACATACCGAAGAGCCAGAGATGCATTTTCGATGGCTCCTCCTGCCAGAGGCTTCATGTCAATAAATCCGACATTTTTTTCTGTGCATTCCTGTATTAGTTCTGCTCCCTGACTTTCCACAATATTATAGGGGAACATAATCGTTTCCACCCAATCCAGTTCCAATGCACGTTCAAATACCGCAGCCGAATGGGCCGTCAAACCAATATGTCCGATCTTTCCGGCCTCTTTCGCTTCCATAAGCGCTTCCAGAGCCCCGCCCTCTGCCACAACCTGCTCCAATTGCTCCATGCCTGGATTATGTACCTGATACAGATCAATATGATCCATGCGCAGATTTGCAAGACTTGTCTCAATATCTGCAGCCATAGCCTCCTTCGTTCTTGCCATACTCTTGGTGGCAAGCACAAATTTATCCCGGATTCCTTCCAGAGCATAACCCAGATATTGTTCACTTACCGTATATCCTCTCGCCGTATCAATATAATTCACACCTGCATCTGCCAACTGCTGCATCAGCACCTTTGTTCCCTCTGCGTCGATTCTCTGAATCGGAATTCCACCAAAACCCATACGGGAAATTCGGAGTCCGGTCTTTCCCAATGTCCTGTATTCCATACTTCATCCTCCACCATTTGATTTTTTATTTGGGATCATATCCTGCTAAAATACAGAATACTCAAAAACGGTCCGCCGGACCGTGTCCTATATACCTGGCAACAACAACTGCCACCGATATACACCGGTGGCAGCAATTCTTCTTAATTCTCAACCATTAAACACGGGACAGATATTCACCGGTTCTGGTATCAATTTTTAATTTGTCACCCTGATTTACAAACAGCGGAACCTGAACCTGTGCACCTGTCTCAACAGTTGCAGGTTTGGTCGCACCCTGCGCAGTGTTGCCTGCAAAACCGGGTTCTGTTTCGATTACCTCCAGTTCTACAAATAACGGCGGTTCAATGGCAAATACATTTCCATTGTGAGAACAGATCTTTACAACTTCGTTTTCTTTTACAAATTTCAGAGAATCTCCTACCTGATCTGCAGTAAGGGCTACCTGATCATAAGTTTCTGTATTCATAAAATTATATAATTCACCATCGTTATACAGATAGCTCATATCTACACGCTCAATACGTGCCTGCGGAAATTTCTCAGTTGGACGGAAAGATTTCTCTAATACTGATCCTGTAATGATATTTTTGTATTTTGTTCTGACAAATGCAGCTCCTTTTCCAGGTTTTACATGCTGAAATTCTACGATCTGACATACATTGCCATCAATTTCAAGTGTGATACCGTTTTTGAAATCACCTGCTGAAATCATAATTGTTTTTCCTCCTTCTTGTACGCTTCACTATCAATCATTCTATAATACCACAGCAGTTTTTTCAACTATTTTTTGTATATACTTCCACTATTTTTGGTATATACTTTGATTTTTTCTGCACTCCATTCCTTTCGGCAGCATTCTTTTATGCCCGGACCGCTTTTAATTTCTCTTCAATTTCTTCAATCAGTCCTTCAAAAGGCTTTACACCGGTAACAACTGTAACATCCGCATATTTTTCATAAACCGGATCTCTCTGCTTCAGAAGCCTCTTTATTTTTTCATCTCTGTTGTCACCATCCAGAATCGGATCCTTGCTGGAACCCTCCAGTCTTTTTTTCAACGTATGATAGGAACCTTTCAGATAAAGAATTGTCCCCAGCTTTTTGATATAAGGTTCATTCTGTTCCTGCATCGGAAGGCCGGAGCCAAGAGAAATGATCATTTTCTCCTTTTCCTGAATCAGGTCCTTAATGGCCATAGTCTCCAGTGCACGGTAAAATGGTTCTCCGAATTTCTGTAAAAGCTCCCTGACAGACATATTCATTTTCTTAACGATTACTTTGTCCACATCAATGAACGGCAAATCCAAATCCTGTGCCAGCCGTTTCCCCACTCTCGTTTTACCTGAACCCATAAATCCGATAATCACTATATGGTTCATGAATCCCCCTCCTCTTTCTGGTAAAAGTATAATACTACTTTTTCTAAATATCGTTTCAGGACGATTTGAATCTCTTCCTTCGGATGGATCGGTTTTACAAGAATATTACGGATGCCCGCCCTCTTTGCCCCGTAAATATCCGTAAAAAGCTGATCTCCGATAAATATGGTATTGCTGGTATCAGTTCCCAGCATTTTCATTGCCTTCCGGTAATTGCGTACTGATGGCTTATGTGCATTTTCAATGAACTGCTCTCCTATTACATCATTAAAAGAAGAAACTCTCTCTATCTGATTATTTGAAAGAAAGCAGCATTTAAAGCCTAACTCCTTTAAATGTGCAAACAACGCTTTTGCCCGGGCATCTGCGGGAGCTCCATGAGACACTAGGGTATTGTCTATGTCAAACAGAAGCCCCCTGTAGCCCTCCTTATATAGCCTGTCAAAATCAATTTCATAGGTTGAATCCCGGTATTCATCAGGAAAAAAACATCGAAACATCTGCTGTCCGCCTTTGCCTTATCGTTCACTGAGCGGCAGATATTCTGCCGGCTCCAGTACATTCTTATATGCCGGACGGATGATCTTATCTGTATTGATCAGCTCTTCCATACGGTGCGCACTCCATCCGACAATACGTGCAACCGCGAACATCGGAGTATACAGCTCAAGCGGCAGATCCAACATACTGTATACAAATCCGCTGTAAAAATCCACATTCGCACTTACGCCCTTGTAAATACGGCGTTCCTCTGCAATGACTTCCGGTGCCAGACGCTCTACCATAGAATAGAGACGGTAGTCCTTCATTCTGCCCTTTTCTTTTGCAAGGCTTTCAACAAAGCTCTTCAAAACCTCGGCTCTCGGGTCAGATACGGAATAGATTGCATGTCCCATACCATAAATCAGGCCTCTTCTGTCAAAAGCTTCCTTATGCAGGAGACGTTTCAGATAATCACGTACCGCATCCTCATCTGTATAATCTTTTACTTCCTTCTTCATATCCTGGAACATGCTGATAACCTTAATATTCGCACCACCGTGCTTCGGTCCCTTCAAAGAGCCGAGTGCGGCAGCAATTGCAGAGTAGGTATCTGTCCCCGAGGAAGATACCACATGGGTTGTAAATGTAGAGTTGTTACCACCGCCATGCTCCATATGCAGAATCAACGCCAGATCAAGTATCTTCGCTTCCAGGTCCGTATACTTTTTATCAGGACGGAGCATTCTCAAAATATTTTCTGCTGTGGACAATTCCTTTTTCGGATTGTGGATATAGAGGCTCTTTCCGCGGATATAGTGGTTGTACGCCTGATATCCATATACAGACAAAAGAGGAAATACACTGATCAGGTTCAGACACTGCCTGAGAACATTCGGCAGCGAAATATCATCCGGATTACTATCATAAGAATACAATGTCAATACACTTCTTGACAAGGCATTCATAATATCTTTACTTGGAGCTTTCATTACAACATCCCGGACAAAGTTCCTCGGCAAAGAGCGCTGGTTGGCAAGAAGCTTGTTAAATGCCTTCAACTGCTCCTCATCAGGAAGCTGTCCGAAAAGCAGAAGGTATGTAGTTTCTTCAAATCCAAACCGGCCATCCCGCACAAAACCGGCTGTCAGCTCCTTAATGTTATAACCGCGATAGGAGAGACTTCCTGCACAGGGAACCTCTTTGCCATCCACTACATTTACCGCCTGGACGTTAGATACCTGTGTTAAGCCTGCAAGCACGCCCTTACCATTGATGTCACGTAAGCCTCTTTTCACATCATACTTTCCGTAAAGAGTCAGGTCTATACCGCTGTGTTCCTTACAAATTTCCGTGAGTCTCTCGATTTCTGGTGTTACTTTTGTACTAAATGCTGTCATTCTTTCAATCCCCTTTCATGGTCCTGTCGATTAAGGTCCCTCCTCATCCCTTTATCTTTTATTTGCAAAATTCTCTTATAGTATACCATTAAATTCCTTTTTGGTCTATATGAGAAAATTTCCTTTCTCAAACAGGAGCCCGCCTCTCCTTTGATTAAAAAAAGCAAGCCCGCCGTCTGCACGGGCCTGCTCTCTTAATTCTCATCTTCTCTGTCTGTAATTCTGCAGGAAATCACGCAGCTTGCCGGCTGCTTTTTCCAGTTGAAGCACATTCGGCAGATATACTACGCGGAAATGATCCGGTTCCTTCCAGTTAAAGCCCTTCCCCGGTACCAGAAGCACCTGTTTTTCATGGAGGAAATCCAAAGCAAACTGCTCATCATCCACAATATTGAACTTTTCCGTATCGATTTTCGGAAAAATATAAAAAGCAGCTTTGGGCTTCACTGCCGTGATTCCCGGAATGTCCGTCAATGCCTTATAAATGTAATTTCTCTGCTCATAAACGCGGCCCCCTGGCTGAATATATTCATTCACACTCTGATAACCCCCAAGTGCGGTCTGTACGATGGACTGTGCCGGAACATTCGAACACAGGCGCATGGACGACAGCATCTTCAAGCCTTCGATATAGCCCTTCGCCCGTTCCTTCGCCCCGCTTAAGACCATCCAGCCGATGCGGAAACCCGCGATCATGTGAGACTTGGACAACCCTGAAAATGTTACGCAGAACACATCCGGTGCCAGGGATGCAATGGATGTATGCTCATATCCATCCATAACTAAGCGGTCATAAATTTCATCTGAAAAGATAATCAGTTCTTTTTCTCTTGCAATCTGTACAATCTGCTCCAGAATCTCCTTTGGATAGACGGCACCCGTCGGATTGTTGGGATTGATAATCACGATTGCTTTTGTTTTATCTGTGATCCTGCTGCGGATATCATCTATATCCGGATACCACTCTGACTGTTCATCACAGATATAATGCACCACATTTCCGCCTGCCAGAGTTGCCGATGCTGTCCAAAGCGGATAATCCGGCGCCGGAATCAAGATTTCATCTCCATTGTTCAAAAGAGCCTGCATACAAAGAGTAATCAGCTCGCTGACACCGTTTCCGGTATATACATCATTCATCGTCACATTCGGAATCTTTTTCAGTTGGGAATACTGCATGATTGCTTTCCTTGCGGAAAAAACACCCTTGGAATCCGAATAGCCCTGGGAGGTGCGGATATTGCTCAGCATATCCAGGATAACCTCCTGCGGCGCCGAAAATCCAAACGGATAAGGATTGCCGATATTCAGTTTCAGGATTTCCATACCATCCTCTTCCATCCTGCCTGCCTCATCCACAACCGGACCTCTCACATCATACAATACATTGTCAAGTTTCGATGATTTTTCAAATGTTCTCATAATCTATCACTCCTGGTTAATCTATGCTGTTTTATGGTTTTTAATAAATAAGATAAATGTCAGACCGCTCACTGCCATAAGGATCGGATAAAAGCAATATGGGATGATCTCATATGGCGTCAGACCGGTCAGGCTTGCCGCAGACAGCAGTTGGGCACCATATGGAATCAGCCCCTGCCCCACGGATGTAAACATATCCAGAAGAGACGCAGAGCGTTTCGGACTGATTCCAAATTCCTCGCTGATTTCTTTTGCAATAGGACCAGCCATGACAATCGCCACAGTGTTGTTGGCCGTACACATATCTACCAAAAGGGCAAGCATGGCGATTCCGAGCTCACCGCCCTTTTTGCCGTTGATTCTCTTTTTGATAAATTCCAAAAGAAACTGAATACCGCCCATTTCCCTGACCAATGAAACGATGCACGCCACCACCATTGAAATGACCGTAATGTCATACATTCCAATAATTCCGCCGGAGCCATCAGCACCGGATGCCACGACCCGGAAAATATCTGCCAGCGGAATCGTTCCGGAAGCCACACCTACCACCAGAGACAGCACAATTCCCGCAATCAGCACCAAAAATACATTAAAGCCAATCAGCGCGCCTACCAAAACAACCAAATACGGCAGTACTTTCCATATGCTATAGGACAGTTCCTCTGCCATCTGAAAATCGCTGTTCCTTGTAATCAAAAAGAAAAGGATTACGGTGATAACCGCTGCCGGGAGAACAATCAGGAAATTCTCCTTAAACTTGTCTTTCATTTCACAGCCTTGCGTCTTGACCGCAGCAATCGTCGTATCGGAAATCATGGAAAGATTGTCCCCGAACATAGCGCCGCACATCACCGCGCCAATACAGACTGCCATGGAAAATCCCGTCTTTTCACTGATTCCCGCCGCAATCGGAGCAAGAGCCGCAATGGTTCCCATAGATGTCCCCATAGACACGGAAATAAAGCAGCCAATCACAAACAATCCCACAACCGC
>URVB01000010.1 GCA_900551075.1 uncultured Blautia sp. | reverse complement strand
ACTGTTCCATCGCACATTTAACAGAGAAGTTAAAACAATTCTTACTGTACGGTCTTGCGAGCCATTATTTGTGCCTGAAAGATGGAACTTACACTGATTACTATGCTGTCTAAAACGAAGAAAGTCCTTACGACTTACCTCCCCGTGCTTTGTAGTATAGCTTCTTTAAAAAGTATTTTATCAGCAACGTGGAGGATTGGAAGACCTTCGTTACTATTTGTGCCGCCGACTTGGCGGCGGAATGGAGATTACTATGAAAAAAATATTTATTATATCTATAATAGATGGAATTATGAGAGCTATTATTATATGGGGGACACTTGGACTGCTGTATTCTGAGTTTATAATAATTTCTATGGAAGGAACTTTAATAGCTGTTATGGTAGGGATTGTATTGTCCTGTTTTAGTATGGTTTATACTTTTCATGCAAGTAAAGACAAATTAATTATTAGATTCCTTATTAGTATTCTAGTCAATATTCTAGTGTTAGGAGTTTTATTTATTAACGTTCGGTTTCCGTTGCAGTTAAGAGAGTTGGTGCCAGGGGATGGTGTTATGATACCTTTGTATTTATTTGGTTTTACCATCATTACTGTGGTTTTGAGGGGATCGCTTTTAGTTGTTTATTTTTTGGGACAGTGTTTCAAATGGTGGATTCCTGATAAAAATTATCCACAGACAGGTAAACATAACAAAATAGATAGTACCCATAAGCTGTAAAAGTTTTTTAAACCTGCTGATTTCCCTGTGGATTAGACAAAAACTGACCGGTTACACATATGATATTGACAACAACTCTACTAGTATCAGAGCGGTATACAGTTTTGAGCCGGGAGTGATATTCAAGTCCAATACCTATGAATACAATGTGGTGAATCGTCTATCCCATGAGAATAGTGGGGTGTAATAAGTCCTTTGTTTATTATTACGATGCAGGGGAAAATCTGCTGACTGTGAAAGAATATGCCTATACAAGAATATTCACTGGCAGAAGCGCTATTGCATCAAATTCTGATAATCCTCGTGACCAGTTAATGGTTAAGTTAGGTTGCTTTTTATGGGAGCATGGGTATTGATGTAAAATATTTGATCATAGTGAGTTTGAGATAAAAATTATGTTGCAGATGACTTCCTTTTTACTCCACTTAGTGCTGGTGTAAGTAAAGGTATAATAATGATATTTGGATGATATTGTTAATCAATATACGAGGAGGAATGTTTATGTGGGCAGAAATTTCTGATGAGAATGCATTAAAAAGGTTTATGGAAAATGTTGGATTTTTCCATGATAGCTGTATAAAAGAGTTAAAATATTTAAGTGGAGCATATGTTGATGATGAATTATCAATGTATCCTGTAAATGATTGTAGAATTTTAAGTGTTATTATACAGCGCCAATATGAAGAAAATTCTATGATCGAAATGGAGTTTAAAGGGCTAAAGTATTTGAAGTTATTTCCAATAGATGATCAGGAGACCTGCGAAATATTTGATTCAACTATGATTTTAAAAGATGATTGTATTTACTGGTGTGATTGTGGACACTTAACAGAAGCAGATTTAAACGATTATACCGGAACTTTGATCTGTGCTTCTAAATTTCGGTGGCGCTCTATTGAGGGATGTATGGGGCAGAGAGATTTTTTCCTGCCGATTAAGTAAGCATGTGATAGAGGGCAGATAATATCATAGTACATTATACGTATGATAGTTTGGGAAAGATTTTGAGCATCACCGGAAGTATGAAGGATACGGCAGGTGTGGATAATCCGTTCCGTCACAGGGGCTACTACTATGATCATGAGACGGGGATGTATTACCTGAATAACAGGTATTATGATTCGGAGATTTATTTCCGCGGATGATACAGATGTATTATGGAATGGCGCCAGAAAAGCTGCTATAAATGGTGCGGCTAATGGATTTATGTGGGGTGGAGTTTCCGCGGGAGTATCTACTGTAGCACTGGCTTCCAAGGGAACCTATGTAAATAAGATTGGAAGACTGAAACCGACTAGCAAAAAGAATGGTTATGTGGGTGTAAGGTATGGAGTAAAAAAACAAAGCGGGAATCTTTCATATAGATCAATAGAGTTACATTCACCACATAAAGGTGGTCCGCATCAAGTTTGGCATTGGCAAAAAAATCGCTGGTCATACAATCGGGATAATCGAGTGTGGAGCATTTCTAATAAAAAAACATTACATTGGACCTTATTTTGGAGGAGATTATGAAGATTTTGAAAAAAATCAGAACCAGATTTCAATATCCTTTGGATATGGAAGATAAAATCATACAGCATGAAGAAAAAATGTTAAAAATTTTACTAGAAATTATAAATGAAAAGTATCAACCATTTTTTCATAAGCATGGATGCACTTTAAAAATAGCTCTTCAGTGGGGATACATGTGTAAAAATTTAGGTTCTGACAGCAGGTTACAAGTTCGCTGGGATTATTCTTGCAGCATATGTTGTGAAGTGCATAAAAATGGAAGGCTGTTAGAAGTTGATTTACATGATGGAGAAGTCGATTATTATCCTATGTGGGCGATATGGGAGATTTCCATAATTAATTTTTGTTTTTGCAGACCTCCATATTTATTGATTAAAGACATAGATTGTATCTATGAGGATATGGATGAATTAGTAGAAATGTTGAATGAAGCAGAAATGTGGTTTTAGGAATTTTTTTGGGAGACGATGTGATTTTCCAAGAGTAGAAACAAGGTCAGTATATCTCCAATATTCAAAGTATTAGGTTTATGGTTTTAAAGCATGAACGAAGGTAATTAACCGTATTTCATCGGCAACGTGCAAGGGTGTCACCAGTAATAAAAGATTGATCCAGAAGTATGTAGATATGATACCAGAAAAGCGTAATAGGATGGACGCGGGCTGTTTGTAGCCTGCGTTCATGAAAGAAAGAAGAGGATAGACTATGGCTTAAAGGATGCTGCGATAGCCGGATTATCAGGAGCGGCAAACGCCATTCCTGTGATTGGGCCATACTTGAGCGGCGGAATCAGCGGAATATATGCAGCTCGTGCAAGTTTAAAAAGCGGGACAAGCATAGAGCAAGCGGTTGCTGTCGGCCTTGTAAGCGCCGTATGTACGACAGCAAGCATCAATAATGTACATGGTTGGGTAATTAGTCCGGATATTGATCTGAGAATCCTTGCGGCTAATGCCAGCGCAGATCTGACTTTTGGAACGGGATATAACAGCATAGCGGCGGCAACGTATAAAGGAGTTACCAGTAATGCGGTACCAAAATCTAACCGGGCCCCTGTAAAACGGCAGATTGTGAATATGGTACCTGTAAAACGACAGATTGTGAATATGGTACCTGTAAAACGCAGAAGAATTATCGGACATAGATATTATTTAAGAAATGGAGTAAAACGACTATATCCAATATATGCAAAGTATTAATGTATTCTTCTTTGATTTAAAGCATGAATGCAGGTTATTTTGTAATCTGCGTTCATGATAGAAAAAAGCAGAGTCAAAGAACTATTTTAATTAAGAAACAGCGATGATATGATATTACGGAACAAAGGCATAATAGTGTAAGCTAAAGTGATTATATAGGGCTTGGAAAAGGAGGATGTATGCGTGGTAATCAAATCCGGTAAAGAAAATATTATAGGATTAAGTATATTTTTCATAAGTATTACGGGAATGTTTATTTCTGGAATATATGAGGTTGGTGTTTTTTATTCTGGCTTTGTTTGTTTTTATCCGTTTTTGCTTTTTTTTAAAGCTTGGATATCGATAGGGCGTACGTTTACTATGGATGAGGAAGGCTGTACTGTCTGCTTTTTATGGTACAAAAAAAAATATCGTTGGGAGAACTTATATATTAAGAGAATAGAACATTATTATAATATTCCAGGAGACCAACATCATTATTATACAGATGCTGCTGTTTTCTCCGTCCATGCCATACATAAGCCGAAGTGGTGGCATGCTTATTCATATAGTTGGCATGTACATCCCTTCTCCTTTTTCTTCGTATATTTTCCTCTTGCGCCGGATATCCGGAAGAAAGTGGGAAAACCATTGGGCGGCACTATATATGAAGTAAATGAAGAAATGTTTCTCGAGAAATTAAAGAGCTGGAACGTGGAGCTGGAAGATACCAGAGTGCGTCGCAGAAGAAGGAGATAAAAGAAAACAGGTAATCTTCCGTTTCCGCACGATCATGAGTGGAAAGATGGTAAGAGAGGAAAGGAACATTTGCCACCCTCGCCAGAATATGAATTTACTGTGAAACCAAACCTTCTGAGTAGCCAAAAAAGCGCAGACTACTCCTGTCAGGCTTAAAAAGGTTTTTTGAACTTATCTGGAAGGTTCAGGCGGCAACTACCGGGACTTCCCAGCCAAGTGCTTTTAGCTTTTTCAGGTACGCATTTATTTTTCGTTCCTTGTTGAACTGGTTGTAATAATCGCAGGTCTGTATCAGCTTCGGTCGGATATTAAATCTAAGGGAAAACGACAGTGGCAGTGGGAAAGCAATTTCGATGATCCACAGGATCAGAAGATGATTGCTGCGGGCTCTGTATTGTGGGATTATAGGTTTTGATTTTTTTAGTACTAAAATTATTATTCCAGAGAGAGTTTGAGCTCTCTCTGGAATAATCAGATGGGCATGGTTAGGAGAGAGGAGACCAGACACTATGAAGCGAGTATTTTTTATGTCGGTTGTAGATGGAATGCTCAGGGGAACTGTCGTCTGGACAACGAGTGTGCTTGTATTTTATGAAGGAATCATGAATCATTTATGGAAGTTCTTTGCATTTGCTACAGTAGGAATTATAATATCGTGTATTAGCATGTGTTATACTTTTTATGTAAGCAAAAACAAGTTCCTGATTGATTGGTGTATCAGTTTTATAAGCTGTATTATCTCATACTGTATTTTATTATATATAATACTGCCAGTCTCAGAATTGATTCCGGCAAGAGAAATAGGGCCGGGAGAAGGATTGTTAATTCTGCTTTATTTAAATGTTTTTGCCTGTATAACTATAATTTTAAGGATACTGCTTTTATGTGTATATTTTGTAAAGTTGTATCGGAATAGAAAAATCCACATTAAATTGTAGTAATGCTTTTGATTTTTCATCGGGCAGGTAATTAACAATACTTTAAATCATTGGGGGAATGAGATGCATAATGTAACTTTTAGTGCAATATGTGGTGTTTTGGCATTCGTTTTTAAATGGCTAAACATGCAATATTTGTACGTTCAGTTTCTATTGCTTATGATGTGGCGAGCTTTACCTAGCGAGAAAGTCAGAAAGGAGTTATTAGTAACGGGATACCCTGAAAAAAGATGCAGAACTATTGAGAAATATGGGGTGTTGTTTTGGGACGAATATAAGAAAAAGTCAAAAATACCGATTGAAATGATACGGTCAAGTCAGTTGCATGCAGCAGGGTTTCTATTTTTTTCCGCTGTACTTTGGATGACTGGTAAATACTTTTTTGATGCAATGGAGCTTCTTTTTTTAGGTTATACTTCATTTTGTGTTTTTGTAGATATTATATTATTAGGAAAAGCATACAGAATTGCCTTTTATAAAAGATTTAAAAGATTATCAATACATAATTTCAGGCATTTTCCTGCATGTTCCATTTTTAAAGCCCCGCCTGAAAGTTCTAAGATGGGAAAGTGCATAATAATAAAGGAACAAAACAGGTTTTTGAGAACCTATTATATTGTTAAAACAAAGAAATCAGGAAATGTATATGATAAAGTGATGTACTGTGGAGGAGGAGCGTGTGATAAAAACCGGGCGTATACTCTGTATGAAATATGTGGTGTAAGGTATATAATTTAACGGGTATGTTAGGTGATGTTATGTGAAGGATGATAAAAGATCAATCACAGGAGTATGCAGATATGGTACGAGTGATACAAAGTAGGATTATTGGTTATGGTGCGCGATATAATCCGAGGACAGGAACATTGACCAGATATACAATATATTCGAAATAGCTAAATTGCTTTATTTGTATTAAAGGCATGAATGCAGGCGGCTTTTGCGGCCTGCGTTCATAAAAAAGCTAACAGAATAAAATTTTGTCGTGAAACTGTGGAAGTGTTTTGAAGTGATACGGGACAAAAAATATACAGACGTCAATGAAAGAAACCCGGTGAAACCTGAGACATATTTAAGAGGGGATACTATATGAAAATAAAATGTGGCAAGACGGCAATAATGTGGGATAGTATAGGAATGGCAATATGGATTGGAGTATGCGTCTGGATGATATTGTCGTTTGAAATCAATCTGTCCAGTGAGGCGGATGTGATATGTATGATTATTATGACTATGTTTTTGGGCTTTTTAGCACGTGTCTGGCTATCTGATAGCCGGACACTCATAATGGACGAGGAGGGCTGTACGGTTTGTCTTTGGTTTATCAGAAAGAAGTATCTATGGAAAAACCTGCGGGTAAAACGAATAGAACATTACTATAATGCTCCAGGATATTATTATACAGAGGGAGTCGTTTTTTCCATCCATAAAATACATAAGCCTAAGTGGATGCATGCCAGTACATATAGCAATTTGGTACATCCGTTCTCGTTTTTTTATGTATATTTTTCTATTAAGCCATATATTTGGAGAGGTGGAGACAGAGAAATAAACGGTGGAAGAAAATACGAAGTAGATGAAGAAATGTTTCTGGAAAAATTAAAGAGCTGGAACGTGGAGCTGGAAGACACCAGAGTGCGTCGCAGAAGAAGGAGAATGTAGAAAACCGGTTCATCAATTTGGTGCAGGCACTGTAATGTGGGAGTATGGTTTTTGACTATGTATTAGTAAATTTGATATGTATTCCGGAGAGAATCCTGAATCTCCCTGGAGTAAATGGTTTAGCATGATCAGAAAAGTGGAGTTCTGACAGTATGAAGCAGGTATTTTTTAAATCAGTCATGGATGGAATAATCAGAGGTACTATTATCCGGGTAACGAGTAAGCTTGTATTTTAGGAAGAGATTATGAATAGCTCATGGAAATTCTTTGCACTGGTTTACACAGTAATAGATAAGAAAGCGCAGGAAAAAAATGCGAAAAAAAATGGAATTTATATTTTACATTCTCTTTTTTGGGTTGGAATATTATATACATAAGCAGACAGAACGAAATCAAAAAACACAAATACTGATAATTCTGCTTCTGATAGGCATAATCGTCATTGTAACATGGCTTCCGATGATGGGCATGCTGGATGAATTTAAAAATAAAAGAAGCCGTTTTAATCCACTTTATGTTCAGGGACATTTTAGAGAAAATAAACCTCATATATTTTCAGAAATTAAAGGGCTGTATTGGCGGGATATTTATGTGCTTTTTCAAATTGTATTTCTATTAATCTATGGGATATACAACACGTTTATAAGATATCGGGCCTTAGAAGATAAATTTTTATTTTTGTGGCTTGCTGTTATCCTGATACCGGATATATTAGTCATTGATTATTACGAGGGAATTTTAAAAAGAGCATTTAAAACGAAACCTGTGTGGGGACCAACCCGATGCTCTGTGCCAGGGGGAAGCAGGGCAGAAAAATTTTCTATTGTGCATACAGATTATGAAATATTCAGTCAGCGGTTTGCATCTGTATGTGAAACATACGGATATGTATTAAAGCAACAATATGATTTACATGCAGGTGCAAAAATCCTTATTTTTACGAGACAAAATGGAAAACATTCGGAAATGCTTGGAGTTATTTATCTGCATGTAATGGATGCGAAGCATATGAGGGAAATGAATGAGAGCTTTGAGGATTTTATATTAAAATATTATGGAGACAGTCCATTTGGAAATCCTGTGCATATCACTTATTTCATATGTGCAGATAAAGAATCACAATTATTCCGGAGTGTGTTTAATTGTGCACATTCCCGGAAGGGAATCAGATTTCGAAGTTTATCAGCAGGTATGGCTTATGAAAGTGATAAATTGTATATATGTAAACATTCAGGTAAGTGGGGCGAAAAAGGCTATAAGAAGATGAAGAAGAATTTTCTATGTATGATGAAGCAGATTGTAAATATTAGTAATAAAAAAGTCCCTGATCAGGTTGGGGTTCACGGCTCTGACAAAGATAACGGCATCCGTAAGCCATGAAGTAACCGGTTCATAGTACATACTGATATGTTACATACAAACCTTTGGATTACCGTTAAGGCTTTTAATCTATGGAATGAGCCCGTTGATTTGGGACTGAGTGTGAGGAATGTCACAGGGAGGCATTACAGGCGCATAAGAGATACTCCTTTAAAATGTATTAGAAAAAGTCAATACCAGATTTACTCATTGCCTGTTCAATCTACTGGGTGTATCACGTGAACGTTGTAAGGTTCAACCAGTGTAAAATGAATGCTACGAATGAGGGGCTGGTTGGCGACCAATCTACGGACGCTAAGTCCCGGGAGATGAAGGTCAGACCTAGTGTCTCACGCGGGGATGTATCTGACCCGGATACGAATGTGACAGCAGTCTGCATTTTCCAAGAGAAGAAACAAGGTGAGTATATCTCCAATATTCAAAATATTAAGTCCATGGTTTAAAGCATGAACGAAGGTAATTTTGTAATCTGCGTTCACGAGGAAAAAGAAACAGAGTCAAAAGACTATTTTACAGATGCTGATGTTTTCTCTGCTCATCCCATACATAGACCCAAGTGGATGCATGCCTGGACATATAGTTGGTTTGTACGCCCGTTTTCTTTGTATACTTTCCGCTTGGGCCGGATATCAGGGAAAAAGTAGGGAAAAGCCGGAGGATATATGAAGTGGATGAGCCTATTATTGTTGATATTACAAGGCGATTAGCTACAGGCTATTTTGTAATAAAAGTGATGCCAAACGGTAAGTGGGATTGTAAAAATCAATCGAACTGGAATCTTACACCACAAAATGATTATTATTGGCATGGGGTTAAAATATGCCATTATGGATATGTTGGAAAAGTATTATTTGATACGGAAACTTTATTAGCTGGAGCTGGTATAGCCCAACTGGGGTATGAGGTTTTCAAAAAAGGGCAGGCCACAATGGCATTTGAAAACAAATTTTTATGATCCACAGGATCAAAAAATGGTTGCAGCAGGTTGTATATTGTGGGATTATGGATTTTAATTGAAGATTTACAGAATTAATAGTGGGCGTCTCAGAGAAAAAGCAATTTTCCCTGGGACAGGTAAAACATCATTTTTTTAAGGAAACAATACTATGAAAAAAATATTATATAAAATTTCTTATAAAAAGAACATATATATAAAATTTCTTTTAAAACGAACATTGACAAAACATTTGCGTTTTGGTATCATGCATTTATAAGAAAAGCGGAATGTTACTGTGTAAGCAGGCTTAACCAAATTCTTTCAATAACGTTTATTGTTATTTAAAGATTTTGGTTAAGCCTGCTTTTTTGTTCTTGCGCAAATACGAATCAAGGACTGCCGCAATCTGAACAAGCAGGAAATTCCAGAAGGAGGGTATATTATGGGTATTTTATCACGTATCCTGGGGAAATCGGAAAGTACACCCACGGAATCGGGAAAGCCGTCAAAAGAACTTGTCAGCCCTTTAATGGGTGAAGTCATCCCGTTAGAAACAGTGAATGACGAAGCCTTTGCGGAGAAATTCATGGGTGACGGACTGGCCATTATCCCGGCAGAGGGCAAGCTTTACGCTCCTATGAGCGGCATGGTAGAAGCGCTTTTTCCCACCAATCACGCCATAGCCATTGCAGGAGATAACGGTATCAATGCAATTCTGCATATCGGCATTGACACAGTAGAAATGGGCGGAGACGGTTTTGAAGCGCTGGTGCGGCAGGGCGACAGGGTGGAAAAGGGTCAGCTTCTGATCACCTTTGATATGGACAAAATTGAAAGCAGTGGTTACGAGGCTACTACCATGGTGGTACTGCCGGATAGCAGTGAACTTGGTCCTTTGCATAAAAGGGACACCGGACAGATAAAGCCTCGGGAAAAATTGTTGTGGCTTGCCTGATGGAAAGGAATTCTTATGAGGATCAAAAGAATTTACAATAACAACGTAGTAATGGTGGAAAATCAAAAAGGCGAAGAAATGATCGTCATAGGAAAAGGCCTGGTCTTTGGCAAAAAAGCCGGTGAGTTCCTTGAAGAAGACAGGATTGAAAAAGTTTTTACACTGGCCGAAGAAAGCATCGGAAACCGGCTGGCTAAGTTGGTGCAGGAAATCCCAGCCATTTATCTGACGATCGCAGAAGAAATCGTAGGCATGCTTCGGGAAAGGTCGGTTTTAATCCTGGATGACTCTATTTATATCACACTGACAGACCACATCAGTATGTCCTTAGAGCGGGAAAAGAATAAGGTGGTGTTCCGGAATCCCCTGCTTATGGAGATCAAACAGTTTTATAAAAAAGAATTCGCCCTTTCTGAAGAAGCAGCAAAAATCATTGATAAACATATGGGCATTCGTATTTCCGAAGATGAAATGGGGTTTATTACACTGCATATTGTAAATGCCACCTTAAACCAGCGGGCAGACAAACTGATTGTAAGTCTCCAGATGATCAGCGAAATTATAAGGATCGTGCAGGATCATTATGAAGTGGTTCTCAATCATGATTCCCTATTATATGAACGGTTTATGAGGCATCTGCAGTTTTTTGCCAGAAGAGTGTTGGATAAGGAGGGCAAACAGCTGGAAGATACATATGTATTTCGACTGACGCAGCAGGAATATCCGGAAGCCTTTCAGTGCGTGGAGAGGATAGGAGACTATATACAAAAGACCTATCATAAAAAGGTGACGGATTCAGAAAAAGGATATCTGATTTATCACATTATTACATTGATTTCAAATGAAGGAGTTCAATCATGAAAGAAAAAATCAAAAGTTCTTTGGAAATATTTTCAAGGTCAATCGTACAGCCTCTGATGTATCTGGGGGTAGCTGGTACGATTCTGATTCTTGGTATTTTATTGACCAATACAATGATTACGGAAAAGCTGACCTTTTTACAGGCAGCGTCTTTCCAGTTAATTGGTAACTTAATTTATAATACATTGATGTATCTGATCAATAACTTAAGCATTATTTTTTGTGTCGGCATTGCAGGTGCTATGGCAAGGAAAGACAAGGGACATGCTTCTTTAGTCGGTCTGATGGCTTTCTTCATGTTCTTAAATGCGAACAACATTACTTTAAACTTCTTTGGCAAGATTGCAGAGCCGGGTACGCTTGGTCTGTACGGCACAGGTCAGGCTGAGGTAATGGGCATTCAGGTACTGGATACTGGCGTATTTGGCGGTATTTTGCTGGGCTGTCTTACCGGGTATTTGTTCAATAAGTTTGGTGGTAAGCAGTTCAATGGATATTTCTCCATGTTCTCCGGTACGCGTTTCCCATTCTTATTGATGATTCCTGTTGCTATCGGCGCGGGCTTTCTCATGACTTTCGTATGGCCGTTAGTGCAGTCTGCAATCAGTGCAGTATCCGGCATGATTGTAAGCAGCGGCAATGTAGGCCTGTTTGTATACGGTCTGCTAAATAAGCTGTTAGTTCCTACCGGTCTGCACCATTTGGTATATGCGCCTTTTCAGTTTACTGATGTAGGCGGCACACTAGCACTGGGCGACACCATTATAGCAGGTGCATATCCTATCCGTGTAGCAGAGATGAATATGCCGGGGGCTTTCTCAGACTCTACCTATTTTAACAGCTACACCTTTAGCAACCTGTTCCCTTATATCGGTATTGGTCTGGCATTTATTACCACTGCATTTAAAGAAAATAAAGAAAAGACCAGGGCTCTCCTTCTGCCTTTGATGCTGACTGCAGTATTGTCTGCAATTACTGAACCTATTGACTTTTTATTTGTCTTTGCGGCGCCGGTTTTATTTCTGATTCACTCAGTAATCAGCGGTATCAATCTGGTATTGTTAAAAGTATTGAATATCCCGGCTTCTACCAGCGGCGGTATTGTCAACATTATGATTTCCAATCTGGTACTGGGCGTGGAAAAGACGAACTGGCCTATGTTATTGGTCATGGGTGTCGCAGTCAGCGTAATTTACTACTTCCTGTTCACCTTCTTAATTAAGAAGCTGAATTCAAGAACCCCTGGCCGCGAGGTGGAAAATATTGTAGCAAATGCAGCCCCGGCTGTTGGCGCTTCCGACGCAGCGGATGATGTCATCAGCCTGATTAATGGTCTGGGAGGCAAAAGTAATATTGATTCACTGGAAAACTGCTTCACCCGTTTAAGAGTGGGTGTAAAGGATGAAACTCTGATTAATGAAACTCTGATTAATAATGTAAAGAACAGCGGTATCAAGCGCAACGGCAAGGATATCCAGATTATTCTGGGCATGCAGGTAGCGGCTGTCCGCAGTCAGGTAGAGGATGCATTAGAAAAAATGTAAATGAAAATTTTTAAGGAGGAAAAGCACATGATCATTACAATTGTTGGCGGCGGCAGTACCTTTACACCGGGTATTGTAAAATCCATCGCTCTGCGCAGGAATGAACTGGAGGTAGATGAGATCCGTCTGTTTGATTTAGATAAAGAACGTCAGGATAAGGTTGGCATTTTGGTTCGCTGGATTCTGGATGAGGATTTAAAATGCGGAATCAAGCTGACAATCACCTATGACGCAGAAGAAGCTTATAAAAATGTTGATTTCATTTTCGCACAGATGCGTGTAGGAAAATATGCAATGCGTGAGTTGGATGAAAAGATCCCTCTTCATCATGGCTGTGTAGGTCAGGAGACCTGCGGCTGCGGAGGCCTGGCTTATGGTATGCGTACAATCTTCCCTATGATTCAGGTAATTGACGATGCCGAAAAACACGCAAAACCAACCTATTGGATTTTGAACTATTCCAATCCGGCCTCCGTTGTATCTGAAGCCTGCCGTAAGCTTCGTCCTGATGCACGTATTATTAATATCTGCGACATGCCTATCGCTATCATTGATATGGTTGCTGCCGCTCTGAACATTAAAGATAAACAGAATATTGTTTATGACTATTATGGATTGAATCACTTTGGCTGGTTTGCTGGCATCGAATACAAGGGCGAGGATATGATGCATAAGCTCAGAGACTATATCATGGAGCAGGAAATCCTGCTGCCGTCCGCTTATTTAAAAGATAAGGCAGCTTTAGCCGGTAAGAACAGCGACAATAAAACAAACCGCCACGCCAAAGGTAGCTGGTACTATGTATGGAAGGGCGTGTACGAAATCATGAAGAATTTCCCGGACACTCTGCCTAACACCTATTTAAACTACTATTTGCAGCAGAAAGAATTTGTGGAACATTCCGATCCTAATCACACCCGCGCCAACGAGGTTATGGAGACTCGTGAAAAGAATTTGTTCGACGGTATCGACAATTATCTGGCTACCGGCGAGATTGACGAAACCGTATTCTATGCAGGCAGTCATGGTGACTGGATTGCTGATTTGGCTATCGCATTGAAAAATGATACGAAAGCGCGTTTTCTGGTCATCACCGAAAACAAGGGAGCTATCCCCAATATGCCTTACGATGCTATGGTAGAAGTACCTGCCTACATCGGTAAGAAAGGACCGGAAGTCATCGCACAGGATAATATCCCGCTATTCCAGCAAGGAATGATGATGCAGCAGCTAAACTGTGAAAAACTCTTAGTAGAAGGCTGTATCGAGGGTTCCTATCAGAAAGTACTGGAAGCCTTTACCCTGAATAAGACTGTGCCAAGCATGAAAGTGGCAAAAGAGGTATTAGATGATTTGATGGAAGCTAATAAGGAATACTGGCCGACCTTGAAGTAATTATATAAAGAAAGCTTGAAAGCTTTACGTTTTCGGGCTTTCTTTCGTTTTGCGCCCGGCGGGGTATTGTATTCGATACTGCAAAGGCAGAGGAAGTTATCCTGCGTGGATTCTGCGTTGTCGAAGATGCTCTGTCAGGGATTGATTACATAAGGGATGCAGTGTGTATTGGTTTTACTGCGAATGAAGTATTATCTGTCGTGGAGAATGCAGGACTTATGGGGCTGCCGCTTCCATTTTGATTTTGGAATATCCTGAAAGGAATTTAGAGTCTGATTGACGAAGCAGGTAATACCATAGTACATTATACTTAATAATAGTAGGAAGAATAATCTAAGATTGCTTTCCTGAAAAGTAAGATTAAAAATTATCATATAGAAATATTAAGAAAGTACAGGAAAAAAGATGCGAAAAAAATGAAACCTATATTTTACATTCTCTTTTGTTGGATGGCAGATTATACTGCCCATATTACTTTCCCATTCTTGTTGCCATTCTTCTTCCTTAACTATCGCCTCAAACACAGGCTCAAGAAATCCCCGTATTTCATCAATCACAACGGCAAACTCAAGCGAATTGTCTTGAATATTTTTTAAGAAATATTTCCACCGTTTTTGTATATCTGCATCATGGGTAAGCGCAATAATTCTCTTGAAGCTATCCCTATCATAGGGCGTTCTTCGCCTTTGTAAGGTTCTAAAAATTGCCGTCTGCAATTTTGCACCATCAAAATCAAAAGTCCTTGTCAGATAGTAAATATCGTAAAAATCTTTCATTCCAGTGGTAATAACCTCGCTTAACCTTTTCAATCAATCCTTCTTCCAACATTCGCTGGATATCTGCATAGTATAGCTTCGCTGCCTTAAGCTCAGCAGTTGTCATAACATAATTGCGCTTAGAAAATATATCTCTAAGAATTTTGATATTTCTTGAGTTATGCATTATTTCACCTCTACTAAAAAACACACACGATTTTGAATAGTGGTGCGTTTTGATATATTATATCGGATTTTTATAAATAAGTCGACAATATCAAATCAAACACTTATCCAAAAACAGAGGTGCAGTTTGATATAAATTAGCCATGTTTGCTAAATGCGAGAATGCCGCAAATCATAGTATGGATGAGCTGATCACTCAAATACATCAAACAAAGGAGATTTTATGGCAATGAAAGTTAAGTATGAAGACCATCTCAAACAAAAGGTAATGGCAATCACAACCGGTACTCTTGTAGTTGGAGTAGATATTGCCAAGAACTACCAGTGGGCAAGGTTTGTGGATTTCAGGGGCATAGAGCATGACCGCGCCCTGAAATTCAAAAACAGCAAAGACGGCTTTGAAGCTATATTCGAAAGAATACGGGGAATATCCAAGAAAGAAAATTTTGTACGCGTTGTTGTTGGAATGGAACCCACCGGGCATTTGGATTTCTGCTTAGCATAAAGGGGATAGGCGTGGTAACGCTGGCGGCATGTCGTGGGGAGCTTGGCGACCCTGCACGGTTTGACAGCCCGCGGCAGATGAGCCGCATGGCGGGATACAACCTTGTGGAGGACAGTTCCGGCAAGAACAAGAGCGGGACAAAGATATCCAAGCGTGGCAGGAAGAACAGGTTTCCACAGAACGAGCATCGGCTGTTCAGAAAAAAATCTCCCATATTACTATATATGGTCTTGATTTTTAGAACGTATGTTTGTATAATAGATATAAATAAATCGTCGGACAAGCGGCGAAGCGGAAGGAGCGGGACCGGCTCCGCGAAAGGGAGTGATGATCAGCAATGACGGAGAATCATATGCCTGCAGAAGCCCAATGTATAAAAGTCCATTGTCCCAATTGCTCAAATAAACGATTGTTTGATCTATATGGTAAGGCAGAAGGGATTCTGAAGATTAAATGTCCGGTATGCAGGAAAGAGGTGGAAATACAATTAGGAGGCTGTGATGAACAGCGGCAGAGTCGGCTGACAGCCTATTTTCGGAGACAAAATATACAGAGACTGAGCGAGTAACCAGAATGAGCCAGGTTCAAAGCCGGGAATTTTCTGTGCCCCAGCGTGCGGAGGTTTTCCGGTTTTTTGCGCGCTGAATGAAATGATAAATGGAGGAAGATGTGTATGGGAAAAAGTTTTGACAGAAGACTGGCCGGCATAGGAGAGCGGGTAAAGAGGTTTAGAAGAAGAAAGGACTATTGTCAGGAAAGCTTTGCGGAGGCTCTTGGAGTTTCCAGTATGACAGTTTCACGCATTGAAAATGGGATTACCCCGATGAATGTTCTTCTTTTGCTAAAAATATCGGAGGTTTTGGAGGTGGAAGTGGAAGAAATATTGAAAGAAAATGAGCAGTTTTCAGATGAAGCATAAAAACAGGCATGTATCGAATAAAGGCGGTGACAAACCGCCTGACCCTGTGCTATAATACAGAATTAGCAAACAAATATTCGAAAGAAAGATAGATAAGAGGAGGAATTTCTGGAATGACAGACCAGAGCAAAATTCGGAATTTCTGTATCATCGCGCATATTGACCATGGAAAATCCACCCTTGCAGACAGAATCATTGAGAAAACAGGACTTTTAACAGAGAGAGAGATGCAGTCCCAGATTCTGGATAATATGGATTTGGAGCGTGAGCGGGGGATTACGATCAAATCCCAGGCTGTACGGATTGTATATAAAGCAAACGACGGAGAAGAATATATTTTTAACCTGATTGATACTCCGGGGCATGTAGACTTCAATTATGAGGTTTCCAGAAGCCTGGCTGCCTGCGATGGGGCAATCCTGGTGGTGGATGCGGCCCAGGGGATTGAGGCGCAGACACTTACCAATGTATATCTGGCACTTGACCATGATCTGGATGTGCTTCCGGTCATCAATAAGATCGATCTGCCCAGTGCAGACCCGGAAAGAGTGATCAATGAGATTGAAGATGTGATTGGTCTGGAGGCGCAGGACGCGCCGCAGATATCCGCCAAGACAGGCGTGAATATCGAGGAGGTCCTGGAGCAGATCGTGGAGAAGATTCCGAGTCCCCATGGAGACGCGGAAGCCCGTTTAAAAGCTCTGATCTTCGATTCTGTATATGATCCGTATAAGGGCGTCATTGTATTCTGCCGCCTCATGGACGGCCGTGTCAGAAAAGGCACGCCAATACGGATGATGGCAACAGGCTTTAAGGCAGAGGTGGTAGAGGTCGGATATTTTGGCGCAGGGCAGTTTATCCCCTGCGAGGAGCTGACTGCAGGTATGGTTGGATATATAACTGCCAGCATCAAAAATGTGCGGGACACCCGTGTGGGTGATACGGTGACGGATGATTCCAGACCGTGTGCAGAGGCACTTCCGGGCTATAAGAAGGTAAATCCTATGGTTTACTGCGGGCTGTATCCGGCAGATGGGGCCAAATACGGGGATTTGCGTGATGCCCTGGAGAAGCTGCAGCTTAATGACGCTTCCTTATTTTATGAGCCGGAGACCTCGGTAGCGTTGGGCTTTGGTTTCCGCTGCGGATTCCTTGGACTTCTGCATCTGGAAATCATCCAGGAGCGCCTGGAAAGAGAATACAATCTGGACCTTGTGACAACAGCGCCCAGCGTTATTTATAAAGTATATAAGACAAACGGAGAGGTGGTCGATCTGACCAATCCCACAAATCTCCCCGATCCATCCGAAATTGATTATATGGAGGAACCGATGGTCAATGCGGAGATCATGGTGACCACAGAATTTATCGGTGCCATTATGGACCTCTGCCAGGAGCGCAGAGGACAGTACGGCGGCATGGATTATATGGAAGAAACCAGAGCGCTTCTGAAATATAAGCTGCCGCTGAACGAAATTATTTATGACTTCTTTGACGCTCTGAAATCGCGTTCCAGAGGCTATGCATCTCTGGACTACGAGCTGTGCGGCTATGAGCGCAGTGAGCTTGTGAAGCTGGATATTCTGGTAAACAGGGAAGAGGTGGACGCCCTGTCCTTTATTGTACATGGGGACACAGCCTATGAGCGCGGACGCCGGATGTGTGAAAAGCTGAAGGAAGAGATACCCCGTCAGCTCTTCGAGATTCCGATTCAGGCTGCAATCGGAAGCAAAATTATTGCAAGAGAAACGGTAAAGGCTATGCGTAAGGATGTACTTGCCAAGTGCTACGGCGGAGATATTACACGTAAGAAAAAACTTCTCGAGAAGCAGAAGGAAGGCAAGAAACGGATGCGCCAGGTGGGAAATGTGGAAATTCCGCAAAAAGCATTTATGAGTGTATTGAAGCTGGACGATAAGTAGAAGAACTGCGGAGGTATAGATGATGATGATAAGCTGCAGGAAATCAATTACACTGCTTTCCCTGCTGCTGTGCCTTTTTGTTACCGGCTGCGGATGCGGCAAAAAGAATGAGAAGGACCCTGCACAGCAGCAGGTACTGAAAATTACAATCACCCCGGAGGCAACTCCGACCCCAAAGCCCGACGAAGTCAATGCGGCTGCTGTGGTGACAAACGGCAATATTACAATGGTCAACGGCTATCTGGCAAAAGAGGGCGGCACGGATGATAACGGGGAGATTACAGAAGACAACAAGGAAGAAGGCAGTGGGGAATAAAATGCGGAAGCCCTTGGAATTATATGTGCATATTCCTTTTTGTGTAAAAAAATGCGATTATTGCGATTTTCTGTCCGGATATGCTGACAGAGAGCGCCAGGAGAGTTATATCCGGGCGCTTCTTGCGGAAATCGCAGGTATTCCTGCCGATCCGGGCAGGGAAGTGATCTCGGTATTTATCGGAGGCGGGACCCCGTCTGTCATGGATGCGGCCTGGATTGGAGAGATACTGGATGCTCTGAATGATAAATTTGTCATTTCTCCTGAGGCGGAAATGACCATGGAGGCCAATCCGGGGACGCTGACGAGGGAGAAGCTGGGGCTGTATCGCGCACATGGCATCAATCGTCTGAGTATAGGTCTTCAGTCCCCCAAGGATGAAGAACTGAAAATTCTTGGAAGAATCCATACGTATCAGGAATTTTTAAAGAGCTATACCATGGCGCGGGAGGCCGGATTTTCCAATATCAATATTGATCTCATGTGTGCAATCCCTGGTCAGACCTATGAGGGCTGGATTGAAAATCTCTGTATTGCGGCGCAGCTCAGTCCGGAGCATATTTCCGCATACAGCCTGACCATAGAAGAAGGAACACCCTTTGCAGAGAAGGAGCTGGCTCTGCCGGACGAGGAAACCGAATATCGGATGTATGAGGATACGGCTGCTGTTCTGGCAGAATACGGCTACAGACAGTACGAGATTTCCAATTATGCAAAAGAGGGTTTTGCCTGCCGTCATAATATCGGTTACTGGAAAAGGACAGAATATCTGGGGCTTGGTCTTGGCGCAGCTTCTCTGTATGAGGGGCTTCGCTTTGCCAATACGGGAAATATGGAAGAGTATCTGACCGGGAGCAGGGATGCGGCATGTATCCGCAGGGACATTCTGCACCTTTCGGAGAGAGAGCAAATGGAAGAATTTATGTTTTTGGGACTTCGTATGACAGAGGGAATCTGTGAGCAGGAATTTCAGAAGCAATTCGGCAGGCTATTGCCGGAGATATACGGAACCATACTTGAGAAATACGAAAATATGGGATTTTTGGAGCGAAAGGCCGGGTTCTGGCGGTTTACCAGAGCCGGTATTCACGTAAGCAATCAAATCCTTGCGGATTTTTTAGCATGAAAATAGGAGGAACAAATGACGGAACAGACAACACGTAATCAGTTTATCAAAATCCGTGGAGCGAATGTAAACAATTTAAAAAATCTGAGTGTAGATATTCCGAGAAATGAGTTTGTGGTCCTGACAGGAGTCAGCGGTTCGGGAAAATCCTCTCTGGCCTTTGATACGATATATGCGGAAGGACAGAGACGGTATATGGAGTCGCTTTCTTCCTATGCCCGTCAGTTTTTGGGGCAGATGGAGAAGCCGGATGTGGAGCTGATCGAGGGACTTCCCCCGGCCATTTCCATTGACCAGAAATCGACCAACCGCAATCCTCGTTCTACAGTTGGAACGGTTACTGAGATTTATGATTATTTTCGTCTGCTGTATGCAAGAGTCGGAATTCCGCACTGTCCGAAATGCGGAAAAGAGATCAAAAAACAGACCGTAGACCAGATGGTGGACAGCATTATGACATTGCCCGAGCGGACGAAGCTTCAGCTTCTGGCGCCTGTGGTGCGCGGACGCAAGGGAACCCATGCCAAGCTTCTGGAGCATGCGAAGCGAAGCGGCTATGTCCGCGTGCAGATCGACGGGAGTATGTACGATCTGTCAGAGGAGATTAAGCTGGATAAGAACATCAAGCATAATATAGAGATTATTGTGGACCGGCTGGTTGTGAAGCCGGGAATCGAGAAGCGGCTGACGGATTCCATTGAGACGGTACTGGAGCTTTCCGACGGACTTCTTATGGTGGATACCATGGATGGAAATGTGCAGAATTTCAGCCAGAGCTTTGCCTGCCCGGATTGTGAGATCAGTATTGACGAGATTGAGCCCCGGAGCTTTTCCTTTAATAATCCCTTCGGGGCCTGTCCGTCCTGTCTGGGCCTGGGCTATAAAATGGAATTTGACATTGACCTGATCATTCCTGATAAGAGCTTAAGCATTCTGGAAGGAGCGATCACAGTGACCGGCTGGCAGTCCTGCACGGACAAAGGCAGCTTTACCAGAGCGATTCTGGATGCTTTATCCAGAGAATATGATTTCCGTCTGGATACTCCGTTCCAGGATTATCCGGAGAAAATACAGGACATTTTGATCAATGGTACAAACGGACATTCCGTAAAGGTGTATTATAAAGGACAGCGCGGAGAGGGAATCTATGATGTTGCGTTTCCGGGACTGCTCAAAAACGTGCAGCAGCGGTACAGAGAAACCGGTTCTGATACGATGAAGCAGGAATACGAGAGCTTTATGCGGATCACGCCCTGTAAGGAGTGCCGTGGCCAGAGGCTGAAAAAAGGAGCGCTGGCCGTGACTGTGGGAGAAAAAAATATATATGAGATCACCTCTCTTTCTATAGAAAAATTAAAAAAATTCATGGAAGAGCTGAAGCTGACAGAGCAGCAGGAGCTGATCGGAAAGCAGATTCTCAAGGAAATCCGTGCAAGAGTCGGTTTTTTGTCTGAGGTTGGTCTGGATTATCTTTCTCTCGGACGTGCGACAGGAAGCCTGTCCGGAGGAGAAGCACAGAGAATTCGTCTTGCGACTCAAATCGGTTCCGGTCTGGTAGGGGTGGCCTATATTTTGGATGAGCCGAGCATCGGTCTGCACCAGCGGGACAATGACAGGCTGCTGGGGGCATTGATGCGTCTCAGGGATTTGGGCAATAGTCTGATTGTTGTAGAGCATGATGAGGACACGATGCGAGCAGCGGATTGTGTGGTGGATATCGGTCCGGGCGCCGGTGAGCACGGCGGCAGGCTGGTGGACATCGGAACTGCGGAGACGCTGATGAAGAATCCGGATTCTATCACGGGAGCATATTTAAGCGGACGGATTCGGATTCCGGTACCTTCCGGGCGGAAAGCACCGTCCGGATATCTGAAGATCAAGGGAGCGGCAGAAAACAATCTGAAAAATATCGATGTGGATATCCCGCTGGGGATAATGACCTGCATCACAGGCGTGTCCGGATCCGGAAAGAGTTCCCTGATCAATGAGGTGCTCTATAAACGGCTGGCAAGAGATCTGAACCGTGCCAGAACAATACCCGGTAAGCACAAAAATATTTTGGGTATGGAGCAGCTGGATAAGGTGATCAGCATTGATCAGTCCCCCATCGGGAGGACGCCGAGATCGAATCCTGCCACCTATACAGGGGTATTTGACCAGATTCGGGATCTGTTTGCATCTACGGCAGACGCAAAGGCGAGAGGCTACAAAAAAGGCCGTTTCAGCTTTAATGTAAAAGGCGGACGGTGCGAGGCATGCAGCGGAGACGGAATCATCAAAATAGAAATGCATTTCCTGTCTGATGTGTACGTTCCCTGTGAGGTATGTAAGGGTAAGCGCTACAACCGCGAAACCCTGGAGGTGAAATATAAGGACAAGAGTATATATGACGTCCTGAATATGACAGTGGAGGAAGCAATGACGTTTTTTGAACACATTCCTTCTATCCGCAGAAAAATTGAGACCTTGTATGATGTGGGCCTGTCTTATATCCGTCTCGGACAGCCTTCCACAGAGCTTTCCGGAGGGGAAGCACAGAGGATCAAGCTGGCAACTGAACTCAGCAAGCGCAGTACCGGAAAGACGATATACATTTTGGACGAGCCAACGACAGGACTTCATTTTGCAGACGTGCATAAGCTGATTGACATCCTGAAGCGCCTGACGGAGGGCGGAAACACGGTAGTCGTTATCGAGCATAACCTGGATGTGATCAAGACTGCGGATTATATCATTGATATTGGTCCTGAAGGAGGAGATAAAGGCGGTACAGTAATTGCAGAGGGAACGCCTGAGGAGGTTGCGGCAAATCCTCTGTCCTATACGGGCAAATATGTGGCGAGATACCTTAAAATGTAAGAAGCACTTTGCATTTTCGAAGGTTTTGTATATAATGGGAGTTAACAGAGACGTGAAGATATGATTCATGTAACAGAAAGGGGATTCCAATGCCTGCAAGTGATATCGGAATTGATTTGGGAACCAGAAACAGTCTGGTTTATTCTACAGGCAAAGGATTGGTTCTGAAGGAGCCTTCCGTTGTAGTTTATGATAAAGATACGGAGAAAATCCGGGCAATCGGCGAGGAGGCCCGGCAGATGGCCGGTCATGCAGCTTCTAATATGGAAGTGATCCGGCCAATCCGTCAGGGTGTGATTACCGATTATATTGTTATGGAAAAAATGCTGAAGCATTTTATTTCCAAAGCAATGGGCCGTCGTGCGTTCCGTAAGCCGCGCATCAGTATCTGTGTACCCGGCGGGATCACGGAGATTGAGCGCAGGGCTGTGGAGGAGGCCACTTATCAGGCCGGAGCCAGAGCGGTATATCTGGTGGAAGAGCCCATTGCCGCAGCGATTGGGGCCGGTGTGGATGTAACGAAGCCTTTCGGAAATCTGGTTGTGGATATCGGAGGGGGAACCACGGACATTGCGGTTATTTCCCTTGGAGGCGTGGTCGTGTCTGCCTCTATCAAGGTGGCAGGGGACGTGTTTAATCAGTCGGTTATGAGCTATGTGCGCAAGACACACAGCTTGTTTATCGGAGAGGATTCTGCTGAAGCCATTAAGATTAAGATCGGAACTGCCAATGAGGAAGCGGATATCCGTACCATGGAGGTCAACGGCAGGAATGTGATCACAGGACTTCCGAAGGTGGCGACGCTGACATCTGAGGAAATCCGCGTGGCATTGAAGGATGCGACAAACCAGATCGTAGAAGCAGTACATGGAGTTCTGGAAAAGACACCTCCGGAGCTGGCCGCAGATATTGTGGACAGGGGAATTGTACTGACCGGAGGAGGGGCACTGCTTCATGGAATGGATACCTTGATTGAACAGAGAACAGGCGTGAATACGCTGACGGTTCAGGATGCAATGGATGTTGTGGCAGTTGGAACCGGAAGATATGCGGAGGTTATGACGAAAATGGATTCATAAGGAGGGTGCTGCGTATCGCAGCACCTTTTTGCGCGGAAACAGGAGGAAGCTATGGGTGAAACCGTAACGGGATATATTGATCACGTCATTTTCCGGAATGATGACAATGGGTATACGGTGATGGTACTGAAGGATACGGCGCAGGGCGAGGAGCTGACCTGTGTGGGGATATTCCCGTCGATTACACAGGGAGCAACCATTGAAGCTCAGGGGAATTATACAAATCATCCGGTTTATGGAAAACAGTTCCAGATTTCTTCATTTACGGAAAAGATGCCGGAGGACAGTCTGGCTATGGAACACTATCTGGGCTCCGGCGCAATCAAGGGTGTAGGGGCTGCCCTGGCCGGACGGATCGTGCGTCATTTTGGGGAAGATACGCTGCGGGTCGTGGAGGATGAGCCGGAGCGTCTTGCAGAGGTCCGGGGAATCAGTGAGAAGAAAGCAAGAGAGATTGCCGCTCAGATCACGGAGAAGGCAGATATGCGCAGGGCTATGATCTTCCTGCAAAAATATGGGATTTCTCTAAACCTGGGGGCGAAAATTTACCAGAAATATAAAGAATCTGTGTACAGTGTACTGCAGGAGAATCCCTATCGGCTTGCGGAGGATATCAGCGGCGTGGGATTTAAGATTGCAGATGAGATTGCCGGGCGCATCGGTATCCATACAGATTCAGATTACAGAATCAGAAGCGGATTGTTGTACACTCTTTTGCAGGCGACGGGAGAAGGGCATGTCTATCTGCCAAAGGACCGGCTTTTTATGCGTGCTGCCGAGCTTTTGGATGTGGATGCATCTTATATGGAAAAGCATTTGATGGATCTCTCGATTGACAGAAAGCTGATTCTGAAGGAGCAGGAGGGTGAAGTAATTGTCTATCCGAGCCAGTACTATTACTTGGAGCTGAATACGGCAAGAATGCTGAATGAGCTGAATATTCTCTGTCCCGGGGATGAGACTCTGGTACAGAGGAGGATTGCGCAGATTGAGAAGGAAACCGGGACAACACTGGATGAAATGCAGAAAAGGGCAGTGACAGAAGCGGCAGGCCATGGGCTGCTTATTTTGACCGGAGGTCCCGGAACGGGGAAAACGACCACCATCAATGCGATTATCCGGTTTTTTGCAGGAGAAGGAGCAGAGCTCCGGCTGGCAGCACCTACCGGGCGTGCGGCAAAGCGTATGACAGAGGCTACCGGCTATGAAGCACAGACGATTCATCGTCTTTTGGAATTGACAGGTATGCCGGATGAGGAGAGAGAGGGGCAGCCGGTACACTTTGACAGAAATGCAGAAAATCCGCTGGATGCAGATGTGATCATCATTGATGAGATGTCCATGGTGGATATTCATCTGATGCATTCCCTGCTTATGGCTGTGACTGCGGGAACGCGCCTGATTTTGGTAGGGGACGAGAATCAGCTTCCCAGTGTGGGACCCGGTAATGTGCTTCATGACATTATCCGCTGTAAGCTGTTTCCGGTGGTAGAGCTGACGAAGATTTTCCGTCAGGCATCGGAAAGTGACATTGTGGTAAATGCGCACAGGATTAACAGAGGGGAGCAGGTGGTGCTGAATAATAAGAGCCGGGATTTCTTCTTTCTAAAGAGGTATGATGCAGATATCATCATCCGTGTGCTGATCGCACTGATTCAGGAAAAGCTGCCGCGTTATGTGGAAGCAAAGCCTTTTGAAATTCAGGTGCTGACCCCGATGCGGAAAGGCTTGCTGGGTGTAGAGAGACTGAATCAGATTCTCCAGCGCTACCTGAATCCTCCGGATACGGAAAAAAAGGAAAAGGAATGCGGGCAGAGCCTTTTCCGCGAGGGCGATAAGGTGATGCAGGTGAAGAATAATTATCAGTTGGAATGGGAAGTCCGGGGAAAATACGGAATTCCCGTGGAAAAGGGAGTCGGTGTTTTTAATGGCGATACCGGAATTCTGAAGGAGATCAATGAATTTTCTGAGACTGCTGAGGTGGAATTTGAAGATGGAAGATATGCGCAATATTCCTTTAAGCAGTTGGATGAGCTGGAGCTGGCTTATGCGATCACCATACATAAATCACAGGGCTCGGAATATCCGGCGGTTGTCATGCCGCTGCTGTCCGGTCCGAGAATGCTGCTGAACCGGAATCTTTTGTATACGGCAGTCACCAGAGCCAGGAGATGTGTGACTGTGGTGGGGAATGAGGAGACGTTTGCAGAAATGATTCGAAATGAGAAGCAGCAGAAGCGTTTCAGCTCTCTGGACGTCCGGTTGAGGGAAATGGCGGAGGAGGTACGGTCTGCATAAAACAGCAGGTAAGCTCTTAAATCTTCTGTATCCAAGGTGCTGTCCCATCTGCCATAAGATTATGAGGGACCAGAAGCGGCTCATCTGTCCGGGCTGTGCAGAAGATCTGAAAAAAATCGAAGCGCCGTACTGTATGAAGTGCGGAAGGCCGGTGCGCAAAGAGGAGGAGTACTGCAGGGACTGTGCGGATGAAAGGCATATTTTTACGGAGGGCAGAGGGATTTTTTTATATGACGATCGGATGAAGGAATCCCTGGTGAAATACAAGTATTACGGACACCGGGAATATGGAGACTTTTATGCGGCCGCCCTTTGCCATTACGCAAAAAGGGAAATTCTCCGCTGGAAGCCGGATGTGATCGCTCCAATTCCGCTTCACAGGAGGAAACAGAAACAGAGGGGGTTCAATCAGGCAGAATATATAGCAGAAGGTGTCGGGAGGTTTTACGGGATTCCGGTGTCCGCCGGACTGATCCGGAAAATAAAGCCTGCCAGGTCCCAGAAAAAGCTGAATGTAATTGAACGCAGAAGAAATCTGAAGGGGGCTTTTGCCGTGTCCGGAGAGCTGAATGGGATAGACATTCTGCTGATCGACGATGTGTATACGACAGGCAGTACCATGGATGCTGCTGCGGAATGTCTGAAGAAAAAGGGTGCCGGGGAAATTTATTTTCTGACAGTCTGCATTGGCCAAAACCAGGGAGGAACAGATAAAAAGTGCTTTTCATAGGTTGGGATATATGTTACAATTAACCTGTATAATTATTTTCGATTGTCAGAAATGAAATGTTTATAAGGAGTCCATTATGATAAACGAAGAAAAGGTAAAGGTTATGAATAAGCTTGCCATGTATGAGCAGGGCGAGGGCAGGAAGCACCTTCCGGTCAGTAAATATTACAGAAGCGATTATATCGGTCTGGCTTTGATCAAGAACTTCTTTCTGGTTACAATCGGATACGGGCTGATTCTGTTGGGATTTGCCGCGTATTTCAGCGAATATCTGATGAACAACATTCATAAGATGAATCTGATAGCCCTTGGAACCTATATACTGATTGGGTATTTGGTCGTGCTCGCTTCTTATTCCGCCCTGACCTATGTTCAATACTCCGTAAAATATTACCGCGCGAAAAAGAGCGTAAAAGGATATTATGGGGAGCTTACGAAGCTCAGCAGGATTTACGGACGTGAGGAAAAGAAAACAACAGGCAGGGGAACGTCAGGAGGATATCGCAGATGACAGCGTTACTGGAATTCAAACAGAAACTGAAAGGCTTGTATGGGCAGTATGATATTTATATTCTGCCTGTTCTGAAATTTATATTGTCATTGGTTTATTTTGTATGGATCAATATGAATATGGGATATATGCAGGAACTGGACAATATATTTATTGTTTTGATTCTGGCTCTGATCTGTTCCATTTTGCCTTCTGCAGTTATGGTTTTTGCAGGCTTTGTGCTGATGATCGGGCATTGCTATGCGCTTGGGATCGAAGTGGCTGCTTTTATGCTTGTTGTGGTTCTGTTTATGATGATTCTGTTTTTGCGCTTCAGCTCCGGAAAAAATGTGGTGCTGGTATATGCGCCTCTTTCCTTTGCATTTAATGTTCCGGTTCTGTTTCCTATCGGATGCGGGCTGTTGAGCAGCAGCATAGCTGCACTTCCGGCGGGATGCGGTGTGATCATCTATTATTTCATCAGATTGCTGCGGGCCCAGTCTCAGGCGCTCCAGAGCCCGGATGCGGAGATCATGGACAAATTAACCATTCTGGCTGATGGATTTGTACAGAACTGGGAAATGTGGGTTCATGTGATTGCGGTTATACTGGTAGTGCTGCTTGTGAATCTGATTCGTACAAGGGCGTTTGATTATGCCTGGCGGATTGCAATCGTGGCCGGCGGCGTCGCTTATGTGATGATTATGATCGCGGGTGGATTTTATTTCGGATTGACCATTTCGGTCGTTCCGCTTATTATCTTTTCCGTGCTGGCTGTGCTGGTGGGAATTGTTCTGGAGTTCTTTGTTTTCGGCGGAGACTACAGCAGAACGGAGCGTCTGGAATATGAGGATGATGAATACTATTATTATGTGAAGGCTGTTCCGAAAGCTTCTGTAGCAACCTCCGAGAGAAGTATTAAGAAGATCAATGCAGAGCCTGTAAAAGAGGAGGAGCATGTGGTTTCGTATTCCAATCCTATTTTTCCGGGAGAAGAGAAGCCGCAGAAAAGCGCTCACAGAAGAACAGAGGATGAATTGGATATGCCGCTCCTGAAAAAGGCGGAATTGGACGATATTGATTTTGAAAAGAAGTTAGAGGAATCCTTGAGGGATTTATAGAATTTGCGCCTGCTTATTCAGCGCCGCAGATGTGACTGAAGGACCGGCAACCAGGGGGAGAGGAGGACATAAGGGGTTATGCAGGATATTTTGGGCATTTTGTCCGGTTATATATCGAGGATCAATCTGCCGGGTATTGGCATTATTGACGTAATAGAAATTTTTTTGATCTCATTTTTTGTATATCAGTTTATGATATGGATTAAGTATACACGTGCGTATACATTGCTGAAAGGTATCCTGACCGTATTGTTTTTTCTTCTGGTTGCGTACATTTTCAAAATGAACACGATTTTGTGGATTGTCACAAATCTTGCCAGTGCCATGCTGATTGGAGTGATCGTTATTTTTCAGCCGGAGCTCAGGAAGGTATTGGAGCAGCTTGGACAGAAAAAGATCATGGCTGCAATCATTCCCTTTGATACGAACAGGGATGTCCAGGAGCGTTTTACGGACAGAACAGTGAATGAGCTGGTAAGAGCCTGCTTTGATATGGGCGAGGCGAAAACAGGTGCACTGATCGTGATTGAACAGAATATTCTGCTTACGGAGTATGAGCGTACAGGTATCAATATAGATGCAGTGCTTTCCAGCCAGCTTTTGATCAATATCTTTGAGCATAACACACCATTGCATGACGGTGCTGTCATTGTGAGGGGAAACCGCATTGTTGCGGCTACCTGTTATCTGCCTCTGTCGGACAACATGGAACTGAGCAAGCAGCTTGGAACCAGGCATCGTGCAGGTGTCGGTATCAGCGAAGTGAGCGATTCCGTGACGATTATTGTCTCGGAGGAAACAGGGCAGATATCTGTGGCGCAGGGAGGACGGCTTAAGAGGAATTTGGACAGTGCCCTTCTGAAAGAAATCCTGATAAAAGCTCAGAATAAAAAAGTTGTGGATAATAATAAACTAAGGCATCTGCTGAAGGGGAGAGTGAAACATGAAGAGAAAGCTGACGGATAATATCCCTTTGAAAATGATGTCTGTAGCAGTTGGTATTATGGTGTGGCTGTTGGTAGTCAATGTGGATAATCCTATTGTTACAAAGTCATTTACAATCTTGAATGTGGATGTGATCAATGGAGCTTATATTGAGAATAACGGTATGATGGCAATGCAGGAGGAGAGACAGGATCCGATCCGTGTGACCATAAAGGCGGAACGTAAGAGCTTAAGCAAAATTACATCTTCCGATATACATGCAGTAGCGGATCTGCAGCAGGCGCTCAGTCTTAAGGATCCGGTCATGGTTCCGATCATGGTTACGGTTGACAAAATTCAGCCGGAAAGTATTGAGGTCACCCCGCGTAATCTGAGCATTCATATTCAGGAAAAGGATACGCAGGAATTTGTTGTGAATGTAACAAGAGGTGAAACAAAGCCCGCAAAAGGGTTTGACGTGGCAAGTCTGACTTCGAATCCGGAGAAAATTAAGATTACAGGTCCGACCTCCTTATTGAATAAAATAGATAAGGTAAATGCTTTTATTGATATTAATAATGACACGGAAGATAAAACAGAGGAAGTAGAGCTTTCGATTATTGATAAAAACGGCGATGTGCTTTCAGATACGGAGATGAGCTATCTGAATGTTCCGAAGGTGATCGTTACTGCACGGCTATGGAGGGTCCGTTCCGATGTGAAGATTCATGCGGAATATTCCGGAGCACCGGCAGAGGGATATATGGTGGACAGCGTTTCCACCACCCCTGATGTGGTCAGTGTTGCAGGAAGTGAGGAAGCGCTGGACAATCTGGAGAAGATGGACAATACAATTTGGATACCGGCGGAGAATGTTGATATTTCCGGAAGGGATTCAGATGTAGAAGTAAAAATAAAGATTTCTGAAATGCTTTCAGAGGGATTAAAGCTTATCAGTGATTCGAGTGAGGATGTTTTTGTAAGAGTAAACATTCTTCCGGTGGGAAGCCTGACGGTGGAGATACCGACGAAGGATATTGAGGTGGTAAATCCGCCAAATGAAATGCAGGTAACGTTTGAGACGGCAAAAATAGAAATCCGTGTAAAGGAATTGGAGGAAAGTCCGGAAGATCTGAAAAATACATCTATCAAGGCATCGATCAATTTGGAAGGGAAGGAAGAGGGCAGCTATGAGGTGCCTGTTGATATTCAGCTTCCAACAGGGTATGAGCTGGTAGAGGGAATTACGACAGAGGTCAGTATTTCTGAAATTTCCGATACGGAACAAATAAATGAATAGGGGGACTCGGCATGATCAGTCAAAAGGTAACCATTAAGAATCCGACAGGACTTCATTTGCGCCCTGCTGGACTCCTATGTAAAGAAGCAATGAAATATAAGTCGTTGATTACATTCTCGTTTGAAGGCGGTACATCCAATGCAAAAAGTGTATTGAGCGTATTGGGAGCCTGCGTGAAATGCGGGGATGAAATTGAACTGGTCTGTGAGGGTGTTGACGAGGCGGAGGCATTGAAGGCGCTCGTTGATGCTGTGGAAAGCGGATTTGGTGAAGTATAAATTTGGTACACGGATGTTTTAGGGAAAATATAAGGAGGAATGTATCTTGAAAAAACGTGTAGTGGCGCTCCTGCTCAGTGTGAGCCTATGTATGGCCATGGTGCTGGAAGCAGGTGCTGCAGGATTTGAGGATCAGGCGTTTAGCGATGCGGCGGCAACAGAGGTATTTGATGCGGCGTCTGCGGGAGAGCCGGAGGCCGGTTTGCCGGAAGAGACGCAGCCGGCTGAGAATGCAGTACCGGAAGAAGCAACTCCTCTTCCGGAAGAAGTAACTCCGGTTCCGGAGGAAGTGACACCAGCGCCGGAGGAAGTGACCCCTGTGCCGGAATTTCCGGGAGACGAGGCAGATATTTTTACTTCTGAAGAAGAGCCGGCAGCCGAACCTTCGGATGAAGCCGCTGTTTTGGCTTACGAGGAGGGTATAGATGCCGTCGCTGCCGTAGATGACAATACAGTAACTGCGGACAATTGGAAATCAGTAAATGGAAAATGGAAACTGCTTAAAAATTCCGGCAAAACAAAGAGTGCTGCTGCGGAGGCTTCTCTTCAGGCGGCGGGGGAAGCCGCACCTGCGGAGGTTTTCCAGAAAGCGCCTTCAGAGGAAGCTCCTGTACAGGAGGAGGCTGTTCCTGAAGAGACGGCAGAAGAAATGCAGGCGCTGAATGATACGGAGGTATTTGAAGAAACTGTTCCGGAGGAAATGGTACCGGAAGAAGCTGTACCGGAAGAAACGGGCGCGGATGCCGCTGTTATCGTTCCGGAAGAAACTGCTGTTGAGGCGGAGGGGGCTGCATCTGAGTATTTTACGGATAAGGATGGCTTTGTTGAAATCACAACTGTTGTGGGAACCAATAGATATACAGGGAAATACCTGTTTGACGCGAACGGTTATATGGTTACCGGACAGAAAAACATGACGGTTGGAACTCCCGGCTATACCTTGACTGCCCAGAAGGAATTTTTCTTTATGGACAGCGCAAATGCAGTGCTGAATGCGGATATCCAGGCCGGCACCGAAGCAACTCCGTATAATTCGAATCTCGGGCAGGCACAGAAGAGCTATTGGCTGTGGACAAAAGATACTTTCCGCTATTACGATTCCGCATATAAGTTCCTGAGCGTGGGCGAATTAAAGAAAATCAATACGAAGAACAAGAAGTATAAGGGATATTATTACATTAACGGATACAATTACTGTCTGGATAATAACGGAGCTCCGCGGACAGGCGATATCAGGATCACGGAGGGTATTGCGCAGGGACAGTATTATTTCCAGCCGAAGGCAAATGCAAACGATATTCCCGGAAAAATGCTGCGTAATGCATGGAATCGTAAGAAAACATCCAAAGGCGACCAGTGGCGTTGGTTCAAATCTGATGGACGTCTCCTTGTAAGAGGTATCACAGCTACGAAGTTGGATACCAGGCTCATGGGCAATGCTACATACCTGCTGGATGCCAGCGGCTATCTGATTAAGAGCAAAATGGTAAAGGCTGAGAATGGCTCCTACTATGGCTCTGACAAGAACGGCAGAGTATATAAAGATAAGGTTGTAAAATTCGGAAATTACAGGTATTATTTTACCGCCAGCGGAAAGCGCTCCGCCTGGAAGAATGGCTGGTACCGCTGCAAGGGAATGAGCAGCCGCTATTATTATTTCGGAAAGACAGCAGGAAGGATTACGGAGAAGAAGGGCTGGCAGAAGATTACAGTCAATGGTAAAATGGTTGGCTGGTTCTACTTCCCTTCAAACGGCAATCATTATGTGAGCACCTGGACCAATACCGGACGGTATTTTAAAGCTGACGGTAAACTGGCAAGCGGCAAGACCCTGATCGGAAATAAATATTATTTCTTCCAGATTTCCACTTCCAAGGCTTATAAGGGGAAGGTATATAAGAAAACCTGGATCAGCTATAAGGGCAAATGGTATTATGCGGGCAGCAAGACAGGTATGCTCTACCGTAACGGATGGGCAAAGGTGGGGTCCGGATATTACTATTTCCAGGATGACTGTTCCACTAAGACCAATACCTTTATGAAGAGAAATGGTGTGAACGGTTATCTTGACAGCAAGGGTAAGCATTGCACCGGCTGGGTGGTAAGGAGCAACGCAAAGAACCGTGTCAGCTATGTAGATACAGAAGGAACAGGATTCCTTAGGAATACAACAAAGGTGATCGATGGCCTGAAATACTATTTTGATAAGAATGGGTACCGTATCAATGACGTAAGCGACAGGGTGCAGGGACCGTATTATGTAGAGGTAGACCGTAAGAACGGCGTTATGACCGTATACAACAAGGCCAAAACGATTCCTGTAAAGAGTATGCGCGTATCGGTTGGAAATCCGATCACACTTACAAGAACGGGCAGGTTTACTCTTCGAAGAAGTGCGAGATGGCAGCTTTTGATGGGACCCTCCTGGGGCCAGTACGGGACGCATGTAAACGGTGGTATTTATGTTCATTCTGTCGCATGCTCTCAGCCGAATTCCTACAATCTTCCGGTTGGGGAATACCTGAGGCTGGGAAGCCCGGCATCTCACGGCTGTATCCGCTGCTGTGTAGCGGACGCGAAGTGGATTTATGATAATTGTCATCTTGCTAAGATTTGGATCTTTGATGGCAAGGTACAGTCTAATGAAGCGCTGAAAGGACCTTTAGGAAGAAATCCGCTCACACCGCTGCGCGGAAGCAGAAACTTTGACCCTACAGATCCGCTTTGTTAAATAAAATGCAGTTATGAAAACGCTCTCCGGAGAATCCGGAGGGCATTTTCATTGCCCTCTTGCATTTCCATAAATATCTATGTATAATGAAAATGTAACAAAACTTTAATAATTTGAAAGAATTTAAAGATGAATCACAGGGAGAAGGAAATGATGAATTTAAAAAAATGGATTTCCGCAGGTGTGCTGGCACTGTTGGTTGGAACCGGCGCGGCTGCAATGACCGTGCAGGCTGCGGCGTATGACAGAGAAGAAACGGTCGTAGCGGAGGAGAGAGAGGAAGGAGCAGCGGCCGCCACAGCAAAGGTAAGTGCAAAGGCATGGAAGCGGATCAATGGGATTTCCTATAACGGAAGCGGTGTCGCAATTACTCCGAGGCCTGTTACCAGGGGAATTGACGTATCAGAATGGCAGGGAACGATTGACTGGGCAAAGGTCAAGAAATCAGACGTGGATTTTGCTTTTGTGCGGATCGCATATGGAACCGGATATCTGGATAAGAAATATGCTTACAATATGAAGCAGGCGGAAGCAGCCGGAGTTCCGACAGGCACCTATGTGTACAGCCTGGCAACGACTACGGCACAGGCCCTGAAGGAGGCTCAGCTTGCGATTCAGCAGATGCAGGGATATAAAGTATCGTATCCGGTTGTTTTTGATCTGGAATATTCCGGGATGGGAGCATTGTCCAAACAAAAGATTGCGCAGCTTGCCAAAACCTTCTGCGATGAGGTAAAAAAAGCCGGTTATTATCCTATGGTTTACTGTAATGCAAACTGGTATAAGGAGAAAGTGGACTGGAGCCTGCTGCAGGGAATCGATGTGTGGATTGCCCAGTATGGAGACAGGATTCAGGCGCCTGCAAAGTCTGCCTATAATTATACGATCTGGCAGTGCACGGACGGTGATGGCGGCGGTGTTCTGAACAGCACGAAGGGACTGATTTCCGGTATCCCATCGGGCAACAATTCGGATATTGATTTTGGTTATGTGGATTATACGAAAAAAATTACTCCGCGCCGGAACTCCCTTGCAACCTATAAGCCATCGTCAACGACGGACACAACAGTGAAAAACGGCTGGGTAACGGAAGGCGGAAAAACATACTATTATGTAGATGGCGAAAAGATGACCGGATGGAAAAAAATCGGCGGTAAGTATTATTACTTTAACAGCATTGCCGGATATGTTTATAAGAACAGGCTGCTGACCTCTTCCAAAAACAATATCTGTTATACAGATGGGGCTGGGGCAAGAGTCACGAATCAATGGGTAGATTACGGCGGTAAGCGTTATTATATGGGGGCTAATGGTTATGCAGTAAAAGGCTTCTGTAAGATCAGCGGAAAATATTATTTCTTCCATAAGACAAAAGGCTATATGTATAAGAACAGGAGAATTCTCACAAGGGCAGGAAATATTTATTATGTGGGAAGTGACGGAGCGCGCTATGCGAATGGGTTCTTCACTGTTACCGGAAATGGCAGGAAATATACCTATTACTTTGCTAAAAACGGGCGTGCCTGTAAGGGCTGGCAAACCATCAAAGGCAAGCGCTATTTCTTCTATCAGGGAACCGGAAAGCTTGCCGGGGTACGAGTAGAAAATAAGTCCCTGACAAACAAAAAAGGATTGGTTTCCGTGTTCAATAAAAATGGTGTATGTACGAGGCAATATTATAAGAAGAAAAAATAAAACAAACAATATAAGGAGAATTTGTAACATGAGAACAATTCAGGCAAAACCAATCACAGTTGAAAATTTTAAGGCATTCGGAGATTTTACAGATCTTTTTAATCCGGAAGGCTACAGCTTAGGCGACTTTTATCAGGACAGAGTTCTGATGCATGCTTCCGGTAATATGCAGATTGCCTTTTCTCCGCTTTTGATCCGCAAACCGGAAAAGATGATTATTGAAAAGGCCGAATTCCACAATACTACCCAGGAAGGCATTCTCTGTCTGGATGATGATGTAATTATCCATGTAGCACCGGCAAGCCAGGAAGAACCGATTCCGGAGATGACTGAGGCCTTTATTGTGCCGAAGGGAACCTTCGTATGTCTGAAGACAGGAACCTGGCATTTGAGTGCGATTCCGCTTCATCAGGAGCTTGCTCACGTATTGATCGTGCTGCCGGAGAGAATTTATCACAATGACTGCATGGTTGTCAATTATCCGGAGGATCAGCATATCGAAATTGTTTTATAAACAGGGAGTTGCCTGCTGTCTGCGGACAGAAGCGGGAAATGCACTGCATTTATATAAGAAGGTAACAGTGATGAGCCTTGAAGAGCTGCTGCAAAGGTGCTATAATGCTTTTGATCATCGGCTGTATGGCCGAAAAACATGAGAATACAAGGAGAGAAGACATGAGGACTTATTTGGTAACCGGAGGCGCCGGATTCATCGGTTCTAATTATATTCATTATATGTTCGGAAAATATGGAGATGCGATTCGTATCATCAATGTAGATAAGCTGACCTATGCCGGAAATCTGGAGAATCTGAAGGATATTGAGGATAGGGATAACTATACATTTGTGAAAGCGGATATCTGTGACAGTGATACGATTATGAAGATTTTTGAAGAGAACGACATTGACCGTGTTGTGCATTTCGCAGCAGAGAGTCATGTGGACAGAAGCATCAAAAATCCGGAGGTCTTTGTGAAGACAAATGTTTTGGGTACACTTGTCATGCTGAATGCTGCTAAGGCTGCCTGGGAACTGCCGGATGGAAGCTTTCAGCCGGATAAGAAATTCCTGCATGTTTCTACTGATGAGGTATATGGTTCGTTGGAGGAAGAGGGAGAATTTTTCTATGAGACGACGCCGTATGATCCGCACAGTCCGTATTCTGCAAGCAAAGCATCTTCGGACATGCTGGTAAAATCCTATATGGACACCTATAAGTTTCCGGCCAATATCACGAACTGCAGCAACAACTACGGGCCGTACCAGTTCCCGGAAAAATTGATTCCGCTGATCATCAACAATGCACTGCAGGGCAGGAAGCTTCCCGTATACGGAGATGGCAGGAATGTCCGCGACTGGCTGTATGTCATGGACCATGCGAAGGGTATCGATATGGTGCAGGAGCAGGGACGCTTATTCGAAACCTATAATATCGGCGGACATAATGAAAAACAGAATATCCAGATCATTCATATCATTTTGGATACGCTGAAGGAAATGCTGCCGGAGGGAGATCCGCGCAGGGAATTGGTAAGCGAAGAGCTGATTACCTATGTGGAAGACCGAAAAGGCCATGACCGCCGTTATGCCATTGCGCCGGATAAGATCAAGGCTGAGATCGGCTGGTATCCGGAGACCTGCTTTGAGGATGGCATCCGCCTGACGATTCAGTGGTTCTTTGAGCATGAAGACTGGATGAAGCATGTTACCAGCGGTGATTACCAGAAATATTACGAAGAAATGTATAAGACAAAATGACAAAAGGGAAAATCAGGAATTACGTATTCCTGCATCTGAGTATTCTGGTGTTTTCACTGACCTCTGTGTTTATGAAAATGGCTTCCAATGAGTTTAATAAACACGGCATTTATGGAATCGGCTTATATATTTTTCTGTTTTTGATGCTTTTGAACTGTTTCATTTATGCGCTTGTATGGCAGAAGGTAATTAAGAGGTTTGACCTGAATGTTGCCTATGCCAATAAGAGCGTATATCTGATCTGGTCTCAGCTATGGGCGGTCCTGATTTTTCATGAAGTCCTGACCGCAGAAAACATAATCGGGCTAATCCTGGTATTAGCCGGGGTATTGGTGGTGCAGGATTATGAATAAATTTATGCTGTTAATGCTGGCAGGAACGTTTTTCTCCAGTGTTTCACAGTTGCTTTTGAAGCAAAGTGCAAATCAGGAGTACCGGCATCCGATATTTGAGTATCTGAATTGGAGGGTGATCGTTGCCTATACCATTTTTGTGGGAGTGCTGTTGTTGAATACGTACGCCTATACGAGAGTGGATATGAAGTATGGAGCGGTGATCGATACATTCGGTTATGTTTTTGTGATGCTTCTATCGTATTTTATTCTCAAAGAGCGGATGACGAGACGGCGTGTGATCGGAAATCTGATTATTATGGCGGGGGTATTTGTTTATACCCTTGGATGAACTGAAGAAAATAAAATGTACCAGCTTCCGTGACAGGATGGCTGGTACATTTTTATGCATGGCTGCGGGACACAGGCATACCACTACCGGCGCAGCAAGTGCGCCAAATAGAAGAAATGGGCTCCCTATGTTGGGATTTCTCCGGGATACTCCGGTATTTGATTTCGGTAAATAACGGAGTGTCCATGCTCATCAGTGACATCCGCTTCCAGAAAGATTCGGGCAGTCAGGGCATCCGCCTCCGGGCGGGTCCGGGCAGTGAGATAATATCGCAGTACATAGGGATTCGGCCCGTGAGGGACGATGCGTTCTCCCTCCTGATAAAAAGCACAGAAGCTGCACACCTGCGGGAGACCGGCAAGTCTGCGTGCCTTTGTCTGATCTGCTACGGTCATGCCGTTTTTACCATGGAAGTATAGGACTGCACTTTGCTTTTGAAAAAAAGGAGAATGCTTCTCCAATGCTTTTCTGAGTGCAGACTCATTATAAACATAATCCAGAAGCAGTTGTTCCAATGCAAGTCCGCTGCAATATTCCACTAATTCATGCTCATACCCGAAGAACCGTCCGGCTACCTCACAAACGGAAACAGGGGCTCCCGGTTTCCAGAAAAACTGCATGGACAGAATCCCCTCCTTTTGACCGGTATAATCGGCAACCCTCTGGAGAATATCCTTAGCTTCGTCATATACATGCGCCATCAGACGGGAAGGATAGACATTACGGGTGCTGATGGGGATGCTTTTGGCATCTGCGTATGTTTTTTCACGGTCCGCAATGCTGAGAACATGTACCTGTCCATCCAGTATCCATGTCATCATATTGAATTCATAACCGTCGTTGTATTCTTCGATCAGTACCTGTTTGATATCAGAGGTTTCACAGATATGATCGAATTCCTGCCGTATCTCTTCAGGAGAGTTCAGAATAAGAACACCGCGGGAACCGTATTTGTCCAATGGCTTTGCAGCAACCGGAAAATGAATATGGTGAAGCAGGGTATCCGTAAAATCCCTGTTTAAAACAACAGACCTGGAAGTAGGGACAGACAGATGACGGAGCATCTGTTTCATTGCGGCCTTATTGCGGTATAATTCCAGTTTATCCGGCTGGAAATAGCATTTTAAATTTGCTTTGGCCGCAATCCTGACCATACATTCAAACAGGTAATCAGAAAAAGAGGTGATGATTCCGTCTGCTTTTTCCTCCCTGCAGAGTTTTGCGATACGGTCAATGTCTCCGGGAGGGATATCGTAAGCTTTATCTGCATGACGTTTGCCCGGGCTGTCCGGATATCCATCACAGACTATGGTGTAGATTCCTCTGGATTTTGCCATTTCTATAAGCTGTACAAATTCCATGAGGGAACCGAGAATCAACAGACGATGTGTCATGGTGTGCCTCCTTGCTTCAATAAATTTGTAAAAGCGGAGATTAACTGCTCCATATCCTCCTTCTGATACCGCTGGTCAATGGGAAGCGGGAGAATGTGAGCGGCCAGATCATAAGCAGCGCTGTCTTTTGGTGCTTCCCCGATTACGTTGTTCCAGTAGGTGGGGACAAAAATCCTGTTTTCCGCAAGCTTTTTCTTCAGCATTGGAGCATCCGGAGAATAAAAGGGATATGCAAATGGGCCCTTCGGCATTAAAAAATGCCGGGACTGATATTTCCCGAGAGCTTCGTCCAGAATCCGAAAATTCTGTTCTCTCTGTTCGGCGCTTTTGCAGTAGTCAATTCCCCGGAGAAGATTCCGGGTAAGTGCGGACATCTGTTTCACAGGTTCTTCGTAAAAGCTGTGAGCGGTTTGCAGCATCCTTCTGTAATATATGGAGGCAGAGTGCTCAAAGCGGCCCAGAATATGCTCCATTCTCCGGCCGGAATAATCCAAGGGAAGCGCAGAAAAATTCTCAGGCTTTTCAGGAAGGGAGAGGTATGCGCCATCCGGAAGCCCGAAATATTTCCGGCAGGAATAAAGCGTGGGGATTCCGGGAAGCGGACGCTGGAAAAAGCTGTGTGTATTGTCCACAATGAGATTCCCATACTGCGTATGCAGTTTCTTAAGTATTTCATCCGTGAGCTGTCCATAATAATTAATGACATAGAGATAGCTTTCTGGTTCTCTGATACCTGCATCAGAGCTGAAGAATTCCTGTGAAGGGAGTAAATTTTTATCTACCGGATAGACAGCGGCATTCCCTTCCCAGTGAGTCAGAGCATCTGATACGGAATCACAGATGAAGTCCGGTATATACAGCTTTTTTGCATGGAGCTGTTCCAGTGCGTATAATAACGCAGTCCTTCCTAAATTCAAAGGGAGCAGATCCGGATAATATTCATTGCCGGAAAGCTGCTCCAGTTGGAAATAACCGCCGATTTCTTTCATACAAGTATCCCTTTCCTGCTCAAAGCTCTTTTTTGCGGATGACATAGTTCGGCATTTTTTTTGATTCGTCCAGTACATGCATCAGATATTGTCCGAGTATGCCGATACCAAGAAGAATCAGTCCGTTATATCCCAGTGTAAGCAGGACAAGTGTAGTGAAGCCCTTGACGGAAATACCGAAGGTAAAATACCTGACCAGATAAAAAACAGCCAGAATAATGCTGAGGATAAAGCTGACGATTCCGATGTTCCGGACCACGATCAGAGGAAAGGCGGAATGTGTCGTGATATCATAGATCAGGCTGTTGACAAGATGACGGAACGTATAATTGCTTCTGCCGTACTTTCGGGCATCATGTGAAACCGGGACATTGATAATATGTCCGGAGGTCTGAACAAGAAGATTGCCGATCTGGGGCAGATGAGTGTTTGTATTTAAAATGGCATCCACAATGAAGCGGCGCATCAGCCGAAAGCTGGTAATTTCAAGATTCGGGTCCTTATTCAGCATTTTGGAAGTGGCGTATACAGAAATCCTGGTTCCCAGACGGCGGATAAAATTGTGCTTGCGTCCTTCATATTTGGCAATGATAACATCAACATCATCGTGTTCATTCATAGCCTGAACCATTTTGGGAATCTCTTCAGGCGGATGCTGCAGGTCATCATCCAGAGTAATGACAAAATCGCCGGATACATGGGCAAAACCGCAGAGAAGCGCCGGATGCTGGCCGAAATTTTTGGCAAGCTGGATGATCTTTACACGGGAGTCCATGCGGTGCAGCTTTTCCATAACGGAAAAGGAGTTGTCCCGGGAGCTGTCATCTACCAGAATGATCTCGAATTCCTCACGGAGGGTGCCGGCAAAAACATTTTTGATTCTGTTGTATAATTCCTCCAGAGTATGTTCGGAGTTATAGACCGGAACGACAATAGAATACAGGCTCATACAAATCCTCCTTTTTATTTTGCGGATTTTGGCTTTATTGTTTGCTCTGCCAATTATAACATCTTGATTTGGGAGTGTAAATACTTCCTTTGGAAGTGATTTTAAAAATAAAGATTGAATTTACTGCATGAGTATGAGAAAATAAAATATTATAGGAAAGATATTGGGCGAAAAGCCGACAAATAATGAATGCTTTAGAGAAATTTCGATAGAGAAGATGGAGAAATTATGAATCAAAAGATGGAAAAGAAAAAAATTCCATTTAATAAACCCGCTTTTGTCGGGAAAGAATTAGAATACATCAAGGATGCCATAGATCAGGGGATGCTCTGCGGAGATGGGCAATACACAAAAAACTGTTCTGCCTGGATGAAAGAACGGTTTTCTGTTAATCAGGTGTTTTTGACCACCTCCTGTACACACGCTCTGGAAATGGCAGCCTTTCTTTGTGATATAGAGACCGGGGATGAGGTGATCATGCCGTCGTATACGTTTGTATCTACGGCGGATGCCTTTGTGCTGCTCGGAGCGAGGATTGTATTTGTGGATATCCGTCCGGATACGATGAATATCGATGAAAAGTTAATCGAACAGGCGATTTCACCGCGGACGAAGGCCATTGTTCCGGTGCATTACGCAGGCGTTGGCTGTGAAATGAATGAGATCATGCGGCTGGCCGGGAAATACCGGCTGAAGGTCGTAGAGGATGCGGCACAGGGAGTGGAGGCGTATTATCACGGACAGGCACTTGGGACGATCGGAGATTTCGGCTGCTACAGCTTTCATGAGACGAAGAATTATACTATGGGAGAAGGCGGTGCGCTCCTGTTCCGGGATGATGCCTACCAGGAGAGGGCGGAAATTCTGCGGGAGAAGGGCACGGACCGCAGTAAATTTTTCCGTGGGCAGATTGACAAATACCGCTGGATTGATTATGGCTCCTCGTATCTTCCGAGTGAGATGAATGCGGCATATCTGTATGCGCAGTTGGAGCAGAGCCAGAAAATTAATCATAAGCGTCATCAGATTTATGATTATTATCATCAGAGCCTGAAGATTCTGGAGGATGAGGGCAAGATCGAACGTCCCTTTGTACCGGAGGGGATGCAGCACAATGCACATATGTATTATCTGAAGGTGAAGGATTTAAAGACCAGGAGCCGTTTGATCTCATATCTCAGGGAGAATGGCGTTTACAGTGCCTTTCATTACATTCCCCTTCACAGCTCTCCGGCAGGGAAGAAGTTCGGGAGATTTTCCGGAGAGGATGTGTATACCACAAGAGAAAGCGAACGTCTTCTGCGTTTGCCGATGTTTTATAATCTTTCAATGTCTGATGTGGAGTACATTACGGAGAAAATTTTGCAATTTTCATTTTAGCGGAGGAGAGGACTATGAATAAACTGAGAAGCCGTATCATGGGCTTTTTGACAGCGGCTCTTTTGGCTTCATCTGTGACTGTACAGGCTGCGGCCGTGAATAACGGGACCCAGGCAGCCGTTGCAACCGATCAGGTGGAAGGCTGGCCCAAAGCGCCTGCAATCAATTCTGAGACAGCCGTTCTGTTGGATGCCAGAACAGGCGGCGTCGTATATGATAAGGGCAAGGATGAAATCCGTTATCCTGCAAGTATTACGAAAATTATGACGTTACTGGTCGCGTTGGAGAACAGCTCCTTAAAGGATCAGGTGACGTTTACGGAGACCGGCGTCCGGGATGTGAAGGCCGACAGCTCGAATATCGGTATGCAGGTGGGAGAGGTCCTCAGCATGAAGGACTGCCTGAATGCGGCAATTATTCAGTCCGCCAATGAGGTATGTGCGCAGGTTGCGGAGTATGTAGGCGGCTCTGAGGAGAGGTTTGTTGAAATGATGAATCAGAGGGCAGTGGAGATCGGCTGCAGGAATACACATTTTGCCAATGCCAGCGGTCTTCCGGATGAAAATCATTATACGACTGCTCATGATATGGCCAAAATCATGCGGGAGGGTCTGAAAAATAAAAACTTCCGCAAAATTATAGGCAAAGTAAATTATTCCATTCCGGCTACGAATATGAGTGATAAACGTGTTCTGCATACACATGTTCCTATGCTTGCCGGAGAGTCTCCATTATTTTATAATGGGTGCATCGGGGGAAAGACCGGATATACACAGGAAGCCATGAATACAATGGTAGTAGCAGCGGAACGGGATGGCATAACTTACATTGCAGTTACCATGCGCACTCCGGATCTGGGTCTGAACTGTTCAGACAGCAGGGACCTTTTCGATTACGGCTTTGCAAATTTTGAGCAGATACAGGCGAATGAGCAGGGAATCCTGACTGTGCCGAAGGGTGTGACTGTGGATGAAGTGGAGACGAATGACACAGAAAAGGATGGGGAAAGGCTGCGGCAGTATTTTTATCACGGGCAATATGTAGGCGTTGGCAGAATCGGCGTACCAACGCCTGTGCCGACTACGGAAGCATCCCTGGAACAGACCGGACAGAATGGGGAGGACAAACCTTCGGTTTTTGAGCTTCTGAGAGAGACAGAGGAGCAGGAGGGCGAAGGGGAGCCGAAGGGGCTTTCGGATACGGCAAAGCTCCTGCTCATTATCATGGGCTGCATGCTTGCCGTGCTGATGGTATTATTGGCCGCATTGAAAATAAAAAACAAAAAAAGAAGACGTAGGGTGAAATAAGGAGGATTTTCCATGAAAGGTATTATTTTAGCAGGCGGTTCCGGAACCCGTTTATATCCGCTGACAAAGGCAATTTCCAAACAGATCATGCCGGTATATGACAAGCCGATGATCTATTATCCGCTGTCCACGCTGATGCTGTCCGGTATCAGAGAGATTTTGATCATTTCTACTCCGCGGGACCTTCCGGTATTTGAAGAGCTTTTGGGAGATGGAAGCCAGTTGGGCATGAGGTTTGCCTATGCCGTTCAGGAGGAACCGAGAGGACTTGCAGACGCTTTTATCATTGGAGAAGAATTTATCGGAAAGGATGCGGCAGCTCTTGTACTGGGAGATAATATTTTCTATGGTCAGAGCTTTTCCAGAGTGCTTTTGAATGCTTACAGGCGTACGGAAAACGAGAAGGGGGCAACGATCTTCGGATACTACGTCAGGGATCCGAGAGAGTATGGCGTTGTGGAGTTTGACGAAAACGGCAAAGCTCTTTCTATCGAAGAGAAGCCGGAGCATCCGAAGTCCAATTATGCAGTACCCGGACTGTATTTCTATGACAATGAGGTTGTAGAGATCGCCAAAAATGTGAAGCCTTCCGCAAGAGGGGAAATCGAGATCACAAGCGTAAACAATGAGTATTTAAGGCGCGGTGCCCTGAGGGTGGAAACTCTGGGCCGGGGCTTTGCCTGGCTGGATACGGGAAATCATGACTCTCTGCTGGATGCGGCTGATTTTGTATCCGCATTCCAGAAACGCCAGGGCTTATATATTTCCTGTATTGAAGAGATTGCGTATAAACGCGGATTTATTACAAAGGAACAGCTTGTAAGGCTGGCACAGCCGTTACTGAAAACTGCCTACGGCAAATATATGATTGAGGTAGCGGAAGGCTTATAATTGACGGCAAACCAAATTGCGCAGGAAATGCGCACGAAATGGAGGACATAAAATTGGGTAAGATAACAGTGGAAACATGTGAGATTGAAGGCTTAAAGGTGATTACTCCTGCCGTTTACGGGGATGAGCGCGGCTATTTTATGGAAACCTATAATTATCATGATTATAAAGCGGCAGGAATTGATATGGAGTTTGTACAGGATAACCAGTCCAGCTCCAGGAAAGGCGTGCTGCGCGGTCTGCATTTCCAGATCAACTATCCGCAGGATAAGCTGGTTCGTGTAGTCAGCGGTGAGGTGTTTGATGTTGTCGTGGATCTGCGGGAGGGCTCCTCCACCTTTGGGAAGTGGTATGGCGTTCTTCTTTCTGCAGAAAATAAAAAACAGTTCTTTATCCCGAAGAATTTTGCGCATGGCTTCCTTGTACTCTCGGATTCAGCAGAATTTGCATATAAATGCACGGATTTTTATCACCCGAATGACGAGGGCGGACTGGCCTGGAATGATTCGGAAATCGGCATAGAGTGGCCGATTCCGGAGGGCATGGAGCTGATAATTTCAGAGAAGGACCAGAAATGGGGCGGCTTCCGGGAATACTGCGGCAAATAGGAGCAAGGAAGATTGAAAAAAGAAGTATGGCTGCCGAAGGAGGTTTACCAGAACCGCAAAATGGTACTCACTCTGGCAAAAAATGATTTTAAAACAAAGTATGCGGGCTCCTATTTCGGAACTGTATGGGCGTTTGTCCAGCCGATCGTAACGATTTGTGTCTACTGGTTTGTGTTCGGGCTGGCGCTTCGCAGCGGCTCGGATAAGGGCGTTCCCTTTGTGCTATGGCTGATCGCAGGGCTGGTTCCATGGTTTTTCCTTCAGGAAGGGCTGACCGGCGGAACCAATGCTCTGCTGGAGTATAATTACCTGGTCAAAAAAGTAGTGTTCAACATCCGAATCCTGCCGGTGGTAAAGATTTTTTCCGCAGCGTTTGTGCACTGCTTTTTTGTGGTGATCGTTCTGGTGATCTATACCTTTATGGGATATCCGCCGGATCTGTATGTGCTGCAGCTTATTTACTACAGCTTCTGCATTTTTATGCTGATTCTGGCGATGACGTATCTGACCGGTGCTGTGGTGGTATTTTTCCGTGATCTGAGTCAGATCATCAATATCGCGCTTCAGGTAGGAGTATGGGTCACACCTATTATGTGGGATTTCAGTGATTTGGGGCTGACGGGAATCCTGAAGCAGCTTTTGAAGCTGAATCCTGTTTTTTATATTGTACAGGGATACCGGGATTCCCTGATCAATAAGGTGGGTGTCTGGGAGCATCCGGTTCTGACCCTTTATTTCTGGGTCTTCACCCTGGTTCTGTTTTTCCTGGGAACCAGAATGTTTAAGAAGCTGCAGGTGCATTTTGCGGATGTACTGTAGAACGGAACAATGGAGAACAAGATGAATGATTTGGCAATTCAGGTAAAACACCTGAGCAAAATGTATAAACTATATAATAAACCCTCTGACCGCCTCAGGGAGGCGCTTGGAATCAAGGTGCAGGTGAAAGAGCATTATGCGCTGAATGATGTGAGCTTTGATGTAAAAAGAGGAGAAACCGTTGGAATCATCGGGACCAATGGATCGGGGAAATCCACCATTCTGAAGATCATTACCGGTGTATTGAATCCTACCGGAGGCAGTGCAGAGGTGGATGGACGCATTTCTGCGCTTCTGGAGCTGGGAGCAGGCTTTAATCCGGAGTATTCCGGTGTGGAAAATGTCTACCTCAACGGAACCATGATGGGCTTTTCCAAAGAAGAGGTGGATGCAAGGCTCCGGGATATCCTGGATTTTGCGGATATCGGGGATTTTGTATACCAGCCCGTAAAATCTTATTCCAGCGGTATGTTTGTGCGGCTGGCCTTTGCTGTGGCGATCAATATTGACCCGGAAATCCTGATCGTAGATGAGGCATTGTCTGTGGGAGATGTATTTTTCCAGGCAAAGTGCTACCGGAAATTTGAAGAATTTAAAGAAATGGGGAGAACGATTCTGTTTGTCAGCCATGACCTGAGCAGCATTTCCCATTACTGTGACAGAGTCATTTTACTGAATAAGGGAGTCAAGCTCGACGAAGGCTCTCCAAAGCAAATGGTCGATATGTATAAGCAGCTTTTGGTGGGACAGGAGCCAGCCAGGACTGACCGGGGTGAGGAAGCAGAAGGGACTGCTACGGAGGCTGCGGCGGATGAAGAACAGCCCTGGCACGAAAGCTTCCAGATTAATCCCGATCTTTTGGAATATGGAAGTAAGCTGGCGGAAATTATCGATTTTGTGGTGGCCGATTCCAGGGGGCGGTATACGAATACCATTGAAAAAGGCGATACCTTTCAGATCAGGATGAGGGTGAAGTTCCACGAGAGCATTCAGGAGCCGATCATGGCGTATACCTTTAAGGATATCAGGGGGACGGAGATCACAGGAACCAATACCATGTTTGAAAAAGCCCATGTGGAGAATTCCGAAGCAGGCAGCCAGTGTACCGTCACTTTCACGCAGGATATGTTTTTACAGGGAGGAGAGTATCTTTTATCCTTTGGCTGCACAGGCTATAAGGATGGGGAGTTTACTGTTTTTCACAGGCTTTATGACGCATGCAGCATTACGGTGGTTTCCGATAAAAACACCGTAGGATTTTATGATATGGATTCAAAGGTGGAAATCCACTGTGGAGTAGAAAAATGAGAGAAAAGATCGGTCAGGTAACGCTGGATGATACGTATTATCCGGGGAAAGATTTGTATACGGATGGAGCCATTGAGGATGAGATGCTGAAGATTGCCGGAGAGTATCCGCAAGAGGAATTGAATCAGGTCATTGCAGAGAAAAAAAGCTGGCCTGTGCTCTATCATTTTTCGCATATCCGCGAGAATATTGTGAGCTGGCTTCCTTTTACAGGAGAGGAAAAGGTGCTGGAGATCGGCTCCGGCTGCGGAGCCATCACAGGCGCACTCTGCCGAAGTGCAAAAGAAGTAACCTGTATTGAGCTATCCAGAAAGAGAAGCGAGATCAATGCGCTCAGGCATAAGGAGTGCGGGAATCTGACCATCCTTATGGGGAACTTCCAGGCAATCGAAAAGTCGCTGACAGAAAAATATGACTATATAACTCTGATTGGGGTTTTTGAATACGGGGAGTCTTATATACAGAGCAAAACGCCGTATGTGGACTTTTTGAAGATCATTGCCGGGCATCTGAAGCCAAATGGAAAGATTGTTATGGCAATTGAAAACCGTTTCGGGCTGAAATACTGGGCGGGATGCACGGAGGATCATTTCGGCACGCTGTTTGAAGGCCTGGAGGGATATCCGGTGACAAACGGCGTAAAGACCTTTACGAAAAAGGAATTGACAGGCATTTTGAAGAAGGCCGGAAACCTGAAGGCGAAATGGTATTTTCCGTTCCCGGATTATAAGCTTCCGATGACGATATATTCAGAAGAACGTCTGCCTGTCAAGGGCGAGCTGAACCGTATGGAGACGAATTTTGACCGTCTGAGACTTCAGCTTTTTCAGGAATCACCGGTTTATGATTCTCTGCTGGACAATGATTTGTTTCCCCAGTTTTCCAATTCCTTTCTTCTTCTGATCGGAAGGGAAGAGGTGCGGCAGGAGACCATCTATGCGAAATTTTCGAATGAGAGGGACAGAAGATTTGATATCCGCACAGATATCTGCGTGGATGCGGATAAGAAACGTTTTGTAAAAAAAGTCCCTGCGGACAGCTCTGCGGCAGAGCATATAGAAAGGCTTCCAAAGATTGCGTCGGAATTAGAAGCCTCCTATGCAAAAGAAGGACTGAAGATGAATGCCTGCACTATGGAGGATTACGGTGCAAGGCTGGAATATCTGGAGGGCGTGACTCTGGAGGAAAAACTGGACGGCCTTTTGGACCAGGGGAAATACCGGGAGCTGGAGGACCTTCTTTTTACGTATTTGGAAAAAATCCGCCGGATTCATAAAGGAAGTCTTTTTCAGAAAACACCGGAATTTGTTCAGGTATTCGGGGATGCTGCCCTGGAGGGAGGTCTTCAGTGCGGCAGTATTTCCAATATTGATCTGGTTGCCGGAAATATTCTGATCGGAAACGAAAAGGTTTCTGTCATTGATTATGAATGGACGTTTGCTTTTCCGATTCCGGCACACTTCATTATGTATCGTATGATCCATTATTATCTGGAAAGTGATGGCAAGCGGCGCGTACTGAAGGAACGGGATTTTTACGGAAAGGCAGGGATTACTGTACAGGAGCAGAGGATTTATGGCCGTATGGAGGCTGCATTCCAAAGATACATGCAGGGAGCACATATCCCGCTTCTTGCGATGTATGAGGAGGTTTCCCCCGGAAAGGCAGAGGTTCTTCCGTATTATGAGCAGCTCCGGCTGGCTATAGCAGAGAAGAATCTGCAGGTTTTCTATGATAGGGGCGAGGACTTTCAGGAGAAGGATTCCTGTCTGTATCCTATGAGCAGGCAGGGGATTTCCACGGAGCTTCCGATTCCTAAGGGGGTACGGCGTATCCGTTTGGACCCGGGTGAGTCCGCAGGCGGCCTGCGTGTCCGCCGCCTCCGCTTTAAAGGTCAGGAAAGGGCAGGCTTTACGACCAATGGATTTCCGTTAGGAGAGGGCAGGTATTACTTTGGAGGGGGAGACCCTCAGTTGATTTTGGAAAGAATTCCGGAGGATGCAGAAGCACTGTCCATAGAGCTGGAAATATTGAAGGAGCAGGAAGCAAGAGAAGAATTCTGGCAGAAATTTGCTCAGGTATCCGGGGAGAAGGATGCTCAGATACGTCAGCTGAAAAAGGTGATCCACGATATGGAGAACACCAGGGTCTGGAAGATGTATCGGAAGGTAAAGAAATAGACGAGACGAATGGGGATAACGAATGGAAGAATTGCGCTGGAGTGTGGATGAACAGAAATATGATGACAGGGATTCACACACGCTGATTTTGGATGGGTGGTATGCGGACCCCGAGGGCAGGGATTATACATTTGTTTTGTACTGCGATGAGGTGGCGGAGGTACTTCCGGTCTTTGCACGGTATGAACGGCCCGATGTTGCGAAGGCACTGGAACAGTTTGCAGATATCCGCCGGCCCGGCTTTACGGTTAAGATTGCGGATGCCTGGGAGCTTGCGGGGAGGCATCAGGTATTGGAGCTTTTTCTGGAATACGGCAGGGAGAAGATATCCATATGGAAAATGGAATCCGGTGAGCTGCGCCGTTTTTGCGAGGAATGCCTGATAGAATATCATATAGACAGAGAAGAGGTTCTGTATGATACCATGCTGGAAATCGAAGGCTGGGTGCTTGATCAGCGTGGAATAGCGGAGGTTTCAGCAGTGGATGAGTCCGGAGCCGCTTTTGCCTGCAGATTAAGCCGCGGGCGCCGGCCGGATGTGGTGGAGCGGAGAAACCTGGATGCCTGTTATCAGGGGCAGGAAATCGGATTTCGGGTGTCTGCAAGGCTGGAAGATATTGCGGGAAAAAAGGTGATACTCCGTTTCCGTGGAGAAAATCTGGAAAAGAGTCATGAAACCGATATCAAAAAGCTGCGGAGGGAAAATAAATCCCGGGTGTTTTGGGGACGTCTGACCGGATTCTCCAATGCGGATACCAGGAACTATGAGGCATGGTTTAAAAGGCATGCGGTAAATTTGCGGGAAGCGATGAGACAGCGAAGAACCGTATTTCCATACGCGCCGCTCATCAGCATCGTGGTTCCGCTTTACAATACGCCGCTTCCCTATTTAAAAGAGCTTATAGATTCTATCAGGAAACAGACCTACGCGAACTGGCAGCTTTGTCTGGCAGATGGAAGCGAAGGGGAGGAAATCAGAGAGTATTTAAAGAAGAATTATGGGCGGGAAAGACGTCTGTATTATAAAAAACTGAAAAAAAACGGAGGAATTTCCGGAAATACAAATGCTGCTGTCCATATGGCAAGGGGCGAGTACATTATGCTCTGTGACCATGATGATATTGTGACTGCAGATGCCCTTTTTGAAATTGTAAAAGCACTCAATAAAAATCGCCGTGCAGATGTGGTATACACGGACGAGGATAAGGTAAGTATGGATGGGCAGCATTATTTCGAGCCGAATTTTAAGCCGGATTTTAATCTGTTCCGCTTTCGGGAAAACAATTATATCTGCCATATCTTTGCAGTGAAAAGAGAGCTTTTGGAAAAGGCCGGACTGTTTCGGCCGGAATTTGACGGTGCGCAGGATTATGACCTGATTTTCCGCTGCTGCGAAAAGGCAGAGCGGATCGTTCATATACCGAAGGTGCTCTATCATTGGCGCTGCCATATGGAGTCAACGGCAGCAGACCCGGAAAGTAAGAGGTACGCCTATGAGGCAGGACGGAGAGCGGTCGAAGAGCATTATGAGAGAATGGGGATTCCGGCAGAGGTGGAGCTGACAGAGCGTCCGGGATGGTACAGAAGCCGGGTAAAAATACAGGGAAAGCCTATGGTTTCCATTATCATTCCCAACAAGGACCATACCGGGGATTTGAATCTGTGTCTTTCTTCTATTTATGAGAAGAGTACGTATCAGAATTTTGAGATTCTGATCGTAGAAAATAACAGTGAAAAACCGGAGACGTTTGCATATTACGAAGAGATTTCCGGGAAATATCCCCGGCTGCAGGTGCTTACCTGGAAAAAGGAATTTAATTTTGCGGCGATCAACAATTTTGCGGCAGAGCAGGCGAAGGGTGAGTATCTTCTGTTCCTGAACAACGATGTGGAGATCATTACTCCCCGGTGGCTGGAGGAAATGCTGCAGCTCTGCCAGCAGGAGCAGGTAGGAATGGTTGGTGCGAAGCTGTATTATCCGGACAATACCATCCAGCATGCAGGCGTGGTATTGGGACTTGGCGGTATTGCAGGGCATATTATGTGCCGGGCTTCCAGGGAGGATGCGGGATATATGGGAAGAATGGTCAGTGTCCAGGAGATCAGCGCCGTGACAGCCGCCTGTATGATGATAAAGACACAGACATTTTTTGATGTGGAAGGCTTTGATGAGACATTCTGTGTGGCATTTAATGATATTGATCTTTGTATGAAGGTACGTGCAAAAAAGAAAAAGATTGTATTTACGCCTTATGCCGAACTGTATCATTATGAGTCAAAATCCAGAGGCATGGAGGACACTCCGGAAAAGCAGTTTCGTTTTGATAAAGAAGTGAAAAGGTTTGAAGAAAAATGGGCGGTCAAGCTGGCCAAGGGAGACCCTTATTACAGTCCGAATCTGTCTGTGACAGAAGGAGACTGCTCCCTGAGGGAAGACTAAGGAAATGAGGATAGACATGTCTAAGGAAATTTTTGAAGTAACGAGAGAGAGATTTCACTTACAGAATCCCTGCTTATATATTCTCCAGGGAACCTGGCCGAAGGAAGCCGGGATGCGCGCCTGTCTGGACCAGACGGAGCTTAAGGCAGAGATTCGGAAACTGGAAATTGTCAGTGCTATGGAGCGGTTTAAGGACCCGGACCTGATTCGCGGGGAACAGATTACGGCTGCGGTTGAACTTCCGGAATCTTTAGAGGGGTATCGGAAGCTGGTGATCTATGCGGATATGCCGGATAAAAAGGTGTGCTGGTTTTCTGTTTCCGCAAAAGAGCTGGAAAAGAAAAGAGGGAAGCCGCAGTTCTATATTGAGGAAGAAAAGGTGCAGCAGGGCTTTGTGCGCATCCGCGGCTGGGCTGCTGCCGATGAGCCTGTGCGCATTCGGATTTATGATGAGAATAAACAGCAGATACAGGCAGAGATACTGCGTACAGAGCGAGTGGATGTGGAGCAGTTGTATGAGGAAATGAAAGAGCCGGATAAGAACGGATTTTTTGTGGAGCTTACACAGACAGGTGGGAAGCTTCTTTATATGGTGTTCTGCGCAGGCAGTAAAAAATCTGTTCATGTGGTACATCTGCAGAGAGCGGTGATCGTCAAAAGAAAGCTTCAGAAATATGCCAAAAAAGGATTGCGCTACTGGAGGGCGCAGGGCGGCGCCGCACTGGCGGGCAAGGTGGTTTCCAAGGTAAAAACCGTGTCTACCAGGGAAATTCCCTATCCTAAATGGATAGAGAAGCATCTGCCCGGTCCAAGAGAACTGGAGAAACAGAGAAAGACAAAATTCGACTATCAGCCGAAGATTTCCATTGTTGTTCCACTCTACAAAACGCCGGAAAAATATCTCTTTAGGCTGATCGAATCTGTGCAGGCGCAGACTTATACAAACTGGGAGCTGTGCCTTTCGGATGGAAGCGGGAAAAATTCTCCTATTGAGAAAATATTGAGAAAATGTGCATCAGCAGACAAACGGATCAAGGTGATCTCCCATGGGGAGCCGCTGCAGATTTCAGAAAACACCAATGCGGGCATTGCGGCTTCTGCCGGTGATTTCATTGCGTTTGCAGATCATGATGATGAATTGACGCCCCATGCATTGTTTGAGTGCGTCAAGGCGCTGAATGAGCGGCCGGGGGTTCAGCTTCTGTATTCGGATGAGGACAAAATGTCCATGGATGGACACAAGTTCTTTCAGCCCCATTTTAAACCGGACTATAACCCGGATCTGCTGTGTACGGTGAATTATATCTGCCACCTGTTCGTTGTGAGCAGGAAGGTGATTGATGCTGTCGGAATGCTTCGGAAGGAATTTGACGGCGCGCAGGATTACGATTTTATTTTCCGCTGTGTGGAGGCTGTTAAAGAGGAGGAGATTTACCATATTCCGAAAATCCTCTATCACTGGCGCTGCCACGAGGATTCCACAGCAGAGAATCCGGAGAGCAAGACCTATGCCTTTGAGGCAGGAAAACGTGCCATTGAGGCGCATTACGAGAGAACAGGAATTCGGGCGGAGGTCTTCCGGGGAGAATTTCTGGGTCTATACAGGACCCGTTTTATACGGCCTTATGATCCGCTGATCTCCATTATTATACCGAATAAGGATCATATTGATGATTTGAAACGGTGCATGGATTCCATTGACCGGAACTCTGCCTATCAGAATTATGAATATATCATCGTGGAGAACAATAGTACAGAGGAGGAAACCTTTGCGTACTACAAGAAGCTGGAAGCGGAGAATCCGAAGGTAAAGGTCGTATACTGGGACAGCGTATTCAATTATTCTGCCATCAATAATTACGGGGCCTCTTTTGCAAAGGGCGAGTATCTGCTGCTTCTGAACAATGACACGGAGATCATCAATCCGGATTGTCTGGAAGAGCTGCTGGGTTACTGTATGCGCAGTGATGTGGGGGCCGTGGGAGCCAGAATGTATTATGAGGATGATACCATACAGCACGCTGGTGTTGTAATCGGCTTCGGCGGAATTGCAGGACATTGCTTTGTGCTTCAGCCAAGGGGGACGACCGGCTACTGTCACAGAATTATCTGTGCGCAGGATTACAGTGCCGTGACTGCCGCATGTATGATGGTCAGGAAAGCTGCCTTTGAAGAGGTGGGGGGCTTAAGCGAGGAGCTTCAGGTGGCCTTTAATGATATTGATTTTTGTATGAAGCTGCGGAGGGCAGGATATCTGATCGTATACAATCCCTATGCGGAATTGTATCACTATGAATCCAAGTCCAGAGGATTGGAGGACACGCCTGAGAAAATTGCGCGTTTTAATAAAGAGATTGCAATATTCGAAAAACGCTGGCCGGAAATTCTGAGAGATGGGGATCCGTATTATAATCCCAACCTGACATTAAAGAGCCAGGATTTTTCATTGAGACGTATATAGCAGAAACGGCTGTATCGGAGAATAAGGAGGACGAAGCATGAGAGTTTTTGTAACAGGCGTAAAGGGCCAGCTTGGACACGATGTCATGAATGAGCTTGCGAAGAGAGGCTATGAGGGCATCGGTGTGGATGTGGAAGAAATGGATATTACAGACTGGTCCGCCGTCAGGCGTGTAATGGAGGCGTCAAAAGCAGATAAGGTTGTTCACTGTGCGGCATGGACGGCTGTGGATGCGGCAGAAGATCAGGTAGAAGCCTGCCGGAGGGTCAATGCCCTGGGTACAGAAAATATTGCAAAAATGTGCAGAGAGCTGAAGCTCCCGATGATCTATTTAAGCACAGATTATGTGTTTGACGGAGAAGGAACCCGTCCGTGGGAGCCGGATGATCCGGTGGTTACCCCGCTGAATGTCTACGGACAGACCAAGTATGAGGGTGAACAGGCAGTAGAAAAATATCTGGATGCATACTATATCGTCCGCATTGCCTGGGTATTCGGGGTAAATGGGAAGAACTTTATCAAGACCATGCTGAATCTGGGCAAAACTCATGATACCATTACAGTTGTCAACGATCAGATCGGGACACCGACCTATACCTACGATCTTGCAAGGCTTTTGGTAGATATGCTGGAAAAAGAGGAATACGGAAAATATCATGTGACCAATGAGGGAGGCTATATTTCCTGGTATGATTTTGCAAAGGAAATCTTCCGTCAGGCAGGTATGGATGTAAATGTGGTTCCGGTCAGTGCGGAGGAATATCAGGCAAAGGCAAAGCGCCCCTCCAACAGCCGTATGGAAAAAAAGAAGCTGGATGAGCATGGGTTTGACCGTCTGCCGGTCTGGCAGGATGCACTTGGAAGGTATCTGGAGATACTGAAAAAGGGAGAGGAAATGTAATGAATAAAATCAGGAATGTCAGGAAGGAAACCTGGATAGAAGGGCTGTTTTTCCTGTTTCTTTTCGGTTTTTACCTGATGTGGGCAAGAGTTCAGCCAATGGGTGCGGCACCGGATGAGCAGATGCGCTATCAGATTGCGGAGTACATTTATCAGAATGGAGCGCTTCCGGTAGGGGATGACCCGGCAGTCCGCAATTCTGTGTGGGGAATTTCCTATGCATTCTTTCCGGTTCTGGATTATATGCTTGGGGCTGTGCTGATGAAGCTTATAAGCTTTGTGACTACGGCGCCGTTTGCGCTTTTGATGGCAGCAAGGTTTGTAAACGTTTTGCTTGGAATTGGGACTGCCTTTGTTGCACTCCGTATCGGAAAACGGCTGTTTTCCCTTCATAAGGCATGGCTGTTTACTGCGTTCATCAGCCTTATGCCCGGTTCGCTCTTTGTGTTCACTTATGTAAACAGCGATGCACTGGCGTTATTTTCTACGGCAGTGATTGTGTATGCGTGGGTGTGCGGTATACAGGAGGGCTGGAGCTATCAGAATTGTACGGTGCTGGCCGTCGGGCTCGGAGTATGCGGATTGTCCTATTATAATGCATATGGCTTTGTCCTGTGCAGCATCCTTTTGTTTGGTGCCTCTCTGCTTATGGAGGCAAAGGAAGAGGGAAGCTGTAAAAGCTTTGTGAAAAAGGGCGCCTTCGTCTGCGTATTGGTTCTGGTCCTGACAGGCTGGTGGTTTGTGCGCAATGCGGTGCTTTATGATGGGGATTTTCTCGGAAGAAGCGCATCTGCGGTCTGTGCGGAAAAATATGCAAAACCAGGCTATAAACCATCGGACAGAGTAACACCGCAGATGGCGGGCTATACATTTTTGGATATGCTGAATATCGGGTATCCGGATGAAGGATTTTCCTGGGTAGAGCTGGTGTCCAGAAGCTTTGTCGGAAGATTCGGCATGATGGATGTGTTTATGCCCAAGTGGCTGGAAAACAATTATATGGATTTTATCAAGGCAGGCTTTTTGTTGATATTCCTGCATCCGGTAAAGACCTTTGCATTGAGATGCAAGGGAAGGTGGAGCAAAACAGGGATTTTCCATTGGTGTATGCTGATCGCTGTGATTATACCGAATATCCTGAATGCATACTATTCGTACTGCTCGGATTATCAGCCTCAGGGACGCTACAGTCTGCCGATGGTGGTTCCCATGACTTATTTTATGATCATGGGGTATGGAAATTTGTTTGATGTGCTGGTAGAAAAAGAAAGCAGGCAAAAGGGTGTGTATGTGTGTACCTGTATCGCTTTGATCGGTCTGGCACTCTATGTATTTTTTGGAGTAATCTGGCCGGAGTATAGGGATGTACCCTTTAGTATCAGAGCTTTTGTCAGTGGTTCATAAAATAAAGACGGGCCTGGCGTATTGCGTCAGACCCGTCTTTTCATGAGGTATTCATCATTCTTCCGCCGGATGGGCGATGCTTAGGCTTTGATGATTTTACGCATCCAAAGGATCAGCAGGATGAAGAGCAGTACGCCGGCTCCGCCGATCAGATAATAAGGGATTATGGATTTTCCGGCAGTGAAATCCTGTGCGGCCTTCATATTTTTTTCGCTGTTCACAAAAATGCTATTATCCTGTTCCTGTGTTGCAAGCATAACGGCAGTTCCCACGGGAGTACCGCTGAACAGATATTGGCGGTTGATCTGGTTGTCGGCAGGAGTATCCTCGGTAGTCAGGCTGTCTTCCCCGGCACCTGCAGGGACGATGACTTCGCCGCCGGAGGCCAGGTTAAAATCGTTTTCTCCGAGAGTCAGCTTCTGGAAATTGCCGAAGCCGTAGTCCATAATGGTAATGGCCTCCGGAGCGGTCTGCCCGGAAGCTCCCTGAAGGACGACTGCGATCAGGGTCATGCCATTTCGTTCTGCCGCACAGGTAAGCGTACTTGCGGAAGCGTCTGTGTAGCCCTCCTTACCGCCCAGACAGCCCTGGTAATAGGAGGCGTCGGAAGCGTTGAGCAGTGCGAAATTGTTTGTCAGTACGCGTTCTCCCCCGGAAACGTTGGTTGCCGGAATGGTATAAGAGGCAGCAGAGGCGATCGTACGGAAGGTGCTGTTATTTAATGCGGCCTGCATGATCAATGCCATGTCATGGGCGGTGATATGCTGATTTTCGTCAGTCAGTCCGGTGGGATTTGTAAAAACGGTATTCGTACAGCCAAGCTCCTGTGCGCGGGCGTTCATTTTTTCTGCAAAGGCTTCTATGGAGCCGCTGATATGTTCAGCCACCTGCATGGCAATGTCGTTGGCGGAGGCCAGCATAATCGCGTACAGACACTGCTCCATAGTAAAGACCTCCCCGAGCTGTGCAGCTATATTGGCCCCTCCATCCGTCGCCCCGGAAACTCCGGTTTCTGTCATAGTAACCTGATCCTGTGGACTGCTGTTTTCCAGTGCCATGAGAATCGTCATGATTTTGACTGCACTGCCTGGATACAGGGTCTGATCCATATTTTTGGCATAGAGGATCGTATTGGTGGAATTCTCCATAACGACGGCGGCAGTGGAGGTGATCTCCGGTCCCTGCGGCCAGCCGGAAATTGCGTTTGTTGAAATTGCTGATGCGGCAGAAGGATCTTCAGATGCCGTTTCTTCTGCGGCCATGACCGGCGTCTGGAAAATAAGGGATGCAGATATTCCAAACGCCAGCAGGCCTGTATATAATTTTTTGATTTTCATAATAAATAGATTCTCCTGTTTCTGGTAAATATTCATAACAAAGATAGTATAACACATTCACACACTTTCTTGCAAAAAATATAGTACAATGTTAAAATAAATTCATCATTTTCCCGTAATCTGTACTTTACACGCATACAGCCAATGCAGAGTGCGGCAGAAAAGAACAATCAGAGGTTAAATTTATGAGCAAAGAACAAAACCAGGGCGGCAGGATTCAATGGGGAAGGCTTGTGAAAAAACTGAATCCCTATACGATACAAAAAGGCTTCCGTTATCTGAAGCATTATGGACCGAAGGAATTCTGGATCCGCCTGCATGAACGGTTTGAACCGGAGGAGGTTCCTTACGGACCATGGTATGAGGCTTATGTGCCGGATAAGGAAACTCTGGAAAAACAAAGGAATTACAGATTCACCTATGCTCCGCTGATCAGCGTGGCGGTGCCGGCATATAAAACCCCGCCTGTATTTCTGCGGCAGATGCTGGACTCTCTGGTGAACCAGACATATGGAAACTGGGAGCTGTGCATTGCGAACGGAAGCCCCGGAGATGAGGAAATGCAGAAGATTCTCAGGGCTTATACAAAAAAGGATTCCCGCATCCATTACCGGAATCTGGAGAAGAATCTTGGAATTGCGGAGAATACAAACGAGGCACTGGCTATGGCAGGGGGCGAGTTTGTGGGGCTGCTGGATCATGATGATCTGCTCGCCCCAAATGCACTCTATGAAATTGCACGTGCTCTGGAAGCAGACAGGGAGCTGGATGCCGTATATACGGATGAAGATAAGGTGACAACGGAGCTGGAGGAGCATTTTCAGCCGCATCTGAAACCGGATTTCAATCTGGATCTGCTTCGTTCCAATAATTATATCTGTCATTTTTTTGCAGTCAGACGTTCCATTGTGGAAAAGGTCGGAGGCTTCCGAAGGGAATTTGAGGGTGCACAGGATCATGATTTTATTTTCCGCTGTGTGGAAGAGGCGGGGAAGGTGGGCCATGTGCCGGAAATTCTTTATCATTGGCGTACGCATAAGGCATCTACCGCGGATAATCCTGCCAGCAAAATGTATGCGTTTGAGGCAGGAAAGCGTGCGATCGAGGAACATCTGAAGCGTACGGGTGTGGAAGGCAGGGTCAGCCATACACCGGATTTGGGATTTTACAGGGTACAGTATCCTGTCCGGGGTGAACCGCTGGTATCGATTATCATTCCCAATAAGGATGAAAAGGAATCCCTGCAGGCATGTCTGGAATCTATAAAAGAAAAAACTTCATATCAGAATTATGAAATTCTCATCATTGAGAATAATAGTACTACAGATGAAATTTTCCGGTATTATAAAGAATTGTCCGAGACTCCGGGGATACGTCTGCTTCGCTGGAATAAGGAGTTTAACTATTCAGCTATTAACAATTACGGCGCCCGTCATGCAAAGGGAGACTATCTTCTTTTTTTGAATAACGATGTGACTGTGATTACAGAAAATTGGCTAGGTGAAATGCTGGGTGTCTGCCAGCGCCGGGAAGTCGGCGCAGTGGGTGTGAAGCTGATCTATCCGGATGATACGATCCAGCATGCAGGCTGTGTGGTTGGTATGGGAGGCATTGCAGGCCACCTGTTTGTGGATATGCCTGCAAACAGAACCGGGTATCTGCACAAAGCGTCTGTTCTTCAGGATATGACGGCTGTTACGGCTGCATGTATGATGATGAAAAAAGAGGCGTTTGAGAAGGCCGGAGGCTTTACGGAGGAACTGGCAGTGGCTTTTAATGATGTGGACCTCTGCCTGAAGACCGTGAGAAATGGTTATCTGATCGTTTATGACCCCTATGTGCAGCTCTATCATATGGAATCCAGGACAAGAGGGGCAGAGGACAGCAAGGATAAAGTCCGCCGTTTCCAGAGGGAGATCGAATATATGAGGTGCCACTGGATGGATATACTGAAAAACGGCGACCCGAATTACAATAAGAATCTTTCCCTGACGAAGTGGAACTATTCCCTGCGGCCTTTGCCTGGAATGGGAAAGAAAGAGAAATAAGGAGAAACAATGCAGGAAGTATCGGTCATAATTCCGAATTTTAACGGAATTGCATTTTTGGATGGCGTACTTAGCAGCCTGGAGCGCCAGACATTGAAAAATTATGAGGTCATTCTTGTGGATAACGGTTCCTCAGATGGAAGCTGTTCCTTTGCGGCAGCGAATTATCCATGGGTCCATATCATAGAGCTGCCGGATAATTTCGGCTTTTGCAGAGCTGTCAATGAAGGGATTCATGCTGCAAGGGCACCGTATGTGCTGCTTTTAAATAATGATACGGAGGCGGAAGAACATTTCCTGGAGGAAATGGTAGCAGCGATCCGCCGCCATAAGAGGGCGTTTTCCTGTGCATCCAAAATGGTGCAGTACCATGACAGGGAAAAGCTGGATGATGCAGGCAATTATTACTGTGCGTTGGGCTGGTCCTATGCCAGGGGAAAAGGCAGGGACATTCTTTCCTATGAAAAGGAAGAGAAGATATTCGCAGCCTGCGCAGGTGCCGCCATCTACAGAAAGAAAATATTTGAAAAGATCGGTTATTTTGATGAAGAGCATTTTGCTTATCTGGAAGACACAGATGTGGGCTATCGGGCGAGAATCTACGGTTTCCAGAACTGGTATGCGCCGAAGGCTGTGGTCTATCATGTGGGCAGCGGAACCAGCGGCTCCAGATATAATCAGTTTAAGACAAGGTATTCCTCCAGAAATAATATTTATCTGATTTATAAAAATATGCCGCTTCTGCAGATTATTTTGAATTTGCCGTTTCTGGCGGCAGGATTTGGCACAAAGCTGTTGTTTTTTGCTGTAAAAGGCATGGGGAAAGAGTACCTGGCAGGCATAAAAAACGGATTTGAAATCAGCAAAAAGGGCAGAAAAGTACCGTTTCATCCTTCACATATACCATTTTATCTGAAGATTCAATTGGAGCTTTGGTGGAATATGCTCCGCCGTTTTTTCGCATGAAACGGCGGTTTACCGTAGTTTTCATAGAATTTTTATAAAATAAAGGATAAGATTTTGTTGCTTTTAAAGACTATCTATTATAAGATAGTAGCAATGAAATGGATTGAGGTGGCAGAGATTGATTAAGGACAACCAGAAAAATTTCAGTCGTCTCCATATGCTCATCGATATCTTTGTAATTACGATTTCATATGTTTGTGCATGGGTAATCAGGTTTATAGGCCCTTTTGCAGATACGGCGGTCAGAGCTAAGAGCTTTCAGGAATATATGCTTCTTCTGGCCTTTATTCTGCCGGGATATCTGATCTTATATCAGGCGTTCAGTTTATATGAGCCACTGCGTATGCAGGGGCGCCGCCTTGTGCTTTCAAGTGTGATCAAGGCCAATACCCTTGGACTGCTGCTGATTATCTTTGCTTTGTATATGGCCGGTGAGGAACATTATTCCCGACTGACATTTTACATTTTCTATTTTGTCAATATCTGTCTGGAGTGGGGCGTCCGGATGATGATCTTCTGTCTTTTGCGGGATATGCGCAAAAGAGGACTGAACCAGAAGCAGATGATATTAGTGGGATACAGCCGTGCGGCTGAAGAATATATTGACAGAGTCCGGCAGAATCCTCAGTGGGGATACGTTATCCGGGGAATCCTGGATGACAATGTTCCGTCAGGTACCGTTTATAATGGTGTCAAGGTGATTGGAAGGATTGCGAACCTTATGGTTATTCTTCCGGCGAACAGACTGGATGAAATCGCGATTACTCTGGGCCTGAGTGAGTATTACAGGCTTGAAGAGATTGTTGCATTATGTGAGAAATCCGGAGTGCATACCAAGTTTATTCCGGACTACAATAAAATTATTCCCACGAAGCCGTATACGGAGGATATTTTGGGATTGCCGGTGATCAATATCCGGTATGTTCCTTTAAATAATACCTTCAATGCGCTGATTAAGCGGATAATGGATATTGTAGGTTCGGTTTTCGGCATTATCGTGTCTTTACCGATTATGCTTCTGATGTGTATTCTGATTAAGCTGACTTCTCCCGGGCCGCTGATTTATAAGCAGGAACGGGTGGGACTTCACAATAAAACGTTCTGGATGTATAAATTCCGCTCTATGGAGATACAGCCGGAATCCGAAGAAAAAAAGGCATGGACAGTTAAAAACGATCCCAGGGTTACAGGAATCGGCAGGTTCATGCGGCGAACCAGCATTGATGAGCTTCCGCAGCTATTCAATATATTAAAAGGTAATATGAGCCTCGTGGGACCAAGGCCGGAGCGTCCGTTTTTTGTGGAAAAGTTCCGGGAAGAAATTCCCCGATATATGGTAAAGCATCAGGTGCGTCCGGGCTTGACAGGCTGGGCACAGGTGAACGGATACAGGGGAGATACCTCTATCCGCAAACGAATCGACTGTGATTTATATTATATTGAGAACTGGACCATAGGGTTTGATATTAAAATATTGTTTCTGACAATATTTAAGGGCTTTGTTAATAAAAATGCATATTAAGGACAAGGGGAAGAATCATGGCAAAACCAAGAAAGAAAAAGAAAAAAGTGTTGTTTGTGATTGAAATCGTCGTACTTTTGCTGTTTATAGGCGGACTTTATGTCTATGGACAACTGAATGCGAAGCTGGAAAAGATCGATCAGCCTGTGCTGCAGGAGGACAAGATTAAGGTGAATCCTGAGGTTGCGGGAATCGACGCAGAGTCATCCGGTATGACCGGGTATACTACCTATGCGCTGTTCGGTATTGACCACAGAGATAAGAACGCGGCGCTGGGCTCCGAAAACAGTGATACGATGATTATCGCAAGCGTGAACAATGACACCAAGGATGTGAAGCTGGTATCCGTGTACAGGGATACGCTTTTGAATCTGGGTGACGGCACCTATTCCAAAGCAAATGCAGCTTATGCATACGGCGGTCCGGAACAGGCGATTACAATGCTGAATACAAACCTGGATTTGAATATTACCGATTATGCAACTGTAGATTTTAATGCATTGGTGACTATTATCGATCTGCTCGGCGGACTGGATGTGCCAATGTCCTATGCGGAAATCGTACACATGAATAACTATTGTGTAGAGACTTCCGAGGAAACAGATAAGGATTACACACCGATTGAGCTGCCTGAGCCACAGCCGGAGGATCAGGAGGCGATTATCGGTACCTATCATCTGAATGGTGTACAGGCTACCTCTTACTGCCGTATCCGTTATACGGCAAGCCTGGATATGGGGCGCACGGAGCGTCAGCGTATGGTTATTCAGATGATCGTGAATAAGGCGAAGACAGCAGGTCTTACCACGATTTTCAAAATTATGGACGAGGTGTTCCCAATGGTAACCACCTCTTTGAACAAAACGCAGATTCTGCAGTTGATTCCTGCAATGATCGGCTACAGTCTGGATGATACGACAGGATTTCCGCATGATTACAAATTCTCGAATATTAAGGGAAGCATCATTGTTCCCACATCTCTTGAGAGCAATGTGGTAGAGCTTCATAAATTCCTGTATGGGGATGAGGCTTATACACCCTCCGAACAGGTAGTGGCCAACAGTCAGAAGATTCTGGAGATTGTCGGCGGTGAGGGACAACTGGAGGATACCCAGACAGTGAATCCGGATGATGAAAATACTGCAAATGATACAATTCTGTGGCAGGAAAATGATGACGGAGGCTGGAATGATGTCAGCGGAAATTATACGGACCCGGACCCGGGCTATCAGGACCCAGACCCGGGTTATCAGGAGCCTGATCCAGACCCGGGCTATCAGGAGCCTGATCCAGACCCGGGCTATCAGGAGCCTGATCCAGACCCGGGTTATCAGGAGCCTGACCCAGACCCGGGTTATCAGGAGCCTGACCCAGACCCGGGCTATCAGGAGCCTGACCCAGACCCGGGTTATCAGGAGCCTGTAGAAGGCGGCGGTGAAGAGGGCGCTTCGGAACCGTCGGCGGAAGCATCGGAGGCGGCATAATAAGAATCCTGCCCGGCAGGGTTCAGCGCCGGCGGCGGACTGCACGGCGGCAAATAAACCATCCCCGTATAGGAGTTTCTATACAGGGATGGTTTTTGTAATAGAGAGGTAAACATGGATAATAAAAAAATTGATGTTCTGATTCCAACTTATCATCCGGGAAAGGAGTTTTCCCGCTTGCTGGAGCGTCTGCACAGGCAGAAGTACCCCATTCATAAAATATTAGTGATGAATACGGAGGAGGCCTATTGGAACAGGGTCTGGGAAACTGAATTTCCTCTTGTAGAAGTTCACCATCTGAAAAAAACAGAATTTGACCACGGCGGAACCAGAAAGCGTGCTGCTGAGCTGTCGGATGCGGAGATTATGGTTTTTATGACGCAGGATGCGATTCCGGCAGATAAGGAGCTGATTGAAAATCTGATCCGGCCTTTATTGCAGGGGGAGAGAATCGGGGCAGCGTATGCCCGTCAGCTCCCCAATAAGGAATGCCGTTTTTTGGAACGATACACCAGATCCTTTAATTATCCGGAGGAATCTTCCGTTAAGAGGAAAGAGGATCTGCCTGTTTGCGGAATTAAGACCTTCTTCTGCTCGAATGTCTGTGCAGCATATTCCAGGGATGTTTTTGAAGAATTGGGAGGCTTTGCGGAGAGGGCAGTTTTTAATGAAGACATGATCTATGCAGGAGCACTGATCCGGCATGATTATGGAATTGCTTATGCGGCGGATGCCCGGGTGATCCATTCCCATAATTATTCCTGTATGCAGCAGTTTCACCGGAATTTTGATCTTGGAGTATCTCAGGCCGCGCATCCCGAGGTTTTTGCAGATGTGCCTTCGGAAGGGGAGGGAATTCGTCTGGTCAAAAGCACTTTTATTGAGCTTTGCAGGAGGGGGCGTATCTGGCTGATACCGGAATTGATCCTGAAAAGCGGATGCAAATATGCAGGATATTTTCTCGGAAAAAGATATCAAAAGCTTCCGAAAAAGATCGTGCTCTTTTGTACGATGAATAAAGATTATTGGAAATAAAGCCGGTCACTATTTTTTAAAATAGTTATCACAATTTGAACACAATTGCCTGATAAACTCTTTTTATAAAATAAGAAAAGTGCTTATACAAAAGAGGATAAATCCAATAAACGCTGGAAGGGAGCAGACAATATGAGCGATGAGATGGAATGGGAGCAGAAGTCTCCGAGGGAGTCTTCCGAGCCTAGATATACACATTATCAGATAAATCAGAATATGGGACAGCCTGTCCGGGGCCCTCACCAAAAGCCGAAAAAAAGAAAAGGCGGGTTCGGGAAGAGGTTTGCGGCAACCGTTGCCCTTGCGGTTGTATTTGGCCTGGTTGCGGGTCTGGTATTTCAGGGAGTGAATTATGCAGCAAGGGAATATTTTGGTATGGAACAGCAGGAACCGCTAAGCATGACGGAAACTCTGCCTGACAGCGAAATCGGGACTGTACAGGATGCGGCAGGTGAGGATATTCAAAACCTGATCGCACAGAGCGGAACGGTGGCCGGAGTTTCTCAGGCAGCCATGCCTTCCGTAGTAGCGATTACTTCCGTAAGCATACAGGAAATTCCGCAGATTTTCGGTATATATAGATTCGGATACGGAATGGAAGAATATGCAAGTACCGGAAGCGGCTCCGGTATCATTGTAGGAGAAAATGATGATGAGCTTCTGATAGCCACAAACAATCATGTTGTTGAGGGCGCCACCACATTAAGCGTATGCTTCATCGGAAATGATGTGGTAAATGCAGAGGAAGAAACACAGAATCTTGCAGGCGGGGACGGCGACATCAATGTTGAGGATGCGGTAAGTGCGAAGATCAAAGGAACAGACCCGGATAACGATTTGGCAGTTGTTGCAGTAAAGAAAAAGGACATTCCGGATGATACTATGAGCCAGATCAAAATTGCACAGCTTGGGAATTCGGATAATCTGGTCGTAGGTGAGCAGGTAGTTGCAATTGGGAATGCATTGGGATATGGACAGTCCGTGACTTCCGGCTGGGTAAGCGCCCTGAACAGAGGCATTACCATGGAGGACGGCAGCAGTTCTGAGCTGATTCAGACTGATGCGGCAATTAATCCCGGAAACAGCGGCGGAGCACTTTTGAATATGAAGGGAGAACTGATCGGCATCAACTCTGCGAAATATGCAGACAATGCCGTGGAGGGAATGGGATATGCCATTCCGATTTCCAAAGCAGAGCCGATTCTTCAGGAACTGATGAATCGGGAGACCCGGGATAAGGTGGATGAAGACAAAGCATCTTATTTGGGGGTTCAGGTAGCAGATTTGTCAGCCGAGGCTATTCAGATGTACAATATGCCTGCAGGTGCTTTTGTTATTGAAGCAAATACCGGAGAGGCAGCGCAGGATGCGGGAATACAGAAGGGCGATATCATTGTGAAGCTGGATGGACAGAAGGTCAGCGGAAAAGATGACCTGGAAGAAAAGCTGAAGTATTATGCAGCGGGAGAAACCGTGGAAGTCATCATTTCAAGGGCAAACAGCGGAGAATATCAGGAACAGACCATGAACGTAGTGCTTGGTTCCCGTCCTGCATCATAATAAATAAACAGAGGCAAAAGAGAGTTCGGAATTTCCGGGCTCTCTTTTTGGATAACGTGAGTAATCATATTTGCTGTCGTAATTTTATAAAAAGTTTAGTTTAATACAATGGAAATTCGTGATATAATTTTTAGTATCAGTATAGTTTGATAGAGTGGAAAGGAGTCATTATGACAGACGAATTTGACAATAGAGATGAGGCCGCAGAGGAGGAAAGCAGGGTGTATGAGGAGCAGGAGGATGATTCTGATTACGAAAAATTCTGTTTTCTCTGCCGCAGACCGGAAAGCCAGACAGGAAAAATGATAGAGCTCCCGAATCAAATACATATCTGTTCGGAATGTATGCAGAAGAGCTTTGACACGATGAATCAGCAGATGAGTAATGGGAAGATCAATTATTCCGATTTGATGAATATGCCGAATATCAGCATGATAGACCTGAGCAGTTTTCAGAATCCGCTGAATCAACCCAAGAAAATAAAAAAGAAAAAAGCAGAAAAGAAACCGGCACTCGATCTGAAAAACATTCCGGCGCCTCATAAGATCAAGGCGACTCTGGATGAGTACGTGATCGGTCAGGAACATGCTAAGAAGGTTATGTCCGTAGCGGTGTACAATCATTATAAACGGGTAGCTACGGATACTATGGATGAAATCGATATTGAAAAGTCCAATATGCTGATGATAGGACCTACAGGCTGCGGTAAAACATATCTTGTTAAGACGCTGGCAAAGCTTTTGGATGTGCCTCTTGCCATAGCGGATGCGACATCGCTGACAGAGGCGGGGTATATCGGGGATGACATTGAGAGTGTAGTATCTAAGCTGCTGGCTGCTGCGGATAATGATGTGGAGAAGGCAGAACACGGAATTATTTTTATTGATGAAATCGACAAGATTGCCAAAAAGAAAAATACAAATCAAAGGGATGTCAGCGGCGAGGCAGTGCAGCAGGGAATGCTGAAGCTTTTAGAGGGCAGCGAGGTGGAGGTTCCGGTAGGGGCAAACAGCAAGAATGCAATGGTGCCTCTGACAACGGTAAATACCAGAAATATTCTGTTTATCTGCGGCGGTGCTTTCCCGGATTTGGAGAATATCATCAAGGAACGCCTGAATAAACAGGCATCTATTGGATTTTATGCGGATTTGAAGGACAAATACGACAATGATCCGCATCTTCTGGAAAAGGTGGCAGTAGAGGATATTCGAAATTTCGGTATGATTCCTGAGTTTATCGGCCGCCTTCCGATTATCTTTACTTTGAATGGCTTGTCAGAGGATATGCTGGTGAAGATTTTGAAAGAACCTAAGAACGCAATTTTGAAACAGTATCAGAAGCTGCTTGCGCTGGATGAGGTGAAGCTGGAATTCGAGGAGGGGGCGCTTCATGCCATTGCAGCCAAAGCTATGGAGAAGAAGACCGGAGCCAGAGCGCTCCGTGCGATCCTGGAGGAATTTATGCTGGATATTATGTATGAAATCCCTAAGGATGACAGCATTGGTGAAGTCATTATTACGCGGGCGTATATCGAAGGCAACGGAGGTCCGAGAATCCTTCTGCGCGGACAGGAAATGCCGCTTTTAGAAGGTGTTTGATAAATGGATTGTTTCACGTAAAGAGCCTGAAGGGTACAAAACGTGTTGCAGAAAATATAAAAGAATGAGAGGTAGGAATTATGGGAACTGAATTTTTTGACGAGTTAGGTGAAACCCTTACCAGAACGGCTAAAGGGTTAGGTGAACGTGCAGAGCTGATTTATGAGTCACAGAAGCTGCGAAACAAAATTTCAAGTGAAGACAGAGTGATTGACAAGATCATGGCAGACCTGGGAAATATCTTGTATAAGAGCTATGTTTCGGGCGCAGAGCCGGAAGAGAACCAGAAAGCTCTGTGCGTGCAGATCGACCAGCATTTTGAACAGATCGCAAAATATAAGGAAGCATTGGCAAATTTAAGGGGCAGGAAAATCTGTCCTTCCTGCCAGGAAGCAGTAGATAAGACGGTTTCCTTCTGTCCCCACTGTGGAGCGGCATGCCCGACTTCAGAACCGGAGGAGGATGCAGGGGAGGTTGTGGAGGCTCCGGAAGAGAAGATGGAGGAAGCTTCCCCCGCGGCAGAAGATGCGGCAGAGACTGTAGAAGAAACAATGGAAGCTGTGGAAGAGGCTGAGGAGGAAGAATAGAAAGCGGAACCTGAAAATGATTTTCACGTTTTCGTATTGACTTTATAGAAAAACTGTGCAATAATACCTATATTCAAAAGGTAAATCGTTTCGTTTTTTTGAAAAAACGATAAGGAGAAGTAAAAATGCAGGACACAAAACAGCAATGGTTTAAGGATGCGAAGTTTGGTCTGTTCATTCATTGGGGGTTATATTCAGTTCTTGCAGGAGAGTATAAAGGAAAGAGAACAGATAGGATTGCGGAATGGATTATGAATCATCTTAATATTCCGGTTGAGGAATATGAGAAGCTTGCTGGTCAGTTTAATCCCGTAGAGTTCGATGCAGATGCGATTGTAAAAAAAGCAAAAGATTGGGGCATGAAATATATCGTATTTACAGCAAAGCATCACGAAGGGTTTGCCATGTGGGACTCCAAATGCAGTGATTACAATGTGGTAAAGGCCACTCCATATGGAAAAGATATTGTAAGACAACTGCGCAATGCCTGTGATAAATACGGCATGAAGTTGGGCTTTTATTATTCCCAGGCACAGGACTGGCATGACCCGGACGGCTATATGTATACAAAAGATAATTCGCAGAAGAATTACCGTGCATATCTGGAGCGTATTTGCTTTCCGCAGCTCCGTGAATTGCTTACAGAGTACGGGGATGTGGCGCTGATTTGGTTTGATACGCCAATGGGAACAACAGCGGAAGAGAGCCGTGAGATGGTTGAACTTGTGAAGAGTCTGCAGCGCGACTGTATTGTCAGCGGACGTATCGGAAACGGCCTCGGTGAATATATGACAACGGGTGACAACTTTATTCCAAGCCTTCCTTATGAGGGAGACTGGGAAGTGCCGGCGACCCTCAATGACAACTGGGGGTATAATAAGTACGACCAGAATTGGAAGAGCCCGGAGGAAATCATTCATCTTTTGGTCAAAATTAACAGCAGAGGCGGTAATTATCTGCTGAATATCGGGCCGAAATCTACCGGTGAGATACCGGAAGAAAGCATTAAAATACTGGATGAGGTGGGTACCTATGTAAATGCCAATGCTGAAGCGCTTTTTGGAACAAAACCTGTAGGGGTTTATGCATATGAGCTTGATTGGGGTATGATTACAAGGAAAGATTATAAATTATATGTCCATGTATTTAAGCCCAGAATCAGAGTGGAGCTTCTGAATATTGGCAACAAAATTACAGGTGCTTATCTTGTGCCGGATAAGAGAGAGCTTCCCTTTGAAACCAGTATTACCTGTGAAGGCTGCAGTATGATTGAAGTGAAAATTCCCAAGGATTATCATGATAAGAAGAATTACAGCATCTGTCTGGAAATGGAAGAGGCGGGTCCTGTTTTTGAGCCGATCAAAGGCTGATATACCGAAATAAAAAACAGAGCATTTACAGCTTATGCCAAATGGCAGGAGGCAGTAATGCTCTGTTTTTTATGTGTGGGTATATGCCGGTGAAAATTACGGCTTCGTGAGATCCCTGACAGATTTTCTCGGACGGAAATGGACGTCAATGATGGCTGTTTTGGGAAAATCCAGATCGTCCCCATGAATCCGCCGCATAAGTATCTCGGATGCTTTTTCTCCCATTTGAGCTAAATCCTGTGCCACGCATGTCATGGAGGTGTGCATGGCTTTGAAAAGGGGGTCGTCATCAAAGCATACAAGGGAAATATCCTCCGGTATGGAGTAACGGGCAGAGTTGGCTGCGACCAATCCCCCCATTGCAACAATATAATTGGTAAAAAAGATTGCGGTAGGTGGATCGGGAGAACACATAACCTGCCGGAATCGCTGCTTTCCGCTGTCTATAACGCTTTGGGTTTCCCCAAATGGAATCGGGTCATAAGCAGGCCGGAAAACAGAGGTGTCATAGTTGTTCCTTTTGAACACATCAGTAAAGCCTCTGATTCTCTGCTCTATTGTGTGAGAATGCTCTGAACGTTCAAGAATATAAATGTTTTTATGGCCTTTTTCCAGCAAATCCTGTGCAAGCATAGCGCCGCCCCCATAATTGTCGGAAAGGACACAGTCTACAGGGTATTCGTCCAGGGAAGTCGGAATCTGGTCAAGGATTACAACCGGAATTCCTGCTTCCTGAAAAAGGCGGTATAAGGTATCCTGGTTGTTTCTGGGAAGCATGATGATGCCATCGAGATTCTGGGAAATCAAGTCCTGGATGACATCAGATTCCCCTTTGGGACTGAAGTAATAGGAGCTGGTAATAACCGTGTAATTGTATTGCATAAAAAATTGTGTAATTGTACTGAACAGGGAACCCCAGAAATAGTTACCCAATTCAGAAATCAGAATGCCGATGGTCATGGTTTTTTTTGAACGCAGAATCTGTGCAGTTCGGTTAGGCTTATAGTCAAGACGCTCGATGGTATCCTGGATAAGAACACGGTTCTCCTCCCGGATTTTTTTGTGGTTCAGGAATTTAGATATTGTTGCCGTAGATAATCCGGTTTCTCTGGCAATATCTTTGATTGTAATATTCATACGCAGCCCTATCCTAAAATTTGTTATTTCTATTTTAAGCATTATTTTATCACGAAAATTCCGGATTAACAAGTGCAGAAAACGAAACGTTTAAATATGAGATCAAAGATAAAATCTTGTAATTACATACAAAATAGTGAAACGTTTACCTATAAAATACAACAAAAAACACTAATAAAATCTGTGATAAATTCACAAAAATAGTATAAAATGCCGATAAAATGTTGACATTACGATATATAAAGACTATTATTGACTTAACAAAAAAACGAAACGTTATACTTTTTGAAAAGCACGACTTACATTTCAAATGTCAGTCCATAAAACTTGGTTACAACAGAAAAAAGTTATTCTGTCAGAAAGCATCGCCCGGTAGAATACGGGAATGACTCCGACATATGAGAGGAGAAGAGAATATGAAGAAAAGAGCACTAATAACAATTTTAACTGCTGCAATGGCACTTGGCAGTATGCTGGGAATAAGTACACCGGCATATGCAGAGGATGATGTTGTCATTACCGTTGCAACCAGATATTCCAACGACAATCCTGACGAGAATTTTTACCGTCAGAAGGTGGAAGAATTTAATGCGTTAGACAACGGCATTACTGTAGAGATGGATAATATTTCAACAGAAGCGGATTATCTTGATAAGCTGAGAACCTCTTTTGCAAATGGCGATACGCCAAACGTATTTCTTGAATACGGCGGGAGCCGTGCCTTGGACTATCTGGAGGCTGACGCTTTGCTGGATTTGAAGCCATACCTAATGGAAAACGATGGAGAATGGTACAATAGTTTTTATGAATCCATGTGGGGACAAAGTGTTTACGAAGGTTATGATGGAATCTATGCACTGCCTTTTAAGAGCTATATTGTAGTACTCTTTTATAATAAGGATATTTTCGAGGAAGCAGGATTAAAGCCGCCGGTTACAATCGATGAAATGCTGAAAGATTGTGCGAAATTCCAGGAGATGGGATATCTTCCTTTCCAGGCGGGAGAAAAAGACAATTATCGTTTTGGACATTTTAACAATAACCTGATTATCAAAACATTGGGCGTTGAAGCGGTTGATAAGCTTGCAGGCAGAGAGCTTGCTTATGACAGCGATGAGATGAAGGCGACCTATCAGATCATGGCAGATATGGTTGAAAAAGGATACTTTGGAGAAAATATCCTGGATACCGATTCACCTACGGAAAATGAAACCTTCAAATCCGGCAAAGTAGCTATGAAATGGGATGGCTCATGGTTTGTTGCAAATGATCTTTATGGAACGGATTTCTACGATCATGTAGGCGCTGTGGCATTTCCGTATGGTGATGAATCCTGTGCAGATTACGCTCAGGGGGGAGCTTCGGATCTGTTCTTTGTTTCAAAATTGAATAAGTCTGAGGAAGAGATTGCTGCATCCGTCGAATTTGCAAAGTATATCACTTCTCCCCAATATTATCAGCAGCTAGATGAGGTGGCACAGACAGTTGTTCCGGTGAAATTTGAAAAGTCCGAGAATTTTTCTGAAAATCCGCTGCTGGATGAGGTTATTGCGGTTCAGGCGGCTTTGACAGATGTAAGAACAGATGTCCAGAATTATGATCCTGCATCACATATGCTGGATACGGTTCGATCTTCACTGCAGGGGCTTGCGATGGGAGATTCCGCTGACCAGTGTGCACAGAATATCATGGACCGCATGGCAGAATACGGTGAATAGATGGAAAGAATGAAAGTACGGAAGGCTCCTGCAAAGGAGCTTTTCTTAATAAGGAGGTAGGCTGATTGAAGAAAAAATTTTCATCCCAAATGACGATAATTCTGTTTCTGGCACCGGCCTTAATTTTGTTTGGTATGTTTATTCTTTATCCTGTGTGTAATACAATTTATTTGTCATTCCACAGTTGGAAGGGGATTTACGGTTCTCCTGTGAAATGGGTGGGGCTTAATAATTTCATAAGAGTAATTGGAGACGGTACCTTCTGGTATTCTCTTTTAAATTCTGTATATTTTATGATCGGCGGATTTGTGGTTCTGATGCCCCTTTCTTTTGGACTGGCGCTTCTGATTACTTCTAAGCTGCGTGGTACAAAAATTATGAAGACAGCTTATTTCATGCCGGTCATGTTGTCTACTACGGCAGTAGCGCTTATGTGGGTGTATATTTTGAATCCGTCCTTTGGCGCAGTGAACCAGCTTCTTGGAGTATTTGGAGTGGAGGGACCCAAATGGCTTTCCACACCGACTTTAAATATCTGGTGCGTTGTTCTTGTAAATGAATGGATGTATGCGGGATATAACATGTTGATCTTTGCAGCGGGCCTTGTCTCTATTCCCGATGATGTTTATGAGGCGGCCAAACTGGACGGATGTACAGGATGGAAGAAATTGCGGTATATTTCTATTCCTCTTTCCAAAGAGTCCTTTAAGATTTTTTCAATTCTGTGTGTAACCGGCTGCCTGAAGACGTTTGACCTTATATGGGCAATGACAAAGGGCGGGCCTAACCATACCTCAGAGGTGCCGGCGTCATTACTGTATAACGAAGCGTTTACCTTTAAAAATTTCGGCAAATCCAGTGCCATAGGTGTACTGCTTCTGGTTTTGGGAATAACCCTGAGTATTCTGGTAAATGCAATTTTAAGAAGGGAGGAAGATTAGAATGAAGGGGAAAATCAGTAAAACTATCATATATATCTTTGCTGCTTTCTGGGCAGTTATCACAATCTTTCCTCTCTTTATAACCTTGTTTTGTTCTGTGAAAGACAATGCGGAAATTACGATGGGGATGTTTCATCTGCCAAAGAAAATTTTGTGGGAAAATTATATCCGCGCTTTTGAAAACGCTCATATTTTGCAGGCTGTGGCAAACTCTCTGTTTTTGGCAATTACATCTACAGTTCTTACCATATTTGTGGGAATTTTAGCTGCATATATATTGTCAAGAAAGAAATTTTTGGGCTCAAAATTTATTTTCACTATGTTCCTAATTGGCGTAATGGTACCGGTCCATTGCACAATTATTCCCATCTCTTCTATGGGAACTGCATTGAAGGGAAAAAATGAATTCTGGTATCTGATTCTGGTCTATACTGCGTTTGCTTTGTCCCAGGCGATTTTCCTGTTTACAGGTTATTTGAACGGAGTAAGTAAGGAGCTTGATGAGGCTGCCCGTATTGACGGATGTAATGATGTGCAGATATTATTCAGAGTTTTGCTTCCTGTTTGTACCCCAATTATTTCCACAGAAGCAATTTTGGCATTTATTGCAGGATACGGCGAGCTGATTTTTGGTATGACCCTGATGTCTGACCAGAGTAAATATACGGTTGCAAGGGCAATGCTGACCTTTACAGGCGGATACAAGGTTTCGCTGGGACCGATTTTTTCCTGTATTATTGTTGCGGTTATTCCTATGATTGTAATTTATATTGCCTTTCATGAAAAGGTTCAGGAGGGGATGCTTACAGGTGCAATCAAGGGATGACCGGAGGAAAGTAAAGACAGCCAGGTCAATAAGTGGAAGTGCAGGTATAGTTGATTTTGCAGAAATTATTGGATATAATTGTCTCAGCGGAGAGAAAAGTCCCGCTGGGACATTTTTTCTCTAATGCGCCCTGTCAGAAAACAATATGAAGTGACTGGACCGATAAATTTTGTTTTCTGCCGGCGTGGGAGAACAAAAAGTCTAATATGAAGGCGGGGATAGTATGGGTGTAACCATTAAAGACGTAGCACGAGAGACAAATCTTGCAATTTCCACGATTTCAAAGTATATGAATGGCGGGAAGGTCCGAAAGAAAAATGAAGAAATTATAGAAAATGCTATCCGTAAATTAAATTATTCACCGAACAGTACGGCAAGGGGCTTGAGAACCTCCAAGACGTATCGCGTGGGTTTGATGATGGGTACGGGAAACAGCCCTCATACTGCCAAAATTCTCAATGAGATTGAGAGGAATCTCAGGGTGCAGGGGTATTCTCTTTTATTTCTGAGTCATGAAGATAATATGGAACGTATCAAAAAGTATGTGGATTATATGGTGGATCATGGAGTAGACGGGATAATTGTCACTTCCTATGGAAAAAAATCAGATTATCTACAGCGTGCGCGGGAAATGAAAATCCCTGTCGTTGCTTTGGAAGAGTGCTATACTAAGGTAGATACTGACTGCGTTCAGGTAAACTGTGCTGGCGGGGCATATGAAATGGTGGAATATCTGATTGCTGTCGGACATAGAGAAATAGCTGTTATTAACGGACCGGAAGATTACAAGCTAACGGCGAGGGAAAGAAAAAGAGGGTATCTCAGGGTCATGGAGGATTATGAGATTCCGGTTAAGCCGGAGTATCTTATTGCAGGTGACTATGGATATAAAAGCGGCTACGAAGGAATAAAAAAGCTATGGCAGCTAAAGGACCGTCCAACTGCGGTCTTTATTGCAAATTACAATATGTGTATGGGAGCAATGGAGGCTGTTTACGAGCTGGGAATTAAGGTGCCGGAAGAGCTTTCCGTTGTTATGTTTGATGATTTTGAGTTTTCGGTAATGGTAAGACCGAAACTGACTGTTGTACGTCAGCCGCTTCAGGAGCTGGCAGATGTTGCCTGTGAGCTCCTTCTGCGCAGAATGAACGGAGATTACTGTGATTATCCAACGAGGGTAAGGCTGAAGCCGGAGTGCATTTACAGAGACTCGGTCCTGCAGCTGAGGGCTTCCTCGCGAAATTATGCAAAGGAAGGGTATAAGAAAAAAACAGACAGAGATTCCGGGCTGATAGAGAAGGGCCTGTAGTGGATTTTTTACAGGAACTGCGGCAGCGCAATATCAACGTAGTAACCCTTGGAACCTGCCTGTGCGCAGGATTTGCACTGAAATACGCAAAGCTGTTTGACTGGCTGGGGAACCAGTACATACCGTTGTTTATGCTGGTCCTGGGGACGCAATCATCAATATCCTGATCAACTGGATGGGAATCAATGCGGTGGTGATTCAGGGCGGCATGATTTCGGGACTGGCATCTACAGGGTTGTATGAGATGATGCGGAGCTTACTGGACAAAGACGGGAAAAAAGAAGAATGATATTGAAATAAAGAATGCTGGTATGCTATGATACCGGCAGGGACAATCGTGTTGCAGGGTGGCTGACCTCTATTCTACATAGAATGGGGGTGGTGCTGATGAACAGGAAAGATAAAAATTTCTTTGATTTCAAAGATTTAATGTCCTTTGGAATGTTCATTCTGGCATTACTGACATTTATTTATTTGATTTGTCACTGATGCTTTAAGGCATAGAAAAACCACCCTCATAAACTTTGACCGGTTTAGGGTGGCATTTTCTATGTTAGTCTAAATAATGGGGTCAACCCCTTGTGGGCGGTTGTTCCTTTTCACCTATAATATAACATCGTTCAAAATAATATGCAAGTAAAATCTCAGGGGGCTTCGGCTCTCCTTTTTGAATGGAGGAAAATATTAAGTTTGGCGTTTACTGCAATGTAGACTGGTTTAACAATGTGCTCCCCACAGATTGCAAAGGATACGAGTTTTGGCTGGCAATATTCCGGCAAAGGCAGGGTATCCGGGATTTCCGGGAATGTGGATATGGATGTGTTTTATAAAGACTATGCAAACGCATCAAAAAGGAGTAAACCATGACAAAGACCGAAGCGATCAACAGAGTGGTCGGCGTTGCTGTTTTAATTGCATAGAAATATAAAATAATAATGGTTCTAATAAAAGTGTTTGTTATTGCTTATAATAATTAGGAAGAAATCCATATAAAACCGAGGGGTAAAAAAAGGACAGGAATTTTACTCATATGAATACAAATTCCTACCCTATTAAAAATCCGCTAAAACAAGGCTGTTTAGCCTATTGTAGATTTTCTGTTAAAAATAAAAAGTGCAGGAGATGGGACTTGAACCCACACGATCTTGCGACCACAGGCACCTGAAGCCTGCGCGTCTGCCAATTCCGCCACTCCTGCATTTCTCTGTTCAATCGCTCACTCGCGACTGCTTGACTATAATACCCCACTTAGAAGAAAATGTCAATAGAAAAAATAAAAAAATTTTAATTTTTTTCTAAAGACCACAGAAAGATTTTGGGTAGGACAGAATTATTTTTAGTGACGGATTCTGTTGAAAAAGAGGAGTTCTTGTGATACAATCTTGAAGATTTAGGATAAAATGAGAGAAAGGGAGATTGTATGAAAGCATTTCTGATATTGGAAGATGGCCATGTTTTTACAGGAACCAGTATTGGCTCCACACGAGAAGTCATCAGTGAAATCGTCTTTAATACGTCTATGACGGGTTATCTGGAAGTAATGACGGATCCGTCTTATGCCGGACAAGCGGTTTGTATGACCTATCCACTAATTGGAAATTACGGAATTTGTTATGATGACCAGGAATCCAGGAAGCCATGGATTGATGGCTTTATCGTCCGAGAATTATCCCGTATCCCGAGCAATTTCAGAAGCGTGGATACTATCCAGCATTTCTTAACCAAACATGATATACCAGGTATTGCCGGAATTGATACCAGAGCATTGACGAAGATCCTTCGCGAAAAGGGTACGATGAACGGCATGATCACTGTCAATGAAAATTATGATTTAGATGCAATTATCCCCCGTTTAAAAGCATATACAACAGGAAAAGTAGTAGAAAGGGTTACCTGCCGTGAAAAGGAAGTCCTGAAGGGAAAGGGACCGAAGGTAGCGCTTATGGATTTTGGCGCAAAACGCAATATTGCGAAATCTCTTAATGAAAGGGGATGTCAGGTAACGATTTATCCGGCGCTTACTAAGGCAGAGGAAATCCTGAAGGATGCACCGGATGGCATTATGCTGAGCAACGGCCCCGGAGACCCGAAGGAATGTACCTCTATCATTCAGGAAATTAAAAAATTATATGACTCTGATGTGCCGATCTTTGCAATCTGTCTGGGACACCAGCTTATGGCATTGGCTACAGGCGGAGATACCCATAGGATGAAATACGGTCACAGAGGCGGCAACCATCCGGTGAAGGACCTTGCAACAGGAAGAGTTTACATTTCCTCTCAGAATCACGGCTATGTTGTGGATGCCCGGGGACTGGAAGAGAAAAAAATCGCAAAGCCTGCGTTTGTGAATGTCAATGATGGTACGAATGAAGGCATGACTTATGAAGGCAGGAATATCTTCACCGTGCAGTTCCATCCTGAGGCATGCCCGGGACCGCAGGATTCCGGTTACTTATTTGACAGGTTTATGGAAATGATGGGAGGGAACAGATAATGCCGAGAAATACAGATATTAAAAAAGTCCTGGTCATCGGTTCCGGTCCGATCATTATCGGGCAGGCCGCAGAGTTTGATTATGCAGGTACACAGGCATGCCGTTCCCTGAAGGAAGAAGGTATGGAGGTTGTTCTTCTGAACTCCAATCCGGCGACCATCATGACAGATAAGGATATCGCAGACAGAGTTTATATTGAGCCTCTGACTGTAGAAGTTGTGGAACAGTTGATCCTGAAGGAAAAGCCGGACAGCGTTCTTCCGACCCTTGGCGGACAGGCAGGTCTGAATCTTGCCATGGAACTGGAAGAAAAAGGCTTTCTGAAGGAACACAAGGTGCGTCTGATCGGTACAACCGCGGAAACCATTAAGAAGGCCGAGGACCGTCAGGAATTTAAGGATACCATGGAAAAAATCGGTGAGCCGGTGGCGGCCTCCAGGGTAGTGACCACTGTTGAAGAGGGCCTGGCGTTCACGAATACAATCGGCTATCCGGTTGTACTTCGTCCGGCTTATACTTTGGGCGGAAGCGGCGGAGGTATTGCAAATAACGAATACGAGCTGCGTGAAATCCTGGAAAACGGCCTGCGTCTTTCCCGTGTAGGTGAGGTTCTGGTAGAACGCTGTATTGCAGGCTGGAAGGAAATCGAATATGAGGTTATGCGGGACAGTGCAGGCAACTGTATTACTGTATGTAATATGGAGAACATTGACCCGGTAGGTGTGCATACCGGAGATTCCATTGTAGTGGCACCTTCTCAGACGCTGGGTGACAAAGAATATCAGATGCTTCGTACCTCTGCGCTGAATATTATTACTGAGCTTGGTATTACCGGCGGATGCAACGTACAGTATGCCCTTCATCCGGAGAGCTTTGAATACCGTGTGATTGAGGGGGATCCGCGTGGCCGCCGTTCCTCTGCGCTGGCAAGTAAGGCCACCGGATATCCGATTGCCAAGGTGGCAGCGAAGATTGCCCTTGGATATACCTTAGATGAAATTCCGAATGCGATCACCGGAAAAACCTATGCAAGCTTTGAGCCGATGCTGGATTACTGTGTGGTTAAAATTCCGCGTCTGCCGTTTGACAAATTTATTACTGCTAAGAGGACACTGACTACACAGATGAAGGCGACCGGAGAGGTTATGAGTATCTGTCACAATTTTGAAGGGGCGCTGATGAAGGCAATCCGTTCTCTGGAGCAGCATGTGGACAGCCTGATGTCCTATGATTTCAGCGATCTTTCTGAAGAAGAGCTGCTGGATGAGCTGAAAATTGTGGATGACCGCAGAATCTGGAAAATTGCGGAGGCAATCCGCAGGGGGATTTCTCAGGAGCTGCTGCATAAAATTACGAAGATCGACCTTTGGTTTATTGATAAGATTGCCATTCTAGTAGAAATGGAAGAGTCGCTGAAAACGCAGGAGCTGACTGAAGAGCTTCTTCTTGAAGCGAAGCGTCTGGAATTCCCTGACTATGTCATTGCAGCTTTGTGCAGGAAGACAGAAGCAGAGATCAAAGAGCTGCGTAAGTGTTATGGAATCTGTGCGGCCTATAAAATGGTTGACACGTGTGCTGCGGAATTTGCGGCGGCAACCCCATATTACTATTCCGTATACGGCAATCAGGAGACGGAGAATGAAGCTTTCCAGACACCGGACAAGAAAAAGGTGTTGGTGCTTGGCTCCGGTCCAATCCGCATCGGACAGGGAATTGAGTTTGACTTCTGTTCTGTGCACTGTACCTGGGCATTTGCAAAGGAAGGCTATGAAACGATCATCATCAACAACAATCCTGAGACTGTAAGTACGGACTTTGATATTGCAGACAAGCTTTATTTTGAGCCTCTGACACCGGAAGATGTGGAGAATATTGTGAATATCGAGAAGCCGGACGGTGCGGTTGTGCAGTTCGGCGGACAGACGGCAATTAAACTGACGGAAGCCCTCATGAAAATGGGTGTAAAGATACTTGGAACCTCCGCAGAAAATGTCGATGCCGCGGAGGACCGTGAGCTGTTTGACGGCATTCTGGAACAGTGTCGGATTCCGCGTCCGAAGGGACATACGGTATTTACCGCTGAGGAAGCAAAGAAGGCTGCCGGGGAGCTTGGCTATCCGGTTCTGGTGCGTCCTTCCTATGTGCTTGGCGGACAGGGTATGCGTATTGCAGTCAGTGACGAGGATGTGGAAGAATACATCGGTATCATCAATCAGATTGCACAGGAACATCCGATTCTGGTTGACAAATATTTGATGGGCAAGGAAATTGAGGTAGATGCTGTTTGTGACGGTGAGGATATTCTGATTCCGGGGGTTATGGAGCATATTGAGCGTGCGGGTATTCACTCCGGTGACAGTATTTCCGTATATCCTGCCCGGACTATCAGTGCAAAGGCAAAAGAAACGATTGCAGAATATACCCGTAGGCTGGCAAAAGCCCTTCATGTCATCGGCATGATCAACATTCAGTTTATTGTATGTGAGGAAGAGGTTTATGTGATTGAGGTAAACCCGCGATCCAGCCGTACCGTACCGTATATCAGCAAGGTAACCGGAATTCCGATCGTTCCGCTGGCAACGAAGGTAATTCTGGGGCATAAACTGAAGGAACTGGGCTATGAGCCGGGCTTGCAGCCGGAGGCAAAGTATATAGCAATTAAAATGCCGGTATTTTCCTTTGAGAAGATTCGCGGAGCAGATATCAGCCTTGGACCGGAGATGAAATCCACAGGTGAGTGTCTCGGCATTGCGGAAACCTTTAATGAGGCACTGTATAAGGCATTCCTCGGAGCAGGAATCAGGCTTCCGAAGCATAGAAATATGATCATTACGGTAAAGGATGAAGATAAGCAGGAAATTATTCCGGTTGCCAGAAGGTTCGAAGCCCAGGGCTACCGTATTTATGCGACCAGAGGCACAGCCAGGGTTCTGAAGGAGAACGGTATTAAAGTAATCCGCACCAATAAACTGGAGCAGCCGGCACCGAATCTCATGGATTTGATTCTGGGTCATAAGATCGACGTCGTTATCGACACACCGCCGCAGGGCGTAGAGCATCAGAAGGATGGTTTTGTGATTCGAAGAAACGCGATTGAAACAGGCGTGAATGTGCTGACCTCTCTGGACACTGCGGAAGCGCTGGTGACGAGTCTTGAGAATACGGATTTGAATAATTTGACGCTGATTGATATTGCGACGATTGATAACAGGTAGGTTTTCGTTATTATTCACAGATGTCAGATTGTGGACAGCAGCCGGTTTTAAATTGCCTGCGCCTGCAGACAAGAAGGAGATGAACAGGGACCAGGACGCCTGACATGCGAGGGCGGCTGGTCCTTTCCTGTTTCATAATATAAAGATTACAAAAAAGGGTGAATTAAGGAGTATTCTTTGATATAATTTAAAAGGAATACAGATTGGAAGTAAGAGGAGGTTTTATGGATATTTTGGAATTGATCAAGGTGGTTATCCTGGGTATTGTAGAGGGTATCACCGAATGGCTGCCCATCAGCAGCACCGGACATATGATTCTGGTGGATGAGTTTATCAAACTGAATATGAGTCAGGACTTCAAAGATTTTTTTCTGGTTGTGATTCAGCTTGGTGCAATTCTGGCGGTTGTGGTATTGTACTGGAATAAATTGTGGCCTTTTTATATCAGGGAGATTCCGAAGAGGACACAAGCGGCACTTGCCAAACAACCGGCAGTGTCCAGAGGGATTCTGACCTTTGTGGAACGGTTCTGCGACAAAGAGAAATGGATTCTCTGGTTTAAGATTTTTGTGGCTTGCGTGCCTACGATCCTCATAGCCCTGCCGTTCAATGATGTGATCGAGGAGAAATTCAATAATTATGTAGTGGTGGCGGTTGCACTGATTGTTTATGGTGTGTTGTTTATTTTAATTGAGAATTACAATAAGAGAAGAAAGCCCGTCTGCACATCCTTAAAGGATATGAGCTTCAAAACCGCATTTTTGATCGGTCTGTTCCAGGTGCTTTCTGTAGTGCCGGGAACCTCCCGTTCCGGTTCTACCATAATCGGTGGGATTCTGGCAGGAGTTTCCCGTACGGTGGCGGCGGAATTTACCTTCTTTTTGGCAATCCCGGTCATGTTCGGAGCGAGTCTGCTGAAATTATTGAAGTTTGGATTTACTTTTACAAGTGGCGAAGTTATGATATTGGTAGCTGGAATTGTAGTAGCTTTTGTGGTTTCTGTATTTGCTATTAAATTTCTGATGGGTTATATTAAAAGGCATGATTTTAAAGTTTTTGGCTGGTACAGAATTATCCTTGGCATTTTGGTTCTGGGATATTTCATCGGCAAAAACTTCCTGGGTTAGGTGTGGGGCATAAAAGCACAGGAAATAGAGAACGGAGGAATGGGTCATGGGGAAATATGTGATGGCGCTGGATCAGGGGACTACCAGCTCGAGGTGTATTCTGTTTGACAAACAGGGAAACATGTGCAGTGTGGCACAGAAGGAGTTTACCCAGTATTATCCGCAGCCCGGCTGGGTTGAGCATGATCCGCATGAAATCTGGTCATCTCAGATGGCGGTTGCTATTGAAGCTATGGGTAAGATTGGCGCAGATGCAGGAGACATAGAAGCTATAGGTATTACCAATCAAAGGGAAACAACAATCGTATGGGACAAAAGAACAGGGAATCCTGTTTATCCGGCAATTGTATGGCAGTGCCGCCGCACTGCAGACATGATCGAGCAATTGGAAAGGGAGGGCTATACGGAAAAAATCCGTGAGAAGACCGGATTGATTCCAGATGCGTATTTTTCCGCAACAAAGGTGAAATGGATACTGGATTATGTGCATGGTGCACGGGAGGCTGCCGAGAGGGGCGAGATGCTTTTTGGAACTGTGGATACCTGGCTGATCTGGAAGCTGACGAAGGGCGAGGTTCATGTGACAGACTACACGAATGCGTCACGTACCATGCTGTTTGATATCCGCAAAAAGCAGTGGGATGATGAAATCCTGGAAAAGCTTAAGATTCCGAAGTGTATGCTGCCGGAGGTAAAACCGAGCAGTTGTATTTACGGCTATACAAATGAAAACCTGATCGGGGGCAGAATACCGATTGCCGGGGCCGCCGGAGACCAGCAGTCCGCACTGTTCGGGCAGTGCTGTTTCAACGCAGGCGATGTAAAAAATACATACGGAACCGGCTGCTTTCTTTTGATGCATACCGGAAATAAGGCGGTCAGATCAGAAAATGGGCTTTTGACTACGATTGCAGTCAATTCGGATGGTACGCCGGGCTATGCGCTTGAGGGCAGTGTGTTTGTTGCGGGAGCTGCGATCCAGTGGCTGAGGGACGAGGTAGAGATTTTGGAGAATGCGCCGGAATCAGAGCGGTACTGTTTGTCTGTGCCGGATACGAACGGTGTTTATGTAGTGCCCGCATTTACCGGGCTTGGAGCTCCTTATTGGGATCAATATGCAAGGGGAGCGGTTCTGGGGCTGACCAGAGGTGCAGGAAAAGCACACCTGATCCGTGCAACTGTAGAATCCCTTGCATATCAGGTGCAGGATGTGATTACGGCTATGCAGATGGATGCAGGTGTGAAGCTGAATTCTCTGCGTGTGGACGGTGGGGCGAGTGCGAATAACTTCCTGATGCAGTTCCAGGCAGATATACTGGACGCAGAGGTTGTGCGTCCGAGCTGTATTGAGACAACGGCTTTGGGTGCGGCGTATCTTGCAGGACTTGCGACAGGATTCTGGAAGGATGTGCAGGAAGTCAAGCTGAATTGGAGGAAAGAGCGGGAATTTACTCCTTCTGTTACAAAAGAATACAGGCAGGAGCTTCTGAAGGGCTGGAAAAAGGCCGTGCGTTGTACCTTTGGGTGGGCCAGAGAAGAATAATGCAGGAATAAGTTTGCTGTCCCGGAGACAGCGTTAGGAGGAAAATATGAATAAATCAGTAAAAGTAATGTTAACGGTATGTGCAGCGTTGATGCTGACGGCATCAGGCTGTGGAAAAAAGGAAGAAAAAGTCGAGATTACGCCGACACCGGCACCTACAGCAACACCAACAGTTGCTCCGCCTACGGCAACACCCGCGCCTACTTCCACACCGGCACCGAGAGTGATCGGTGTGAAAACAACACAGTCTAAATTTATTTACCTCACAAACAGCACAGGCTCCGTATTGCGCGAGATTTATGTCAAAACAAACGGAAGTGAAGATTGGGGAAAAAATATGGTATCGGCAGAAGCCTCTGTAAAGACTGCGGAGCAGGTTCAGATGTTCTATACACCGGCGGATTCTAAAGAAGAGGCTTCCTATGATATGAAGGTTGTAACGGCAGATGGAGCTTCCTATGAGATGTACAGCTTAGAGCTGGAGGACATGGAGAAGGCGACTCTTGCCACGGAGGGTGATGCTGCATTTTTGAAGTATATGAGTATTTCGGAAAAAAAAGAGAAGAATACAAAGGACACCTCACAGAGCTCTGATGACAGCGTTAAGTCTGTTGGCAGGGATGAATCCGATAACAGCGATGATTCTGGTCACGATTCCGGAAACGGTTCTGATGAAGACTATGATGAGAACAATGATTATGACAATGATTATGACAATGATTATGATGCTGAGGAAGAATACGAAGGTGGGGGAAATGACTACGATGAAGATGACTATGGCTATGAAGAGGACTATGATGATGGGGAGGATTATGTAGAAGAAGAGGATTCCGACTATGATGAAAGTTATGATAGCGGGGTTGTCTGGGATGAAAACGGAGAGTGGAGCGAAGAATAAGAGATTCTTTTTCTCATGGAAGGAAGCAGGAGCCGGCGCAAATGCACCGGCTCCTGCTGATCTTTCGGCACAGGTGAAATTCATAGATATAAAATTTCACCTGTGCGGCTGATATCATATCCGGTTTGGTTATGGAGGCTTGTTTTGAAGTCTTCCGAACGTATGATATCGATCATGGCCGGAATTCCCGGCTTTTGAAGGGAGGAGGTTTCCATGACCAAAAACATGGGAAGCCGATTCAGCGGAATAAATTCAAGTTCCGGAGATTGACGGGAAATGTATTCCTCTCCTAACGCGGTGTCTGCCTTATGGTTGATCACGGCAGCGGCAGTGGAAAGGTCGGAGACCAGTTCTTTTCGATAACCGGAAATATCTGCAGGAGAAATTCCTGCTTTTTTTAGCTCTCCATCCAGATAAATCCGGCGGGTACTGCCTTTTTCGCGGTTTGCCAGTATAACGTCCGCGCGGGTGAGATCCCGGAAAGTAAGTATATTTTTGGGATTTCCCTTCAGCACAAAAAAGCCCACAGGATATTCATAAAGACAAACCGCGGCAACCGAAATACCCGGGATGAGAATTTTCAGATTTTCCGGAGGAAGGCTTGCAGCAGCCACATGTGCCTTGTCAAAATACAAAGAATACAAACCGTTATATGTATTCATATGGGATTGAAGCACAGGCATTCCCTGGGGGTGAATAGACATCTGTGTGCAGAGCAGCTCCAGGGCAGGAGAGGTCTGACCGCTTAGAATCAGTCCGCTGGAATACAGAAGATAGTCTCTCTTCAGAAGAGAGCTTTCCGGCTGGGCATCCGGCAGGCGGAGCGGCATTGCCGCATCTGTTCTGGAGCCATGCAGGTACTGCATGAGCTGGTCGTCGCTGATGCGGAGCTGTTTGCCGATTTTGGAGGAATTCAATTCTCCTCTTTTAATTAATTCGTAAACCGTAGTTTTCCTGATCTTGAGCTTTTCGGCCACTTCCTGAGCGGTATAAAGCTTATTCATCGATTCCCACCATAACGTTTGTTGCTTTGATAACCGCATAGGCATCGGAGCCGACTTCCAGATTCAGTTCCTCAACGGCCGCGCAGGAGATCGTAGCTACGATGATATTACCGCCGCCGATGTCAATGGACACAATGGAATTTACAGCTCCTTTATTGATGCCTGTCACTTTTCCTTTTAACTGATTTCGTGCACTTAATTTCATTTTTTATTAACCTCATTTTCTGTTTATTTCTTTTATCGTAACATGTGTAAAAGGAATTGACAAGGCTATAATAATTGGATAGAATATATAAAACCGAACAAAACAGGATAAAAGAAAACAAAAGTAAATGAAACGGAGGAAGAATTATGAAGAAAAAATGTTTGGCAGCTTTGTTGGCGGCAGGGATGACAACGGGGATGCTTGCAGGAAGCGTGCAGGCGGCAGAGCAGGATACGGAAGGGAAGGAGCTTTCCGGTGAAGTATATGTATTTATTGCTGCAAGCTTAAGTAATGCTATGGAGGAAATCCAGAAGAATTTTAATGAGCAGTATCCGGATGTAGAAATCCTTTACAATGCGGACAGCTCAGGTACCCTGCAGACACAGATTGAGGAAGGCTCCAGATGTGATATTTTCTTTTCGGCAGCGACGAAACAGATGGATGCATTGGTAGAAGAGGGGCTGGCAGATGAAGGAACCGTTGTCGACCTTCTGGAAAATAAAGTGGTTTTGATTAAGCCGAAGGATGGAGACACAGCAGTTACAGGTTTTGAGAATATTACGGATGCCAAGAACCTGGCACTTGCAGGCGACAGCGTTCCGGTAGGACAGTATGCGCGTGAGATCTTCACCAACATGGGCATCATGGAAGAGGTAGAAGGCATGGAAATTAATGAGGGCAAAAATGTCACAGAGGTTCTTGCGGCGGTCAGTGAGGGCAGCAACGAGGCAGGTGTGGTTTATGCCACAGATGCAGCATCCGTGGCAGACAGCGTAGAGATTATTGCAGAGGCTCCGGCAGAAAGCCTTCAGACTCCGGTGTTGTATCCGGTTGGTATGATTGAGGATCAGGAGGCTTCCGAAGAGGAAAGGGCAGCGGCTGAAGAATTCCTTACATATCTTCAGAGTGAAGAAGCGCTTGCGGTATTTGAGGAATATGGATTTACCCCGAACACCGCAGATGATACACAGGAGGCTTCTGAAGAGACAAAAGAAGAGGCTGCAGAAGAAACGGCAGAATGAGCGGATTTTTGCAGGAGGTAAGCTGGAGTCCGCTGTGGATATCTTTAAAAACAGGTGTTGTGGCTACGATCATTGCCTTTTTTCTGGGGATTTTTTGTGCAAGAAGGGCAATGAAGCTGAAGCCGGCGGCAAGAGGACTTCTGGATGGGATTCTGACTATGCCGTTGGTGCTTCCGCCGACTGTTGCAGGTTTTTTTCTGCTGCTTCTTTTCAGTCTGAAAAGGCCGTTCGGAAGCTTTTTAATGGAAAATTTTGATATTAAGATCGTGCAGACCTGGAAGGGATGTGTGATTGCAGCGGCCGTGATTGCCTTTCCATTGATGTATCGTAATGCCAGAGCGGCTTTTGAACAGGTAGACGTAAGTCTGATTGAGGCTGGAAGAACACTTGGAATGAGTGAATGGAGTATTTTCCGGCGGGTAGTCATTCCTGTTGCGGCACCAGGGATTGCCTCCGGCACGGTCCTGGCCTTTGCAAGGGCTATCGGAGAATATGGAGCGACTTCTATGCTGGCAGGAAACATATTGGGAAAGACGCGGACCGTTTCCGTAGCAATTGCTTCAGAGACTGCAGCCGGTAATTATGGCACGGCAGGTTTTTGGGTTGTTGTCATTGTAGCGATTTCCTTTGTTGTGGTTGCTGCGATCAATATGATTTCCGGCAGGGGAATGAAGGCAAGAAGGTGGATCTGAATGGCGGTAAGTGTAAATATAGAGAAAAATTTCCGGGGATTCCGTTTGAAGACAGCATTTGAAAGTGCTTCTTCCTCCATGGGGATTCTGGGAGCATCCGGCAGCGGCAAGAGCATGACCCTGCGCTGTATTGCAGGGATAGAGACGCCTGACAGCGGAAAGATCGTGATGAACGGCAAAACCATATTTGATTCCGAACAAGGCATTAACGTGAAGCCTCAGGAGCGTCGAATCGGTTATTTATTTCAGAATTATGCTCTTTTTCCTACCATGAACGTGCAGGAGAATATTGGCTGCGGTTTCCGGGGAGAGCGCACGGATAAGGCAGAAAAAATACAGGATTACGTGCACCGCTACCGTCTGGAGGGGTTGGAGAAGCGTTATCCCTCCCAATTATCCGGCGGACAGCAGCAGAGAGTGGCACTGGCAAGAATGATGATCGGAGAACCGGAGATGATTCTTCTGGATGAGCCTTTTTCTGCGTTGGATGGACATCTGAAGGATGTGCTGCAGCATGATATGCAGGAATTTCTGGAAGAATACGGCGGGGATATGATACTGGTGACGCACAGCCGTGATGAGGCTTTTAAATTCTGTAAGCAGTTGATTCTTTTGAAGGAAGGAAAAACATTGGTATCCGGAGGAACCAAAGGTCTGTTTGAGCAGCCGGGGCTTTTAGAAGCGGCACGTTTAACCGGGTGCAAGAATTTTTCAAGGATTGAGAGACTGGATGAGTACCATATTTTGGCGCTGGATTGGGATGTCAGACTGAGAACCGCCCAAAAGGTGGACAAGGAAGTCACACATGTTGCAATCCGTGGACATTGGATGCTTCCCGCATCCGAAGGCGGAGAAAACAGGATTCCTTTTCATATGACAGAATATATGGAAACAACATTTGAACAGCAGTATCTTGTAAGAAATCAAAAATCAGACAGCAGCTCGACGCTTTGGTGGATGCGTCCGAAGGCCAGCTTCCGCGCAGAACCGAAGGAGTCATTGCCTGCATATTTGTACCTGCCTCCGGAGCATTTGATGCTGCTGAAATAAAAATATGAAAGAAAAGCCCTTCGGATAGGATTGCACTGCGGCGGAGAGGAATTACGCCGCTGATGCGGTCCGCCGAAGGCGGAGAATCCTGTTCAGCAGGATTCTTTTTTATATTTGATATAGTCAACGACCATCATGGCAAGCTTAAAGGTCAGTGCATCTTCAAAGGCGCGTATATCCAGACCGAATTTTTTTTGAAGCTTTTCAAAGCGATACACCAGGGTGTTGCGGTGGACATAAAGCTGTCTGGAAGTCTCGGATAGATTCAGGTTATTCTCGAAGAAGGTGCGGATAGTGATCAGAGTCTCCTCGTCAATGGAATCCAGGGTATCTTCCCGAAAAATTTCATCTATAAACATTTGGCAGATAGAAACGGGAAGCTGATAAATTAATCTTCCGATCCCAAGACGGCTGTAGCCGAATACGTTTTTTTCCGCATAAAAAATCTTGCCTACCTCCAGGGCGATACGGGCCTCTTTATAAGCTGAGGAAAGGTGCATAAGATCGTCTGCAATATTGCTGTATGATACCCATGCGGAGGTCATAGCTTCCGTATTGAGCATATCCACCAGCATAAAGGCAGTATTTTTTAAATCTTCGTAGGTTTCGGTTGACTGCAGCTCCCGGATGATGATAATTCCTGTATCGTCAACGGAGGTAATAAAATCTTTGGTGCGTGCGGAGAAAATATTTCTTATGGTTGCCAGGGCATTTTCATCTTGGCTCTGCTTTGTTTCTACGAGAAAGACCGCACGTCTGGCAGAGGTTGTGATATGTAGCTTCTTTGCACGGTTAAAAGCCTCAACCTCTGAATAACTGTCCAGAAGCAGATTCTGCATGAATGTGTTTTTGTCATTTTTTTCTGCATATGCAGTAAGCAGACTCTGAACCTGGCAGACTGCAAGTTCTCCGATAGTAGGAACGGATTCGCCGCTGCCCCAGACAACCAGGAGATATAACAGTTCGCTGCTGTTCATGATTTTATACAGACAGCAACTGGTATTGGCCATGCTGAGGGCCGTGTTTTCGCGGAATGCCTGCAGTTTTGAAGCGGCAGGCAGTTTTTTGCGGCAGGTAGAGATATATACCTGTTCGTTTGCGTCAACCAGACAAAAATCCAAGCGGCTGATTTCTTTCCAGTCATCCAGACTTTTCTTCAGTATTTGCTGTATGGCCATTGAAGTACATCCTTTCCTTAATATGCTTATTACACAAAGACCCGGGGAATGCCCCGGGTCTGCGGATTTTTTATTTTAAATCAGTTGGTGATTACCAGCTCTGTTTCTTTGTCGAAGAAGTGAGATTTTTCCATATCAAAGTCAAATTTGATTGCATCTCCGGTCTTAGCAGTCGTACGTGGGTCAACACGTGCGGTAACCTGTGTTCCGTTTACGTCGAAGTATAAGAATACTTCTGCACCAAGAAGCTCATAAACCTTAACAACAGAATCCATGGAACCGTTTGCGGAATCAGCAATATCTTCCGGACGGATACCCATAACAACAGTTTTTCCAACATAACCGCCGTCTTTCAGAGCTTTTGCTTTTGCAGCCGGGATTGCAACTTCATATTTACCAATCTTAGCAACAAGGCCATTGCCTTTTTCTTTGATTTCTGCATCCAGGAAGTTCATCTGCGGAGATCCCATGAATCCGGCAACAAACAGATTGCCTGGTTTCTGATACAGGTTCTGAGGAGTATCTACCTGCTGAACGATACCATCTTTCATAACTACGATTCTGGTACCAAGTGTCATAGCCTCTGTCTGGTCATGGGTTACATAGATGATAGTAGCGCCCAGTCTCTGATGAATCTTGGAAATTTCGATACGCATCTGTACACGAAGCTTAGCATCCAGGTTGGACAGCGGCTCATCCATGAGGAATACCTTAGGATTACGAACGATAGCACGACCCATAGCAACACGCTGTCTCTGACCACCGGAAAGAGCTTTTGGTTTGCGATCCAGAAGCTTGTCCAGGTCAAGGATTCTTGCAGCTTCTTTTACTGCTTTGTCGATTTCGTCTTTTGGAACTTTACGAAGCTTCAGACCAAATGCCATGTTATCATAAACGGTCATATGAGGATACAGAGCGTAGTTCTGGAATACCATTGCGATATCACGGTCTTTTGGCTCTACATCGTTCATAACCTTGTCACCGATCTTTAAGGTACCGCTGGTGATTTCTTCCAGACCGGCTACCATACGAAGGGTTGTAGATTTTCCACATCCGGATGGTCCTACGAAAATAATGAACTCCTTGTCTGCGATTTCCAGGTTGAAATCCTTAACAGCCTGAAAGCCGTTCGGGTAGGATTTGCAAATGTGCTGTAATGATAAACTTGCCATTGTTTTTTCCTCCAATAATAATTATGTATTTCACTGCGTTGTTTTCATCTGTAACCAAGTATAACGAAAACCACGGGTAAGGACTAGGGCAGAATCGTACAAAGTTTTTTGGAGTTTCTTGACAGAATGACGAAAAACATTCCGGGATTCGTGATTTTAGCGGTCAGGGTTCACTCTTCTTTCATTGACAAACATTCCCTGGAGATGATCTGCGTGAAAGAGCATTTCAAACCATTCACATTTGCAGAGGAACAGATAATAGATGTTCCGGCCGCAGCCGTTTAACGTCTCGAAATTCCCCTGTCCCTTGGCCAGTATGATATCCGCATGCTTAAGAAGCTCCCGGGTTTCCTGATTGATTCCGGGCAGCCATGTTCCGCCCACGTCACTTCCATTTCCGATGACTTTGACAAGGGAGGTAAGGCCGACCTCTTCGGCATCTTCCATAGTGGCATCATTGACGACCGGAAATCCACGGACAATTACAGTAATGGAAAGCTCCGGATACTGTTCCTTCAGGAGCTTGATGGCAAGCTTGTCCATGACGATTTCGCCGCAGTTATCTGTCAGATAAACAAGGGAGGATGCATCGGAAAGCTCTCTCAGGAAATTTGCATATTCCGAAGGCTCAAGAGGAGCTTTGTTTTCTTCTTCGATTAAGGAGAGCATTTCCTTTTTATCTACATGGGACAAGGCGGCAAAATCAATATAATTGCCGATACGGGCATAGAGAAGGGCGGTTTCCAGCGGGTCACCCGACTGGCGGATATTTTTTTCCAGGCGCGGTTCCAGCTCCAGCATGAGACGGTTGAATTCGTGCTTGATTTCTGTATAATCTTCTTTTTGGCCCCAGTATTGGGCGAATAGCTTTTTGAGCTCAATCGAAAGGCTGGGGCCACAGTGCTCAGGACCGGCAGATGCCATAAGTCCCATAACCCTTTTCATATACTCCGTCTTTTTCTCTGTATCGGAAAAGGTACGGAGCTTTTGCTCTTGTTTATTTACTGCACAACACATGCAGAATGGATTTAAACGCATGATATTTCCTCTCTGTTACGGATGCTAAAAACAAAGTAATACTGTAAATTGCCGAATGCATCCGGCACAATCTTCCTCAAATCTTGTATTACCTTCATGGAAACAATGAACTTTCCGGAGCTTCGCCATAGAATCTGTGAATTCGAATGTCCTTTCGGCTGTACCCATTTGCCCCGGCTCTCGGCAGTTTTTGTAACTACTATAAAGCCCCGAGCTTTAGAGAACACTTCCCGGTTACTCCGCCGTATACATTGTTTCCTTTATATGCCTCTATTTTATCTCAGGCAGACTTTTAAGTCAATCTTGTAATTGCACCGTAGCTCATTACTAAATTTATCCGGACATTCCAAGGAAATTGCAAATCAGTTTGTTTCTCTCAAACGCTCCACGATAGTCAAATGTGCCACGGAGCGGTAAACTGCCAGGGGTGTCAGCGCGCCCAGCAGAGCGAACACGGGCAGCAGGAGCAGAATAGGAGTCACAGTAAAATGATAGGTAAAGAACCAAAATACATTTTCTACAGCAGCCCCGGCAAAAGGCCCCAGAATGACCGACAGAATCAGGGATAACAGGCCTGCACCCAGAGCATATAACAGGCCTTCACAGACCAGCATGGTTTTGAGCTGTTTTCCCGTCATGCCGATGGACTGAAGTACGGCAAACTCACGCTTTCGGGTGATGATACCTGTCAGGATGGCGTTAAAGAAGTTCAACACGCCCACCAGCCCTACGATAAAGCTGAGTACCCCGCCAAGCAGCAGGAACCTAGAGCGGAAACTCTCGAACTCTCCCGCATAGGTAGCTTTGCTCTCATAATCAAATTCCGGATTCACGTTTTCCGTGTAGTCCGCCAAGAGGGACTCCATGGAGGGACTGCTTTCTTCCGTCGTGTTGAAGGCATAGAGCATCACACTTTTCGTTCCGGTGTCCTGAATGAAAGTTTGATCATTCAGCACAAATTCGTCGGAGCCATAATAGCGGTAGCTGATGGCACTGGGGACGGCTACCAGAGCGGTTACGGTATAATCAATATCCCGGTATGTCCTGGCACGCTGAGCCCAGGATAGCACGGTATCCAAATCCACGCCGTCCGGATAGGTCTCGCCAGTGACGGGATCGAAATACTCAAATTCTTCCACATACCGCAGAGTAACCGTGTCTCCGATTTTCGCCCAGTGAGAGTCCATTTGGGGATTGCCGTAGTCATCCACCCCATAGACAGCGGCGATGGCCCGGCTGCCCGGCTCACGGATTTGGCTCAGGTCGCCCTCAATTACCGTAAGCTGGTCCAGAGCAAAGGTCTCCATGCCGAAAAGCCGTGCATTGTCTGCCAAAAGGCCTTTTTCGTTCCTCTCCTTCATTTTTATCAACTGATCCAGTGTTTCAGCATCATTCCAGCCTGCCCAAATCCGGCGGTAATAGTCCTCCGAAATGAATTCCTGAACGGCGGATGTGAGGCCATAAACCTTGCCGCCCTCAGTGACATCTCCCAGAACGGCCACTTCATCGATAACCTCCTGGGGCAACGACATATATGCGTTGTAGATTCCGCCGCCTACCTGAAAGTAGCCGGCATCCGCCAGAATGAAATCGGACACCACATGATTGGACAGGTATTTGTCCATGTCAAAACCGTTGGTAAAGGTAACGGTCAGGTTCAAAAGCACTACTGCCAGTGACAGAGAAATCACGGTCACAATCGTCTTACCGCGGCTGCGGCCCAAATTGGCCTTTGCCATAGAAAATAACGATACAGATCCGGCAGATTTCCTGGTCTTCTGCTTCATATTCGCACCTTCGGTGTAACGCATTGCTTCCACCGGCGATACCTTCCCGGCCAGTTTACCGGGACGACGGCAGGACAATAGCACCGTGAACAGGGCAAACAGACCGGAGGCAAGGAAGATGAATGGGTTTGCGGACACAACATTGATAATACCGGTAAGCTGGGCGGTAATAACCGGTGTCAGGGCGCTGCCTACAAGCCAGCCGCCAAGCAGTCCCAGAGGGATTCCCGCAGCACTCAGCAGCATCGCCTGATGACGGATGATACGCCGCAGCTGGCGGGGTGTCGTGCCGATGGTTTTCAGCAAGCCGTAGAACCAAATATCGTTGGTAACGGAAATCTGAAACACATTATAGATGACGAGATACCCGGTGAAAATGATGAGAACCAGCACAGCGGCAATAGCCAGTACGGTAGCCGGGTCCATGCTGTCCGATAGCTGCGCACCCGTATATCCCCAGTTGACACCGATAGAAATGTAAGTATCCTCAGCAGCCCGGCTCTCGTGCTGATAGCCATGGGACTTTAATACCTGCTCTATGTCACGTTGAATGTGCAGGGAATTTTTGAACATGACATCCAGATTCCATGTACCAGTCATGCCATCTTCTGCTTTGCCGGGAACAAGGCCCACTTCATCAAAAATGGCCTCTGCGCGGCTTTGGGGAATCAGAACATGGTTTGCCGTAATGGCCTCGTCGTACTCCCACCAGCCGCAAAGGGTAAATGTCTGGGTAGTTTTATGTCCATCCACCTCAAAGGTCATTGTGAACTCAGCGCCAAGCTCCGGCGTCACACCCAGAAGCTCCAGTACATGAGTGTCGGTTGCAGCCTCATTGCTGCCCTCCTTTGGCAGATGGCCTTCGCTTGGGTCACAGTACATCCAGTGGGCCTGCGTAGCGTCGGAATATCCAACCTCCACATGGGACTTATTGAAGGGCGTCTCTGAAGGCATGCCCACAAATCGGCGCAGGCCCCATTCCCGAATGAGCGAATCCGTTTTCAGCTCATCAAACTGTTCCTGTGTCAGGCGCTTGAAGCCGCCATGGCTGTATCCCCCTGCCATACGAAAATTGGACTGCTGAAAGCCCTCACTTATGGACATGGCGACGGTGAATAACGAGGTGAACAGCAATGCAGTCAGAGCGATAGCAAAAACAGCGATCATGTTTCTGGTCTTCACTGCCTTGAGCCGTTTGATGCTCAGATTCCGTATACAGCGTTTGTTTTTTACATTCATAGCTCCCCCTCCTTACCGATGCTCAACGATTTTTCCGTCCTCAATGCGGATGGTACGGTTTGCGAGCTGGGCGATTTCTTCATTGTGGGTAATCATAACAATGGTCTGGGCATACTTCTGGCCGGTAACCTTCAGCAGGCCCAGCACATCCTGACTGGTTTTGGAATCCAGATTTCCGGTCGGTTCGTCCGCAAGAATGATAGCTGGTTTAGAGGCTAAGGCCCGTGCGATGGCTACTCGCTGCTGCTGGCCGCCGGAGAGGTTGTTTGGGAGATTCAAAAGCTTGCTGCCGAGTCCTAATGTTTCAATGATGCTGTCAATATATGGGGTGTCCGGTGCTTTACCGTCCAACTGTACCGGAAGGACGATGTTTTCATGCACATTCAGGACAGGAACCAGATTATAATTCTGGAACACAAAACCGATCTTTCGGCGGCGGAAAATGGTCAGGGCTTCGTCCTTCAGAGAAAAAATCTCCTTGCCGTCTATGGATACACTGCCGGATGTGGGTCTGTCCAGCCCGCCCAGCATATGAAGCAGAGTGGACTTGCCGGAGCCGGATGTGCCCACAACAGCAACAAACTCGCCTTTCTTTACGGAAAAATTCACACCATCCAATGCATGAACTGCGTTTTCTCCGGAGCCGTAAATTTTTGTCAGGTCATTTGCCTGTAAAATATTCATATACTTGTACCTCCATAAAAAAATCTGTATGTAAAGACAGATGAATGATCTTTACATACAGATTATCTCATATAATTCTTTCCACAATCTTTCAGAAAGGTATTCAATTCTAACAGTTTTGAAAGATTTCAGACTGTCTTGGTAAAAACACAGAGAATGTGGAACCATTGCCTGGTTCGGAAGTGAGTTTGATGTAACCCCCTTCACTGGAAATGATTTCCCGCGCCAGATAAAGACCAATGCCGACACCCTCATTATTCCGCACGGCTTCCGAGCGATAGAATCGTGAGAAAATCCTTGCCTGTTCTGCTTCCTCAACACCAATGCCCGTATCTGACACATCGATGCGTGTAAATAATTCATATTCAACCACTGAAATCGCTACACTGCCGGAGGGGGTGTACTTGATAGCATTATCCACCAGATTCCCCAGTGCCTCCACCGTCCATTTGGGGTCAAAATCAGCAGCAGCCCCGGTAGGTGTTATCTGGAGCTCCAGGCCTTTGCTGTGGGCCTTGGAAGCGTATTGTCCCCCAATATTATCAAACATGGGTTGTACCGGTTCCTGACGTGGAGACAATGTTAAAATTCCATTTTCCAACCGGGAAAGTTTCACAAGCGAATCAATCAAAAACCGCAGCTTTTCTGTCTGCTGCTGAACAGCATCTACATTGGAGCGCATTTTGTCTGATAAATCTTCTTCCGCAATCAGTTCGCTGTATAGTAACAGGTTGGCAATGGGCGTTTTGGTCTGATGAGAGATGTCCGCAATCAGCGTCTTGATTTTATCTTTCTCAATGGTTACGTTTTGGGCAGAAATGGCAGATGAAGAAAGATAGTGGGCGAATTTGGTTTCCAGCGCAGACAGGCGGCTTTCGTCGAAATTTGTTTCTGAGTAAGTGCCTTGCATTGCTGTATCCAGCATCTGCTCAATGGTGTCCAACGTCTTTTTGGTACGGAGGCGGTTACTGTAAGTTACAAATGCTGCAATCAGACTGCATGACAATGCCAGTATCAAAATCCAATTATTCATGTTTGTTCACCCAAATATATCCGATTCCGTAGACCGTTTGAATATAATCCTGCGCTCGCAGCTTGTCCCGAAGCCTCTTGACAGTCACCGAGAGGGCATTTTCATCCACATAATCCGCACCATCTGTCCAGATACGGTCAATCAGACTGCCGCGCCCCATGACTCTGCCCTGATTCTCTACCAGCAGGCGAAGGAGCTTCTGTTCAGTTTTACTCAGTTCGATGGTCACGCCGTCTGCCAGAAACTGCATCCGTTCAAAGTCGAACACAAAGCGGTCAATGAGATAAGGCTTTCCATTGCCGCGTGCAATGTTTTTCCGCAGATGCATATTGACCCTTGCCCGTAAAACAGACAGAGAAAAGGGCTTGGTGATATAATCGTCCGCTCCCTGTTCCAGTCCGGCAACAATATCCATATCCGTGTCGTTGGCAGTAAGCAGAATGACCGGGCGCACCGGGTCAGTTGCTTTCAGCTCACGCAAAAAGTCCAGTCCGCTTCCATCTGGCAGATTGATGTCCAGCAGCACCAGCGATACGCTGCCGCATAATAACTGTTCCCGTGCAGCTTTTAGGTTCAGGCAGGAAATGACCTGACGGTTCTCTGATTTCAAAGACTGGCATAAGCCCTGATTTAATCCTGTATCGTCTTCTATAATTAAGATTTGTTCCATGTGTATTTCTCCATTCTTCGTTCCGGGTTCTGACTCCATGTTTTAATATCCGTGGCGGCAGGAGCAATCCTTTCATTTCCGGTCATCGCCATGAGCAGTTTCAAAATAGCTTTCTGCCGCGTCCGCAAACATAATTTAGTATTTATTTTCCGTAATCGGGCCTGGAACTTTTATATTCTGAAACCTACTCCTTATATTCTGAAACCAACGCCTTATATTCTTTATTATAGACAGAACATAAGTTCATGTCAATCGTAATCATTATAATTTGACAATGCCGCAGAGGGGACTCTACGGCATTTGGGAGTTGGGCGCTTTCCGGCGCACGTTGTATCATAATAATCTGTTTTGCAGAGAGTCTATACGATTATTTTACAGCCGCCTCTGCATATTCCCTTGTCACCAGATTTTCATATGCCACCCGCTCCTGCAGCTCCCCTGCTCCTTCCAGGATATCCTGAAGAAGGTCAAAGCTTTCTCTTTCAAAAATCAGATTGTCTTTCCAGGTATCCTGCTCATAATAACGTTTGACGATTGTTGTGATCGTATCTAAGTCTGTCTCCGTAAACTGTGGTTCGATTACCTTTGCAATTTCTTCCGGAGTGTGATTCTGTACATAATCCATACCTTTTTGCAGGGCATTGGTAAATTTCCGGATAATTTCCGGGTTTTCGTTCATAAAACTGGTTTTGGCACTGTAGGAGGTGTATGGGACGTAGCCGGAGTCCACACCAAGAGATGCCACTACATAGCCTGCACCTTCTTTTTCCAGGGCTGTCGCGGAGGGTTCGAATTCCACGCTGAAATCCCCCAAACCACCGGAAAAGGCTGCTGCAGTGGATCCGAAATCAATACTCTGGTCAATTTCAAGATCCTTTTCCGGATCAATGCCGTTTTCCTTCAGAATATATTCAAATACCATTTCCGGCATTCCGCCTTTTCTGCCGCCAAGAACTTTGCTGCCTTTTAAATCTCCCCAGGTAAAGGCAGGCATTTCCTCACGGGCTACCAGAAAGTTACCGGCGCGCTGAGTTAACTGGGCAAAGTTGACAACCGGGTCATTGGCCCCCTCCTGGTAAGCGTAAACAGATGCTTCAGCTCCCATAAAGCCGATATCTGCTTCTCCGGAAAGCACAGCGGTCATTGTTTTGTCTGCGCCAAATGGAGTTAATAAATAAGTACAAAACAAATTATAAAAAAACGACATAATCTACATTGTAGTCGGTAGTTAAATGTATCTCTTCAATAATTTGATGCCAGAAACTTTGTTTATTTTCAGCGGAAAGCTCACGATACATAGAACGAAAATCACTGTGAAGAATAGTTTCAAGGCGGGAAAAATCCTTTTTGGGCACAGGAATGAGGGAAGTGATTTCCGAAAGTTCATTTTCTAATTTCGCATATTCGGTTTCGTAGTAATCGTATTCAATACGTCCTTTCTGAAACAGGATATTCAGACGTTCCTGTTCCTTTTTTACATTATCGGGAGAGCGGCGTTTCTTTTCCGCCTTTTTCTTCTCTTGTATTTTACTGCAGTGAACCTGATATTTCCTGAATTCCAACTCTAAATTTTCCAGAAGGTACTCTTCAATGAGATTTTGACTTAACCGACGATGGTTGGCACATATATTATCAATGAGGGCACGGTTGCAACGATAATAATGATAAGTCCTTTTTTCGCCGGTTTTCCTGTTGATGATAGAATTCTGACCTATCCCAACTAATTTCTGATTGCAAAGAGGGCAGCGGATAAGACCGGAAAATAAATAAATTCTTCCGGAACGGGGGCGCCGGATATTGGCTTTCGAAATGCGCTGAATTTCAGCCCATTCTTCGGTAGTCAGGTAAGCCGGACAGTAGCTTGTATTATTGCGGTATTTTCCTACATAGAATTCACTGGATAACATTGTCCGGAGCATAGAATAAGAAAAATCAATACCAAATGTTTCCTGCATGTGTACGACAGTGCGCTTTTTGGCATGAGACGCACGGAAGAAGCGAAAGAATTCCTCCACCATTGGAGCTGTTTCTTCATCTTTTACCATTTTTCTTTGTCCGTCCACTTCTGTTATTGTATAACCAAATGGAGTGTTTAGTTCACCCCACACCAGACGACCGTTTTGTATCATGCTATCTACTGTAAACTTGATTCTCTCGGAAGTGGTATCAACTTCATTCTGACCTATGGAAAGAATGAGATTTAAACTCAGGCGTCCGTCCCGGGTTTCCATGTTGATATTTGGCTCTGCGACAGCTACCCAGGTCACCTGATGCTTATCTAAAGTTTCTTGTATTTTGTAAAAGTCAGCAACATTACGGAACCAGCGATCCATTTTCCAGAACAAAATAACATCCACCTCATCACGCTCTACGGATTTTATAAGAGAGTGGATAGCTTTTCTTTTCTTCAATTCTTTACGGGCTGTTTGGCCTTCATCTGCATAGACACCAACAACTTTCATGTTGTGAGATTCTGCATAATTTTCAAGACATTCTTTTTGCGCTTGCAAGGAATGTCCGTGCATTTTCTGTTCGAAAGTAGAAACTCTTATGTAGATAGCTGCACGTTGGATGCGTTCTTGATTCATGACATCACCTCTTTAATTTTATGAAAAAATGGGTACAAAAATAACAGGCAGTCTCTTGCCACCTGTCACCGAAGATGATACAATATTAATTGCTAAGTAATACGCATATCTTCGGATATGTGGCCGCTCCGGTGCTGGTAACACCGGGGCGGTTTTTGCATTATTTCAGTAAATCAGAAATTACAATTTGAAGGTTACTATAAATTCCAACCGTAACGGGTTGGTCAAATGAAATAATAGTTGGTGCAGCATCTTCTTCGTAACGGTAAACCGTAGTGCGTTCTTTGGCGGGGTCTACGATCCAGTATTCCCGGACACCAGCATTGGCATAAAGGCTATTTTTGGTATTATAATCCATCCGGCGACTGCCGGGAGAAACAAGCTCAATAATAAAGTCCGGAGCCCCTTCGCATCCGCGGTCTGAGAGTTTGTTTTTGTCACAAATAACACTGATGTCAGGCTCTACGTAGTTTTTATCGTCATTCATGATAAAAACGGCAAATGGGGCAGGATAGACCTCACAGGAGCCTTTCTGTGAGCGAATGTGATTCCTAAATGTGGCAGACAGCTCCATAACAAGCTTCTGGTGGATTCTGCTTGGCGGCGACATAGCATAGAGCTGGCCGCCGATCAGCTCCGCTCGTTCTCCGTCAGGGAGGGCATAGATATCTTCAATGGCGTAGGATTTTTCTTTTGGTATTGGCATGGTATCACGTCCTTTCTTTATAGAGGATAATATATTTTGATAAAAATATTCGTAAAGCCGTTCCCTGTTGGCGCAGGGGGCGGTTTTTATTTTATTTAATTGAGTTTATAATTGCGTTCTGCATTTCCTTTGCATTTGATTGTTTTTTGAAACAATATACGCCTGTGATACAGTGTATTTCTAAGTCACTATACCCAAGTATTTTTCCTAATAATCCAGTATTGATATTTACCGTTTGTATTTTTGAGATAGGAGCCGTCAATGATTGTGTCTTGAGTATACCGGTTTTACCGTAAATTTTTTTGTCTGTTAGAACAAGATTGTTGGTTTTGATTCTTAAGAATGGTATCCCAAAAGTTATAATAGCAACAAATAAAAAAACAAACGCATATCCAATTTCATCTTTGTTACCGAGAGATGAAATAAATAAAAGAAAAAAGAAAATCCCTAAAAGTGCGGGCCACAGCAGTGCACTCCAGTGCGTTTTGCATTTACACAGTTCTTTTTCGCTTACTTCAATAACATCCTTTTTCATGTTCTTTCCTTCTTTCGTTTTGTATTTTATTAAAACGCCAATGGCGAATTAATTACCAATATTATATATCAAGGCTACATTGATTGCATTACTATAAAATATGGTAGTAATTTCCATTGATATTGTTATGCCAATTGGATTAAAATAAAT
>URVB01000009.1 GCA_900551075.1 uncultured Blautia sp. | reverse complement strand
GCCTAAAGGTCGACAGGGACAAGGGCAAAGCCGCTGAAGAACTGCTGCAAATGCTCTCCACTTGGCAGGAACAGGCTGCAAAGCTCTCCGCTGAAGAAATCAGCAGGGAGGACTACGACCAGTGGCGGCATAATTACCCCAAATTTGACACTTCGCAGCATTGGGCGAATGTCCCCTCTAAGGAATTAAGCGATGCCTTAGTTGAAACATTCAAGGACAAACTAAAAACCGATTGACAAGAACGCCAAAAACGCCCTTAGCCATGAGTTTCCTACCCACAGCTAAGGGCGTTTATAATAATATGGATTTATTCAGAGTATGGCTCTGAACGCCAGTCACACAAGCCACCTTAAAATCATTGTCTTACCTGCAAACCACTTATCCGTAAGAATAATCGCACTTGTATCACTGTTATCAATTTGTTATCAAAAGACTTTTCAAAAGCCCGCAAACCCGCATAAGCACTGGATTTACTAAGCATTTTTGTTTATTCAAACTCGGCGTGTTCTTTGTTGTTATTAACCATATTTGTTTAGGTTTCATGCAAATACACACTGTTTTTTACTTCAAGTACATCATTTATTCTGGCTTACTGATTTTCTGTTGCCAAATTGTTGCCATACAGACAATTACAATTTTAATACTACTTGTTATTTTTTAGCATTTCCTCTCTATGGTTGTCATATATAGCATACATAAATTTTTCTAAATCATCAAGAATTTTCTTTTCAACCAATGTAATCTTTGTACCACGCTCATAAATTTTATATGCGTCTATTATCACCTTGTTATTCATTAACTTTCCAAAATAATTTAAAGTAGAATTCATTGGCACTAAATCCAGAAAACCATGCATCATTTTTAATGACGGTATATAGGTACCGAATACATGCTCAAGAAACTCCTCTTTTTTTAATTTGCCACTAAGCATTCTTGTCCCATACTCCTTTAAAGTCTTTATTTCAGACATTCTTACCATGTTATCCATAACATTAATTGTTCCGTCATCCGGCACATAATCTGCTGGTATCGAAAAAGAAGTATCTAATATGGCTGTACTCTGTGCATATGCAACCATATCCGGTGGAAATATCGTTATACTATTTAGTATTTGAGTCAAAATCAAATAGAATAAAAGCAGTGCATCATTTGCGTTATTAAATATTCCATATACTGTATTTTCATCTGGTAATAATGATACATTTGTCAGTCCATCTTTATTCACTGGTAAAATAACCCCTTTATTTAACACACATATACAGCTTATCCTTTTATCAACCTCTACATCCTCCGACAATTCATTGAGATTTTTATATACCGCTTCTAGAGAAGCATCGGAATCATACGCAAATACCATCCCCGCTGTCGGAAAAGAGTAGCCTGACGTTGTCTTTTTCTCAAGTTTTCTCACACTCTCAATATTTTTAACACACTTCCTCAATTCTTCTTTGGTCAACGTCGATTTAACTTCAACAACCCCATAAACACTTTCAATCGGCACAATTTTAGTCCCATCCATATCTACGAGATATGGTGTCAAAAATTTATCATGTATAATTATATCCACCTGTCTACTTTGTACATCCTTACAGTCTACAATCGTACCTTTCGAAAAACAATATTTTTCAGGTATATAACATTTCAAATACTCTTCAAGTATATTTTCCCTTGCCGTTCCTTTTTCTCCATTATGCTGTATTTTACTCGTTATTCCCTCAAAATCAATTTGCATTTTTTTAGACACTGACATTAATATATCTTTAAGCATAACATCCCCCATATCTTACAGTTTGTTTGATTAACCCACATACATAATAAAGCTTTTTAATCTTTTATCTATAAATATCCGAAAATCCTCCAACAAATCTATGAAAAAACTTCATCCAATATCCTACGAATTTTCAGCATATGTCTTTTTGTTTTTCTGTCTATGGGTTCATCTTCTCCAAAAACTTTTTGGGCACGCTGAACATACGATATAAAATTTCCTTTAATATGTCCATTTGAATCTTTTAAATGTGCCCCTTTAACAGTATACTTCTCATATAAATTTTTACAGCTTATTCTTTTTCCCGAAGGAGTATATCCTTCATTTTTCACTATAGTTTTGAGTTTTCGATATAATCTATAATAATATTTCGATATAGTTTTATCCCTAATTGTTATCTCTTTACCATCAAATGTAAATCCCAAATAATCAATCGCATTTTTGCCATTTAACACATCCTTTAAAAACTGTGTATTACAACTTTTTAATATTGTATCTCTATATTTATATATCTGTGTTTTATCTGGTTGTAAAATTAAATTTGGAATCTGTTTAATTTCATCTATTATACTATTCAATATCTTCCTAAAATCATCTTCTGATATTCTAGGCAGAATAATAATAAAATCATCACTATATCGCATATACAGACCCTTGTATTCATTCGCCAAATTATACATTTTTTCATCTATTACTATCATATATACATTTGCTAATACCGCACTAATTGCTGAACCCTGTGGTATCCCATAGTTTTCTTTATGTCTAATAATAAATTCTTTCTTATGCTTTTTAAAATTTCTTTCAGATAAAACTTTACGTTTAGAATTTAAAATTTGTATATCTTCTTCTGTGTCTGTCAAATTATTTAGTTTAAGTAACTCTGTCAATTCCCAAATCGAATATTTTTAAATACTGCATAAAAATCCGATGGCAACATATCAACTTTTAAAACATCACATATTCGTTTTTTTAAATAGTCATGATCTAAAGAATCAAAAAAGTGCGAAAAATCTCCTATTATTACAAAACTTTCTTTTGTTTCTCTAATACAATCGAAAGCTCTTTTTGCGAAATGGATATTATTTTTACGCAAATTATCCCTATATGCAACCGCAACTAAATTCATATTACGTTCTTCTAAGTATTTATTATACTTTTAATTTAAAAGATACCCATAATAAGAATATATATATCTATCGATATGTGCAGAATAACATAAGTGTCTAGATTTTTCTTTTATATAACCCCTTCCATCTTTCCTAGTAAATTTATTAAATTTCTTTTCATAATGTATAAAAGGATAAAATCCATGTTTCACAATGTTAGTTGGACTACTGATATAATCCCAAACTTTGTTCAATGAAACCTTTTCATCAAAATGCGCATATTTTCTTGCATTTGCATTCTTCGTTTTCCATTCGTATAACTCCATACAACCTTCCTATTTAGCGAAAGACCCACCAGCATGAGGGATAGCATCTCTTGACTGATAGGTCTTCTTTCAACATGGTATTCAATTTTGTCTTTCGACAGCTTTGATGTGGTGCCAGCTATCCATTATTCGTTCAATACATATCTATGTTAGAATAGATAAGAAAGAGATGATTCTAATTAACATTCTTATGTGGTTATTCATAAGTTTGCAACCAGAACACCAGTCATATCTGAAAGAGCTCTTTCAGGTATTGACAACAATTCCTTTCCCTTATATCTCATATATAAGGCTCTTTAAATATAACTCATAACTGCCCCTATGTCAATATATGCCATCATTTATCTCTCAAAACATTCTTTACCTCATTCTTTAAGTATAATGCAATATAGTCCTTTGAAAATCAGGGGTTTCAAAGTTCCTAAAACACAACAAGCACAGCCACTTATTTCAGAATCTCCAAAGCTATTTCTTTGGCTTTATTTCCAGAAACCTGATCTCTTTGTTCACTATCATTTAAGGATATAGCAAAGTATCTCCGTTCTCCATCTGATTCAGAAAAACCAACGAACCATGCTTCTCCATTCCCACTTCCTGTTTTTCCATAGATTTTCTGAGAATCGGTTTCTTCCACTAGCATTATTCTTTTCAAAATCTCTATATTTCTACTATCGTAATCGCTATATCCCTCAAATATCCTACTTAAAACTTCTACTTGTTCTAGCGGCGAAATTTTCAACGACGAATCCAACCAAAACCCATTCAGCATTTCCATAGGATTAATATTGCTACCATTCCACTCCGAAATATCGCAATTCCCATACTGTAATCCATTTAATTCTTCCTGTATTTTATCTTTGCCAACAGAATCTATTACTTTTCGAAAATACCATATACATGATTTTGGGAATGCCTCTTCTAAGGTTAAATCCCCATTCCAATCTAAATTTCCATAGTCCGTCCCGTCATATCCCATTGTGGATGTTTCGTCAACAATAACACCATTTTGTAATCCTGATAAAGCTGAAATAATCTTAAAAGTAGAATAAGGTGATTCTTCTTGCCTGCACATATCTTCATTAAAAAATGAATATTCCTCTTGTACTGGCGAATAAATCACCGCACAGCCACTAATATCCTGAAATGCTTCGCTTAAATCAATCGTCTTTTCATTTACTTCTTGTTGTACTTCGTTCTGTTCTGTTTCCTCTCCAGCAACTTTTTCAAAACTTACACTACCTTTTGTTTTTTCCCCTGTAACTGTAATCTTATATGTTCCACTCTCTTGAATTTCAATGTCAAAACTTTCAGAGGCTACCATATTATCGTTTTCGTAAATTGGTTTATCACTATCTTTTTGAATCTTTATTGACAGTTTCCCACTGTCAACTACTACTTTCGCCCGAATGGTATCTCCTGCATCCAACAATAATGATTGTCCGTCCGTAGTATTAAAAATTTTGTACTCCATAACAAACTGATTATCATTCCCTATTCTACTGCCGGCAAATGATGATTTTCCACATCCACTCAATGAAAATACAATAATTAAAACGCCAATTATACCTAAAAACTTTTTCATGTTGTCCTCCTATTTCAATCCGTAACGTAGCTGTTTTAATTATATCTCTCTGTTATTTCACTGTAAAGCAAAACTAGCAAATCCCCACCAGCCAGTCAACAGTAAACTGAACGACTGCGCCGTTCTTGACTAACTGGCGGAGATTCGGTTCATGGCGCTAAGAGGGCTTTAAGCGCCCTCCTCATGTCAGCGGACTTCTCGATTGTGTTTTCTCCTTGCAGCCCGTTTCTGCTCGGCTTCTATCTGTTCCTGTTGCTTCGCTCGGTTAATTACAGCGTTTACCTGTTCAAAGCCGAGTACCGTCTTTACACGCTCGAAATCTGCCGCCACTATACGCAGTTCCCGATTTTTCTCCAAAACTTCTTCCAGCCTGTTTGTCAACCGCTCATTTCCGCCCCGTTCCCTGTTATATGCCGCTTGCAACTTTGTAAACTTGTTTGAAATATCCAGATACGCCGAATAAACAGAGCGCATGACTTGTACGATTTTCTTTATTAGCGGCTTTGCCTTCTTCTCCCGATACGACTTTGCAGATTCCATAACCGCTGCTTCTGGAAGCGTTTGCTCCGGGTCTGCAGAAAAATCTGCCGCCAGCTTCTCCATATTCTTTACCATAGGGCAAGTTCATTCATGCGCTTCTGATATTTATTCACCTGTTTCTGCGCTTTCTCTGCTTCTTGCCGGGACTCCTGTAAATCTTCCCGCAAGAAATGAATCTCATCATCAACCTGCAACAACTGTTCATGCAAATCTTCGTTAATTTCTTGAAAAGTGGCATTTTCTTCCTGCAATTCTGCTTTCTTCGCTTCCAACTCTGCTACTTCTTTTGCCCGTTCTTTTTTCTCAAAGTCCAGAACCGATAAATGCTTTTCATGTGTGCCTTTCTGCTCCCACTCAATCCCATGTTCCAGCATAAATCGCCGCAAGCTGCTTTTTCTCATGCAGCACCCATTGATTTAATTCTGTTTCACTTCGTGTACCGCCCTTGAAACCAAGAGCAGATAACGCCTGTTTTAGAGAAACTCTTGTATCAAGTCCTCGCTTGCTTCCTGTCATATATGGTACAAAATCAATATGCAGATGCGGTGTTGCTTCATCCATATGTAGATAAGCTGAAAACACACGTAGCGTAGGATTCCTCCGCTGAAAATCACGCATATATTCATTAAGCACCTTTGCAGCAAACTTTCCATTTTCAGTTGTCGCTCCCATGTTGTCCTTATCCCCAATTTGCAGAATGATTTCATGGAATGGCTTCTCCTGTTTGCCAGAACGGATTTTCTCATAATAATCGTCAATCTGGCGGTCACTTCTGGTCTGCTTTTCATTGTATCGGGCAAGTGCTTCATCAAATAATTCGTGATATACGTCCTTAATATTTTCGTTGCAATATTCCACGTTCAGACAGCTTCGCTCCGGGGTAGTATTCTTTGCATGGAATTTTCTGCTGTTATGGTTAACAGAGCCTTTTCCTGTCATAAAGCTAATCGTTCGCTTCAATCAATATCCTTTCTCCCTGTTCAGGTAATTAGCGCCGGATACGGCGCATAAGCTTTGTTACTTTCGTCGAAAGTAACAAAAGCACTTTTGACAGCCGTTCCGTCCATCAAAAGCTGCCTTTGCGCTCTGCCGAGGGCTTCTTCGTCCTACGGACGAAGCGGCTGTTCCCGCCGCTCTGCTTCCGCTGCCACAGCTTTTCGGATAGCCGAAAGTACATTTTCTATCGTATATTCGTCCCATCCTGCAAGCCATACCAGCGTCCGCATTTCTGCCGCAGTCAGTTCCACATCTCCGAAAATTTCATTGAGTGCGGCAATCCTTCTGGCTTCGCTTTCATAAAAATATTTGTTTACATTCCGGCTCAATTATCATCGAATCACACCTTTCTCTTTGTCTGCTATCCACAGGAGCGTGGCACGCTCCTGTCTGTTATCATCAAAGGAAAATCTACCAGCGGAAGCTGTCTGGCACTCCACGCCTTTCCAAATATTCCTGTCTGGCTTTTTCCCGTTTCTCCTGTGTGGGCGCAATCTTGTATTTTGCATACAATTCATGGCGCACCATAGAATCTAATTTCTGTTCCAGCCCTCTCCGGATTTCATTCAAGCAATCATCATCTTCCACCAGATGATAGCGGAGCAGTAACATGAACAATTCGTAAGGTATTTGTACATTCTTCATCATTCAATCCCCTCTGCGTCGGTTTGCGTCGATAGCGTCGATATTTTTTATACCGCTCTGCTATATAAAATACCGTCGCAACCGACGCATATCGTCGCTTTTACTTTTTCGGCTCAAGTCGTTTCAGAATAATTTTTCGTTCATGCCCTCGCTTATTGTCATAGAAAATACCGTAATCATTAAGCAACTGGCTGTTTACTACATTTAATTTTCTGGAAAGCACATTCGCCTGTAACTGCATATCCGGCAACTGTTTCAAGAGTTCTGTCGCTGTTCCCTCCCACTCTGATTTTTCCTCTGTCAGAAATTCATTGATTGCTTCCAGCAACGGATTCGGCGGCTGTTTCCACAGTTCCGTTTCCGCCTTTTTGAATTTCCAGACACAGCGCTCCCGGTCAAACTCTATGGTCAGTTCCTGATCCGGCTGGTCGCGCCCCACTATATCCATAACCGCTTCATTGTCAGTGCGCTTCTTCTTGTGCATAATGAACGCACCGTCTGCTGCACCCAACAGTCCGTTTGTGCCGGAAATCATATCGAAACTGTCCTCGGATTCCAGCTTGCGTGTGTGATGAACCACAAGCAGGCAGATACCGTATTTATCGCTGAACGACTTTAACTTTGTCACAATCTCGTAGTCGCTGGAATAGCTGTACCTGTCCCCGCCGACCTCACGCACTTTCTGGAGTGTGTCAATGATAATCAGCCTTGCGTCCGTATGCGCTTTCAGAAATTCCTCTAATTGTCTGTCTAAACCCTCATTCAGTGTCTTTGCCTGTGTTGCAAAGTACAGATTATCCGCACATTCCACGCCGAACATACCGGAGAGCCGCCGCTGAAGCCTTGCGTAATCATCTTCCAATGCCAGATACAGCACCGTCCCCTTTCGGACGGGATAATTCCAAAGAGGAAGTCCCATTGCCACATGGTAGGCAAGCTGTCCCATAAAGAATGATTTTCCCACTTTCGGCGCACCCACAAAGAGATAAGTGCCGCCATAGAGGAATCCGTCTACAATCGGCGTTCTCGGCGGATAGACTGTATCATACAGTTCTGTCATGGAAACCGTTTGAAGCCCGCCGCTCCCGGATTTCTCCGGGAGATTTTGGGCTTGCAGATTGATTTGCGCTGTTTCATTTGCTATAATTTCATTGTGATTTTTTAATTGCGGCTGCGCCCCATCTGCGCCAACAGATGATACGGGAGCAGTCGTTTTCATTTTCTCTGTCATTCATCTTCTCCTTTCAGACCGTCTAATGTGATTGCAATTACCTGCAACGTGTAAAACAGTTCGTCATTGTCCGAGCTTAATGTTTCCAGCCGCTTCAATTTCTCATAGATAACCGCCATTTGATTTTTCAGAGCCTTATAAACCCTCGGATTGCCCTGTACCACCACATCTCGGCACAACAGCCGCCTTGTGATATAGTCCTGTTTTGTCAAGCCTGACAACGCCACCAAATCATTAAGCAGCTTTGCTTCCTCGTCCGATACCCGGAACGCCACCGTATGATTGCGCCACCGCCCTTTGTAATCAAGTGTTCTTTCCATTTGTGTCCTCCTTTGTCATTCTCTCCATTTCCAATTTCTCCGCCATTTCCGTCTGCACCGTAGGGAACAAGTGAGCATAACGATAAGTGATTTTCTCCGCTTCATGCCCCATGCGCTCCCCAATCGCAAGCACTGAAAATCCCATGTCGATTAACAGGGAAACCGCGCTATGACAAATATCATGCACACGAATCTTTTTCACTCCTGCCTGCTTCGCCCCTCGCTCCATCTCGTAATTAAGATAGGATTTTGTGACCGTAAACAGCCGCTCCTCTGGCTTAATGTCATAAAGCATTTTGATATACTCCTGCATTTCCTCACAGAGAAAGGTTGGCATTTTGATTATACGGTTGCTCTTTTTTGTTTTCGGGCTTGTGATAATATCCCGCCCTTTGGAACGATGAAACGTTTTGCTGATCGTGACCGTCTGATTTTCAAAATTGAAATCAGCCGGAGTGAGTGCCAACAGTTCGCCGGAACGGATTCCACACCAGTAAAGCATTTCAAAAGCATAATAGGAACGGGGCTTATCCATCATGGCTTCGGAGAATTTCAGATATTCTTCTTTCGTCCAGAAGTCCATTTCTTTCGGAATCTCATTTCCCATTGTGCCGGCCCGCCTTGCCGGGTTGTAGGGCAGATTATAGAAGTTCACAGCATGGTTAAAAATCGCCGTAAGCTGAGCGTGTATGGTTTTCAGATAATCCGCTGAATAAGGCTTCCCTTTCTCGTCCCGGTACGCCATGAGTTTATTCTGCCATGCGATAATGTCCTTTGCTTCAATCTCCGCTATCTTCCGATTCCCGAAATACGGTAAAATCTTTGTGCGGATTACATGGCTTTTGGATTCCCATGTGCTTTCCTTGACACGCTGTTTCTTGTCGGCTTCATAAACCTCAAAGAAGCTGGCAAACGTCATATCCAGCTTTGCACCCTGTTTCAGCATGACCTCATGCTCCCATGCCTGTGCTTCCCGCTTCGTAGCAAATCCCCGTTTTTGGGTCTGCTTTCGCTCCCCTTTCCAGTTCGTGAAACGATAGATTACCCGCCACGTTCCTGTAGCATTGTCTTTGTATACAGCCATTCAAATCAACTCCTTTCCGCTTAATCGCTGTAACAGACCTTTTTATGAAAAAATGTAGCGTTCACACGACCAGCCACCGTCAGATAGCCCTGTTTCTGTAATTCTGCGTTCAGTTCCCGCACAATCTGGTAGGCTTTTGACTTTGACACCCGCAATTCCGCTGCCACTTCCTCCACAGTCATAAATGATTTTTCTGCCATTCCGTTATCCTCCCCTTTCTTCATCTAACTGTTTTTGTTTAAGTTGTATCCATAATACTAAATAAATTCCGTTAAGTCAAGTGGCTTGCAGGAAAATCTTAACTTTTTTTATTTAAGTTCCTCTTGCTATTCCTATTACACCATGTTATACTAACTTTAACAGAAATGTTTAAGTCAAGAATGGTTGTATCACTATAACTACAACGGAGGTTTTATTATGGCAATCGGCAAACGAATCCGCTTTTTCCGCAATCGGAAAGGCATGACGCAGAAGCAATTAGGCGAAATCCTCGGTTTTCTCGGAAAGACCTCTGATGTCCGTATGGCGCAGTACGAATCAGAAGCCAGAACGCCGAAGCAAGACCTTGTAAAAGAAATGGCATATATCTTTGATGTCAGCCCGCGAGCAATCACAGTCCCGGAGATTGACAGCTATATCGGGCTTATGCACACGCTCTTTGCGCTGGAAGATATGTACGGGCTGAAAATCGGAGAGATTGACGGAGAAGTGTGTCTGCGACTGGACAAGTCCACCGGCTCCACCTATTCCTCCATGTTTGATATGTTCCACGCATGGCAGGAACAAGCTGCCCGTCTGGAACAGGGAGAAATAACCAAAGAGGAATACGACCAGTGGCGGTATAAATATCCTGAATTAGACACCTCAAATCACTGGAAAAAGGTTGTTCCCTCACAGACATTAAGCGACTTTATTACGGACGCTCTAAAAGGCGAATCCGAATGATTTTCGCCCCCAAAACATACAAAAAAACCTTACCGACTTTCAGCTTCATTTCTGAAAATCAGTAAGGTTTTTCTGTTATTGAAGTATTCTATTATTCAGTGAGTGATACCCGAAATGTTGCCAAATCGTTGCCAACACTTAATCAAATTTGCTTGCAACCCGCATAAACACTAGGTTTCTAAAGTCCATTTCATCACTCGAACTCGACTTTTTCTAACCAATTTTGTTTAGTAATTATTCTCTGTCGAGTATGTATATCCTTTGATTATTTGATATATCCATATTATCCTGCCTATTTGAACTAATGTTATCATTTTGTTATCGGTGTTGATAACACTTGCTCTGTAACTGTGGATAATAACTATATGTTGTTGTTCAAATTATAAGCGATTTTGCTAAGAAAATCAACACCAATTCCTAACCTTTCTTCGCAAGTTATTCATTCAAAGTAATCCAAATTTCTGGAGTCAAGTTCAAAGCAACCGCCGACTTTTTAAAATCATTTAATGCATCAAGCAAATGAAATGATTTAAAATCTGAAAGTTTGGTTAACGTCTTGCGATTGACTAACATCCACAAACAGACATTACGTCCATTAAATACATTCTCCCCTAATTCTCCTGCATTAGTCAATCTCAAAGATGTTGTAGCCTGCTTTACCAAATAAACCAAATCTGCCTGTTGGTGCTGATCCTTTATCATAATTACATTCTCATCATCCATGAGATCTGCCTTTTCTATGCAGTATTTTCCATTAATATAAACATTATCTTTATGCAATTGCGTATATTTACCACTCGCAACCAACGAATCAATTAATTCCGTTTCTGTTTGATTAGTGGCTTGTTTTATAACAAAATTAATGCTGTCAACTTGTTCTTGGATAAATTTAACATATGACTCACTAAATTCAACCCATTCATTTTGAAAGAAAACATAATATTTCCCATTAAGTTCTACAGTAATTTGCAATAATTCCTTTAATTTTTTCGCAAATAATAATTCGTCATTTTCATTATAAAATATCACTCTAATAGCATTATAGTTTTCTTTGATTTTTTCTTTATTGTTTAAAATCGTTTCACGAATGTAATTTATATCCAAAGTGTCACTAATATCTGACAAATCCGTTCTGAAAAGTTTAAGAGAATAGCGATAATCATTTGAAAAGTTAAAGCTAACTCCTGTCAACCAATAATCACTAACATCAACATCTGTAACAAAATCAAAAAAGTGCTTATCTAATTCTTTATTTAATGTTGCCAAAATATCCTTATCAATAACTTTATGATATCTTGGAAGTTTAATATTTACTTCTGACTTCAATACCTTTTCTATCTCATCAGTAAAACGATAAAGTTCAATAGGACTCAAATGAAAACTTTTTCCGAAGGAAAATCGTGCAGATTCTCCAAAGTCGGCTGTTTCTCCCCACAATTCCTTATCTATCGTTTTACATTTTACATAGCTAAACGCCTCACCGTAATCACGAGAATCATCAAATTTTCTATTTCGCAGATATGATGTTATGTCTTTCTTCCCAACTGACGTAAACGTTTGTGAATGTTTCATTTTTAGCCCTTGGGGATCAAGAATTCGTTCTGCAAGATTTAATCCAAAATCCTTATCACAATACTTACGAATAATAAAATGCGTCTGACCATAAGAAAGTACATATGAATAATCATTTTTTTGTATTAGAAAAAGTCCCGAAACAGATTCACTACCTATATTTTCAGTATAATATGCAAATTTTTCTTCTGATAACATTTGCTGATAATATCCTAACCATCCTCTATTTTCGGAACGCTTTTTCCTCAAATACAGCGCAGAATAACTATTTTCATCTTCATTATCAGCCTCACATTGAAACCCATTATCCTCCAAATCAACCGTCAAATCATCAACTTTGTCGTTTGCAATTTTAAAAACATTAACTTTCATATATTTTCACCTTCCTGCTCCACAGAATTTATCACACTAATTATTTTCTTGTGCAGCATTTTCTATTTTTAAGTATATAAACTAACCCTTTTAACATCCGAAATCTCCATTTTTTATTTACTCTTTCCTATATTTTCAATAAGGTTCTTCTTCAATTCCTGTATCGTTTGCTGATTCCTCTTAAGAATTCCAAGCTGACGATATGCTTTTTCCCTTAATATTTTCAACCTTTCGATTTTAGGCATTTCCTGTCTTATCAAGTCGGCATTTGTATCTTCCAGATTGATAAGCACCACTAATTCTTCCGCTGAAGCAAAATCTCTGATATTCGGTGTTTTTCCGCTGATTCCCTTTTCACTTCTCCATTGTGCCGCCGTTTTTCCAAACAAAGCCATATTCAAAATATCTGCTTCTGAAGCGTATGTATATGCCATCTCCTGCGGAGATAATGTCGGTGTTATCAGAAATTCCTTTACCGCCTCTGTATGTATACGATAATTTATCTTTGAAAGTTCCCTTTTTGCATCCCATCCAATCGCCAAGCGGTTTGCTTCGTCTTTCTTTAATCGCTGATAATCCTTGATAATATAAAGCTTAAACTCTGGAGAAATCCACGAAGCAAACTCAAAAGCAATGTCCGTATGAGCGTAAGTGCCGCCATATCGTCCTGATTTAGACACGATACCGATTGCACCTGTTGCTTTTATCCACTGCTGCGGCGTCAACGTAAACGCATTATCTCCCGACTCTGCTTTAAACCTATCGAATTCGATAGGTTTAAAATTGGGATTATGGATTTGTTCCCACAAGCCCAAAAATGAAATCGTAGAATGGTTACGCATCCAGTTTGCCACTACAATAAAAGCATTATCTGGATTTTTATATTTTGCAATATCAGTCAGCGAAATGTAGGCATCCTCATTAACAACATCGCCCATCACTCTGATTTCTGTTCCATTTGCGTCTATTTTCATGTTCTTCATTGTTTCTCATTATCTCCTTCTGCCATGCTACAACCGGCAAACCATTATGTATTCTTCTTCATTTTCTTTTACCACTTCAAAGCCTAATTTCCGATACATATTAACTGCATAATTCGCTTTCTGTACGGATAGAGATGTCTGCTTATATCCCTTATCTTTCAGAAATTGCAGCATTTTTTTCATAAGTGCCGTACCTAATCCAAAGTGTCTGTATTCCTCATACAACGATATGGCGAGTGAAAGCGTTTCGTCATCAATATGTCCGTAATCATTCATAATACGCACCCATACCGCACCCACAATCTTCTCTTTTATTTCTGCAACCAAGCACCAATCATCCTCTTTTCCAAAATCAGCAAGATATACTTGCAGCTCTGGATGTTTAATGATAGACTTTGACGGCTTTTCCGTTCCCCCTGGAATAAAAATCGCTTCATACAGAAAGTCAGGCAATACTGAATACTCACTTTCTTTGATTTCTCTAATCCGATAATCCATACTCATATAACCTCAAAAATATCAAACAATAAAATTAACCACACCATATATCAAATGGCAAATTGTAAAAATAGAAATCGGGATAATTGCTATTCTATTTTTCCTGTCGATAGCAAAAAATAAAAATGCCAAACATGGCGGAATGGTCAGCCCTAAAATAACAAGTGCATTTACTATGCCGACATAATAAAATATCCAGCTTATAAAATATAATAAACAGCAGCCTGCTGAAATAAACACCAAATGAGTTGCACATAATTTGGAGGCTTCTCTATTTCTAAAAATACATAATGCAACAACTATCAATACTTGACATATAGAAGCTACCGTATCAATTGTTTCTGTAATTGAATTTGCCCTTAATATATCGTTTGGCGCAGGGATAACAAACCAAATAAAGTTAGGTATCATTATAATCAAGAACAATAACAGTCCCCAAATATCAAATTCTAGCTTATATCTTTTCAACCTTAAGACAACTCCTTTAATTTTGAATACATTTTCATATCAATTACCTTACCATTCTTCAAAGCATTACTTCTCAATGTACCCTCATATTGAAACCCTGCTTTTTCAAGCACTCTGCAAGACGCAGTATTAAAAGCAAAAGGCTCTGCATAAATACGGATAATATCACTTTTCGCAAAAACATATTCACAAATTTGCTTTACAGCTTCCGTCATAATACCTTTGCCCCAATACTCCTCAGCGATATAATATCCCAATTCAGCAGTCTGCCTATGAATATTGCTCTGACGAAAAATGCCGATACTGCCAATCGCCATATTATTTACGGTAATAGCAAAAGCAAAGGTTTCATTCTCATCTGCTGACAACATAGCGGAAATAAAATCTCTTCCATCCTGTTCCGTATAAGGATAGGGTAAACCATCACGAAGATTATCCTGCACTTTTATATTTGAAAGAGCTACCGCTAAATCTCCTGCATCTGATAACTCCCATTTTCTTATTCTGCATTTCATTTTCTAACACCTCTCATACAATGCCGTATTTTAATCTGCTTTCAATTTTTTCTCCATGATTTCATAAACCAACTTCACATCATTTTCCAATTTATACATCCCATGTCCCACAGTTTTGTAACCTCTATGCTCGTATAAAGACACTGCGGGAAGCGAAGCGTCTAAAATAACCGTATCATACTTTTTGGCAATTTTCTTTTCCAAACAATTCATAATGTGCGAGCCACAACCTTGATGTTGATAAGAGGGCAACACATATACGCCTGTAATATGATTACCATCAAAACAGCCTGTTCCGACAATCACATCGTTATACACCAACACTCCCATATTTCCAGACGCTATTCCTTCTAAGATGTGTTCTTTACTATGGTGTTTACAAAAGAAATCCACTACTTCTTTTGGGTAATATTTAGGATATACTGTTTTAATAGCTGCATGTAAAACTTTGTAAATTTCATTTACCATGTCAGAAGTCGCTTCTACATATTTCATGTCTTTCCTCCGATAAGCTATCATTCATTCTAATTCTCTTTCTAAATTATACACAAAAGTATCAACTTTTTCAATTCCCCTAACTACTTTTATTTAGGCTTAGTTGGCACTCCTGCATACTGCTGAAGTGCCGTACACCGCTTATAAATAAATTATCTCACATTCCACAACTTCCCTTACACACGCCCGAATATTATTCATTTTTTGAATCCACTCAAGCTGATTTTCTTCCTTTAGCTGTTCCATTACTCCCTGTCTGTCAGCATATTCCTTTACCAGCCGAGAAAACATATCCTCTGCCTGTTCATCCACGCTTGCAAGGTATTCGTTCAGCCTGCCGCTTGTCAGCAAATTAATATAAACAAACTGCTTATGCTCTTTTAGATACTGCAAATGCCTTTGCCCCCAGATGCCAATCGGCTTTTCCTCTTCAGGAAGTAACGCAAGCTCTGGAAGGCAATAGTCGCCTTGCTTTGCATACCAAAGACCATTTTTCTCGTCAAATATTCTATTTTCCATAATGTTTCCTACCTTTCCTCTTTGTTATTTCTAAAGTGTTTCCCACACTGTTTGGACTGCTGTACTGCTTTTGCCTGCTCTAAAAGACTGTCCATCTGCTTACTGCCAAGTGATTTTTTTAACAGCTTATAGTTTCTGTTTTCCGCACGGAGATTTTCATTCTCTCCTGCCAATTTCTCATTAGTTTTCGTTAATCTGTCATTTTCACGGTGTAAATTACTGTTCGTAATATTCAACTGGCAATAGCTGTCATACGCTTCAAAACATCTGATAAGAGCTGTTTTAACAAGCGATTTCAGCCTTTGTATCAAAGGCTCTGCCACCTTATTTTTATAAGATTTTGCCGACATTAACCCCTTCGGCTCTGGCAACTGGTATTCTGGGGAAGTGTCAAGCACCTGCTCAAGTGTTTTTAAGTTCTTCATTCCTTTGTCGTAATTCTGTACCCTATTGGATAACACTTGAAATTCCTCTTTCTTTTCAGCAATCTGTTCCGCAAGCTGAACAACCTCTTTTTCCCGCTCCTGCTTTTTATAATCAAGGACAGATAAATGTTTTTAATGCGTACCCTTATGCTCCCACTCAATACCGTTCCGCTCCATGACAGCGGCAAGCTGTTCCTTTTCGGACTGTACCCACTGGCTCCACTCTGTATCTCCACGACTGCCGCCTTTGAATCCCTGCACCGCTAACGCCTGTTTCAAAGACACCCTCGTATCAAGTCCACGTTTGCTGCCTGTCGTAAATGGAACAAAATCAATGTGCAGATGCGGCGTTGCTTCATCCATATGCAGATGAGCAGAAAACACATAAAGGTTAGGATTTCTTTTTTGAAACTGCTGATAATATTCGTCTAAAACCTGTCTGGCAAGGTTGCCATTCTCACTCCCTGCACCCATGTTCTCCTTATCGCCAATCTGCAAAATCAGCTCATGGAACGGTTTTTCCTGCTTTGAGTTCCGTATCTTCTCATAATAATCCGCTATACGGCGGTCTGCCCTCGTCTGTTTCTCATTATATCTCTGCAATGCTTCATCAAATAATTTATGATACACTTTCTTTATGCTCTCATTGCAATAATCCATATTAAGGTGCGAACGCTCCCCATCCACATTTTCAGCCTTAAATTTTCGGCTGTTATGGTTGACCGAGCCTTTCCCCACCATTGCGCTAATTGTCCGTCTTATAAAATCACGCCCTTTCTTTTCGGCTGGTAGGCTTTGTTACTTTCCCGAAAGTAACGCAAAAGCACTTTTGTCGGCTATACCAACAAAAATGCAACCTGCAAGCAGGTTTTGCGCTCTCCGAGGGGCAAGGGCAGCTTTTTGGAAAAAGCCCCCTGCACCCCGCAAAAACTTTATCTGTGACGGTGTGTGACGATAGTGACGATATTTTTGACACCGCACCCTCTCCTAAAAATATCGTCACACCGTCACATATCGTCACGCCTGCTTAAACAGACTGAATTTTACTTTACGTCCGTTGCGGTTACGGTTATTCTCATAACGGATGCCATACTCATTCAACAGCCGCCCCGCATTGACATTCAATTTTCTTGTAAGGGCGTTTGGCTGCATATCAACACCAAGATACCCGCACAGCTCTGTCGGAGTGCCTTCCCATGCTTTACTGTCCGAAGAAAAAATCTCTGCAATCCTTTCAAACAACGGCTCTGGCGGCTCTTTCCAGAGTTCCGTATCCGCTCTTTTCAAGTCCCATACCAGCGTTTCCGTATTGCGGACAAGGTACAGCTTCTGGTCTTGCTGGTCTCTACCCGATATTTCAAGCGTGGCGGCATTGCCTGTCCGTTTCTCTTTCTGCAAGAGAAACGCCCCATCAGCCGCCCCAAGCAAGCCAGTAGTCCCCGAAATCATATCAAACTTATCGTCAGAACTTTGCTTTCTGGTATGGTGGACAAGCAGGATACAGATACCGTAGCTGTCCGCAAACTGTTTGAGCTTTGTAATAATCTCATAATCATTTGCATAACTGTAATTGTCGCCGCCTACTTCCCTTACTTTTTGCAGCGTGTCAATGATAATCAGCCTTGTATCAGTATGCTTTTTCATAAATTCCTGCAACTGTCCATCCAGCCCATTTCCGAGATTACCCGCCGAGACAGAGAAGAATAAATTGTCTGCCCCATCCGTGCCGAACATACGGTACAGCCTTTCCTGCAGGCGGCGGTAATCATCTTCAAGGGCAAGGTACAGCACCGCCGCTTTTCGGGCAGGGTAATCCCATAAAGAAATCCCCCTGCTGATATGGTAAGCAATCTGCGCCATCAGAAAGCTCTTGCCGAGCTTCGGCGCACCTGCGAAAAGGTAAGTGCCAGTGTAAAGCAGACCGTCAATCAGCGGCGGCTTGCTTGGATATACCGTGTCGTAAAGTTCTGCCATAGATACCGTTTCAAGAAGTTTGCTATTGTTTTTCGGCGGGTTATTGGATATACTGTTATTGTTTACATTAGACGGCTGCTCCGTATCTGCTCCAACAGATACATTCGGGGCAGTCGATTCTTTTTTATTCGCCATTCTCATCTTCTCCTTTCAGACCGCCGAGGATAACGGCAATCAATTCGATAGTATCTAATAACTCATTGTCAACGCTGCCGCCCGCTTCAATCCTCTGTAATTCCGTAAGAACAGCGGCAAGCTCATTGCGTAATGCCTTATACACCCTCGGATTGCCCTGCACAACTACGTCTTGGCACAAAAGCCGCCTTGTAATATAATCCTGTTTGGTAAGCCCAGAAAGCCGTACCGCTGTTTCAATCTGCTTATCTTCTTCTGGCGACACCCGAAAGGCAACGGTCTTGTTCCTCCAACGGTTACAGTTATCCAAGTTCTTAGCTGACATATCAAATGTCCCCCTTTCCTAAATCGTCTAGCCTGTCTGCCATCTCTGCCTGCTTTGACGGAAACAGGTGTGCATACCTATAAGTGATTTCTATGCTCTCATGCCCCACACGGTCAGCAATCGCTACTGCCGAGAATCCCATATCAATTAACAAACTGATATGAGTTTGACTTTCTAAGGGATAATATAAGAACTATACAAAATTCGGGTATCTATGGATAAAATGATGTATTAGATAATTCTCAACAGAAAGGACAGATGAAAATGAGATTGATTTATGCAGAATACAATATGTATCATAACAGTATTGATGTAACAACATTCAATGGATATACTTTAAGAATTGACTGCAATGTTGCAGAAGATGGCTTACGGACAACTCCCGGTTCACAATGCGCCTTAAATGCACTGGCAATAGATGAACCACTGGAATATGCGACATTGGCATTGGATGGAAATTTACAGATGTGGGTAGATGCAGAGGACAGTCTTGAATTATTATAATTGAATATCAAACAACCTTTTTCCTTTAGAGCAGAAAAATGTTATACTAAAATTCAAAATACCTATTGACCCTCTCGGAGCGTCATAGCTTAAAGTTATCTTATCAAGAACAGGAGGTCAGTAGCTATGAGAACTGTAAAAGAAACATCAGATTTAACAGGTATCAGCGTTCGCACGCTTCACTATTATGATGAAATCGGGTTGTTAAAACCAACAGAAAAAAGTGATGCGGGATACCGGCTTTATGACGATAAGGCACTGGAAACATTACAACAGATTTTATTTTTCCGTGAGTTTGATATCTCCTTGAAAGAAATCAAAGCTGTTTTGGACAATCCGGCTCTTGATAGAAATCAGATTTTACAAGTACAGCGAAAAATGTTGGTAACAAAGAAAGAACGAATGGAACGTCTGATTGCCAGCATTGATGACATTCTGAAAGGAGAGAACAAAATGGATTTTACAATTTTTACCAAAACAGAAGTAGAAGAAATGTTCCAAACCATGCTTGAGCATATGCCGGAGAATATGAGAAACATTGCAATTAAAGAATTTGGTAGCATTGAACAATGGAAAAAGCATTATATGGAAGTCGTATCTTCGGAAGAAATGCAGAAAGGCTATGCAAAGGTAGTTGAATGGTATGGTGGAAAGGACAAGTTTCTGTCTGTTGCCCGAACTCCCGTCAGCAAAGAAGTTGCAGAAAGCTATAACAAACGGATAGAAGCGATTTTGCAAAAACTGATTGCAAAACAGAATTGTGACATAGATTCTTTTGAAGTAAAAGAGCTTGTTGGAGAATATGGCTTTGTTATGAAACAGTTTTCCCAGATAAAAGAAGAAAAAGGCTTTATGATGGCACAGGCGCAATATTACCGCAATGAAAAAATCAGACCAATGATAGACGAAAAATACGGTGAAGGGGCTTCTGATTTCTTTGCACGGGCAATAGAGTCTTTTTACACAAACAGACAAGTAATCTAAATATTTGCCTAAATGTATCTCCTCATTCTATAGGTGAAACAGAATTTCAAATCTGAAATATACAGCCCATCACATTAACGTGACGGGCTGTACTTCCTTAATAGCGATATTTACTACATTCAGCCACATATATTCCTGCCGCAAGCAATACCCCAACACCTATCAACCATAGCAGAAATAGGTTAATCGGTAAAATCATTCGGATATAATCTCCAAGATATACAACCACCATCAACAACAGAATTGCAATGGATACAGTCCACATATTGATTCCCGACCGTATCTTTTTTCTATACTTATCACACGCCATATGACAGATAAAAAAGAGCAGGATTCCAGTTGAGATGAGGAACAGTATCAATGCAATCCAGTATACTACATTACTCCATATCGGCTGACTAATCATATCAGCGAGCATTTGTGCAAGTCCACATTCTGTATCAATTATCATTTCCACCATTTCTCCACAGCCATTCAAGAAAGTGGTAAAAAAATCCACGGTATCTTTCCAAAATGCCTCCTGCTGAAACGCAGTCAGTATCATAGTTGTTGTGCAAAGCATCATAAAAAGGAACAGATAATTTTCCAAATACTCTTTTCGTTTACGGTAGTTTGTAATCTTCTTATCAAGCAATGACTGCTTACAGTTTTTGCACTTTTCATACAGCACTTTTCTCTCAACCTCTACTTCTTTAATCTTCATATGGCTTCTTGCATAAGCTGCATCCTGTTCTGCCTGTTTCTGCTTATGCAAAGCGACATTTGCCTTATCGGTCAATTCCTCGTTTTCGAGCCTTAATCTTTCGTTGTCTTTCAGAATCCTGTCGCTCTCGTTCTGCTTCACGATATGCTCTGCCTGTCTGCGAATCTTTAATGACTGCTCCTGAAGCTGCGTCGTTTGCTCTTGCATCAGCACCTGCACGTTCTGCCATTCGGATAAGGTCGGAAGCTGCTGTAGTTCGCTCTCTAATGCTTGTATGGTCTGGGTCTTTTCCGTCAGTTCCGCCTGCATTTGCTCCATCTGCTCCAGCATTGCCAGCAGTTCTGAGTCTCTGTAATCTCTCAAATCGTTCATAAATCTCTTTTCTCCTCTCTAAAGCTTCATCAATTGTTCGTTTTCGTCGTTCAATTGCTGCACCAATGACTGCAACGAATTGATCTGTCTGTCCTTTTCCCTGATTACTTTCTCTGCCTGTGCCAAGTCCTGATTTGCCGCCTGCAGTTCCGCTGTAATCTCCAGTATCAGTTCCTGCTGCTCTGTCATAAGTGCGAGCATCTCTTCCAGTATTGGAAGTTCGTTTTGCAATATTTCTTTCTCCATAGTGCATCCTCACTTTCATTAAATTGTCCTTTAGTTCCATCAGCCTTTTTCCTATTCCCAAAACAGTATTTTTCAATTTGGAAATGATTTGGTTCAGCCGCTTTATTTCACGGTTAAGTTCCATCCGTTCCGAAGCAAGCCCCCTCCGCTCCATCTGTCTGGCTGCGTATCCCTCGTGAATCGTGGGAATCCGTTCAATGCCCTGTCGTTTAAAGCTCCTGTGGTCTATCTGATTCTCTGGTGCAAGATACTGGTTGCACATATCCGCCCAGGAACTGCGCCACTTTTCAGCATTGGACTGACTATTCCAATCATTGGACAGAACCGTAACACGTTTCCATAACTTCTCATTCCGCTTTCCGAGTTTCTGTAAACCGGTATTCTCATCCATCAGCGGAATCCGTTCTCCGTTTTCATCCAGCGCATAAGTTTTCTTTTCCTTTGGAGCCCAGCTTCCGTCTTCCTTGAATCCTCTGGTGGTCAACAGGATATGGGCGTGTGGATTTTGGTGCAAAACTGTTTTCCCATCCACATGCTTTTCGTGAATTGCCATATCCGCACACATTCCAGCGGAAGTGAAATTTTCTGCAATATAATTCTGCAAAAGTGTAATCTGTTCTTCTCTTGAAAGCTCAACCGGAAGTGCCACTTCAATTTCCCTTGCAAGCTGGGCATCCGATTTCTTTTCCACTTTCTGCACTTCGTTCCAGAGAATGTCCCGGTTCTGATATTCCTGTGGTGCATTGGCTGGGAGAAAAATCTCCGAATAGATTACACCGCTTTTCCTTGTGTAATCGTGCATATATCCGGTTTCCTTTTCTTCCAATTTGACACCTGCCCGGTAAGCAGCTGCAGCAACTGCACCTTTTCCAGAACTACGGCTGACTATCTTAATGGAAAGATGAAAAATCGCCATCGTACCACCTCCCCGTATGATATTGAAAAACCGCATAGGTGGGTTTTGCTTTACCATTTTGCCGTATCCGGCACATAGCCGTCTGCAAGACCGCTCTCTGCGAAGAGTGCGATGCAACTGCACAAGTTGCTGTCATCCAAGTACACAACTTGGTCTGGCTGAAAGCCCCGCCGACGGAACGAGCCCGGCAAGCAAAGCGCAGACCGGTTGCCACCTGTGGCAAACTTATACAAGACAGGCTCTGCCTGTCTATAAGTGCGCCCTTCTCTCTAACGAGAAAAGGGAATTGCAAAAGCCTTTCTGCCTCTGCAACTCCCAACATATAAAAAGAAGATACTGCGTTATTCATTCTCAGTTCCTTCTGTTTCACTGCCCGTATCCGGGCACTTTTCCATTGCTCTGGTAAAGTATTTTCCATTTCGTTCCTGCTGATTTAGGAAATTCAAAAGACGCATCACATCTTCCTCCACCAGCGGTCGTTCCAGTACCTTTTCCACGGTTCCTCCAATCTGGCACAGCAGATGGGTACGTTTCTTGCGTTCCTCTGCTTTTTGCTGCTGTTTGAGCCGCTTCATCTGCGCCTGATACTGTTTCGCCTTTTCCATTACCTGCTCATACTGTATTTCCTTTTCAGAAATGCGTTCCGCAATACTTCTCTGTGTTCTAGCCATAAGATTGTTCCTCCTTTTAAACTGCTTCTGCTTCATCAGTAGCTGATGAAATTTCGTCTGTAAGTGCCACCGTACCCATCAGGTGTAGCAGCTTATCCTCTACGGTATCCGTTGCGTCTTCTGCGAAATGCACATTGACACGATAGGTGGTGTTTCCAATTCTTTTTGTAAAAGTACTGGTACACTTTTGTCCCTTCTGTTTCTTCTCCATAAAAACCCTCCATTCCTTCAATAAATAATTGATAATCGAACACTTGTTTGCTATAATGAATACATAGCAGTTGGGGCACGAATGGAAATGTGAATCATTCCTTTTTTCATTTTTGTTTTCTCCTTTCTTGAATTCGAGTAATCTGTTTCGATTAAAACAATTACCTCTTCACCTAAAGGAGAAAATTCCGATGCAAAACGGAACTGTTTTGAAAAGATTTTTTGAAAAAGGATTTTTATATGGAGAGCAGAGAAGATTTTTATTTTGATGATTCGGATAATTTGGAATCAGATGATACGATAGAAAAAGAAGAACATTATAAATGGACGATTTCACTGGAAGAGGAAACTAAAGAAGATGCTGTCATCCCGGAAGAGGATTTACTGGAACAGGCAGAACCTGAGGTTGCCGAACGGCTGATATTAAAAAGAGACCTGCGAAAAGCTGCCATTGCAAGAATGGAAGCTGCTGCCAGAACACAGGGAGATTTTGAAGATGTCATTGACGCATGGGATAAAGAGGACAAAAACCGTGAAAGGCGTGAGCGTTATCACGAGGTCTGCAGAGATGATGCAGAAGTTCCGTTTGAGTACAATATGTCTCCGGACGAGATTGTTATTCCGGCACCCATCCAAAGCGTGTACTGGCAGCAAATGATGAAGGGTGAATTTTTAGATGTAATATTTGACTGTCCTTATGAACTACAGGAGCTTGTATGCGACAGCAGCATTTCACAGATACTAAATGAATTGAGTGAAAAGCACAAAGCACTTTTCTATTTTTTATATATCAGGGATTACAGTACATGCTGTCTTGCGAAAATGTATGAGCAGTCTGACCGGAATATCCGCAAGGTGAGAGCAACCATTTTAAGGAAGATTCATAAAAAACTGATTCCGGTTTTGCAGTATAAATGTGATAACGGACTGTCAACAACTCTGAAAGAACGAAACTTTTTAGAAAGACATTGCAGTACGGATGGATAGATGATATGATTGCCATGTAATCGAATTTTGTTTATAGCAATTACTCACAATAAAAATAGACATTTATGACGAAACAGAGGTATCAGAAATATGGATAACATTTTTAAACACACCAGTGCTCACTGGGTACGTTATGATAAATATGAATGGAAAGAATCGACTGACGGCGTTTTGTACCTTACTCCGGCAAAAGATGCCGTGATGTCACTTTACAATCCCATCAAGGAGTATGAGGAGTTGGTACTGACCGCTCTTGGAATTGGTCTTGATGTTATGCAGAAAAAAGCTTCTATGGAAGAATTGAAACAAAGGATTCAGTGTTTTGCACAACGTTTTGGTCTTCTGGGACTGATGACCGCACTTCCAACCACACCGGAATTTATCACCTATGATGCGGTGTATCTTCCAAAAAATCATTTCATCAAACAAGAAACGCTTTCTACGGAAGATTACCTCGCCTACTTCTTTCCTTTTGATAAAATCTCTTTTGTAAAAAAAGGTCGGGAATCTACGTGGAATACAGATAGCCGGGAAATGTTTGCGGTAATTATGACTTTACAAGATAAGCCACAAGCAGTGCTTATGAGCTTTCAAAAGGAATATGCTGAAAGCTATGAATGGATTACCACGGTATTCTCTGACTGGGCTTTTACCTTTGTTACCAGCTTTCTGTATTATCAGGATTATGATGCGTTGGAGGAAGCCGAACGGAATGTGTACCGAAAAGGAATGGAATGTTTTGGCGGCATTGCACCGACCTACCACATAGAACTTTTGGATAAGCCCACCATTGTCTGGGATTTTCATTCCCTGATGCTCGCCATTCAGATGATGTTTTCCTTTATGATAACGGATGAAAACTCTACGCTGAAACTGTGCAAGCACTGTGGAAAGATATTTGTAGCCAGCCGCTCCAATGTGCAGTTCTGTTCTCCGCAATGTAAAAATCAGCATAATGTATATAAGTGTCGGGCGAAAAAGGATGAGGAATAAACAGATTCTTATTTGACAAGCTATAAACGAAATGGAGATGACCAAATGAAAAATGAGTTGATTACATTTAAAGATGGGACATTAGAACTGAATGTACCTGTTTCGTGGGAGCAGGAAACAGTATGGCTTACACGAAATCAAATGGCAGAGCTTTTTGACCGTGATGTAAAAACCATTGGTAAACATATTAACAATGCCCTAAAAGAAGAGCTTGATAACTCAACTGTCGCAAATTTTGCGACAGTTCAAATGGAAGGTGGACGTGAGGTAGAAAGAAATATCGAACACTATAATCTTGATATGATTATCTCCGTTGGTTATCGTGTAAAATCCACACGGGGTGTCCAGTTTCGAAAATGGGCAAACTCCATCCTGAAGCAATACATAATTCAGGGATATGCTGTGAATGCTAACCGTATGAACCAACTCGGTGAGGTGATACGGATTATGAAGCGGACAGAAAACAGTCTGGATGCTAAACAGGTACTTTCGGTAATCGAAAAATACAGTCTTGCCTTGGACTTACTGGATGATTATGACCACCAGACAATGAAACGACCGGACGGAAACAAGGCAGTCTATATATTATCATACGAAGAATGCAGACAAGTCATTGATAGTATGAAATTTTCGTCTGATTCCGATTTATTTGGAAATGAAAAGGATGATTCCTTTAAGGGCAGCATCGGCAATATCTACCAGAGCTTTGCGGGTCAGGATATTTACCAGACACTGGAAGAAAAGGCTGCAAATCTTTTGTATTTTATAACAAAGAATCACAGCTTTTCCGATGGCAACAAACGAATCGCAGCAACAATGTTTCTGTATTTCCTTGATAAAAATGGCATCCTGTTTGCTGATGGAAACAAGCTGATTGACGATCATACACTTGTGGCACTGACGATTATGATTGCAGAATCAAAACCAGATGAAAAAGAAATGATGATAAGCGTGATTATGAACTGTATTTGCGGATAGGCTTAAGCCCTGACAACTGATACATTCATAGCGTAACGATATGGACAGGACATTTATTGAGCCCTGTCCTTCTTGTATGTTGTATCACTTTTTAAACAGTGCTACAATAAAGAAAATTAGAATTTGTTGTTTAGACTACTGGTGTATTTATATGTCTTTTTCTTATCAAAAGGTGCTTTTTTACTTCCGCAACCAATCGCAACCAAAGAAATATCGTGATAGTTGGTGGTAGCAACCATGATATTCTGCTATCATGAAGTCACGAAAAGAGGTGATTAAATGAAATATGATTTTTTAGGAGTCCTTGTATTTGGTGTTGTACTTCTAATCGGATTGGCGGTGATAGCGACATTTATCACTGTGGGAATCTTCCTCATAAAAGCATTGATTAGATACATCAAATCTGGTGATGTTAGAAAAGAAAAGTCCATTATCAAGAAATCTCTTGGTGAGGTTTTGAAGCAGCATCGTGAAGAATGTAAGATGACGCAGGAGTTTGTTGCAGAGTCTATCGGTGTAAGCAGGCAGGCTGTCTCTAAATGGGAAACCGGAGCATCCGACCCAAGCACTTCCAATTTGATTACACTTGCAAAATTGTTCAATACAACGGTAGAAGAGCTATTGCGTGAAGTACAATAAGCATGAAAAGCGGACGTAAGACAAATGATTCAAAGTAAAGGGTTATCAGATATGAAGAAAAAGACAAGAAGGTTTAAGATAAGATATATCGTTTTTGGATTATTAGGTGCAATGGCTTTAGCAGCACTTGTATTTATGCGTTTTGGAGGTTTCGGCACAGGAGAAAGCGTGAATCCGGAAGAGTTTTTGGCTTATGCTGAACCGGTGGAAAATATTACTGTGCCTGAAAGTGCAAAAATAATTGCATTAGGAGAAGCCACTCACGGAAATGCAGAATTTCAGCAGTTGAAGTTGAAAGTGTTTAAGCAGATGGTAGAAAACAATGGTGTTAGGGCATTTGCCCTTGAAGGTGACTACGGCGGTTGTGAACAGGTAAATCGATATATACACGGCGGTGAGGGCACAGCACAAGAAGCAGCCGCAGCGATTGGATTTGCCATTTATCGAACGGAAGAGATGGCAGAACTCATTTCCTATATGCGCCAATACAATGAAAGCGCATCGGAAGGAGAAGACCTTCGCTTTTACGGTTTTGATATGCAGAGGATTTCTTACAGCATGAAGTTCTTAGAAGAAGCCTGCAAAGAACAGGAAGTGGACACAACAAACTTGCAGAAACTTGTGGAAGGTGAAAACTGGAACAGTGAATATGATTCATTTACCAGAACTGAAATCCTTACACAAGTGAAGGAAGAATTAGAAAGCAAGAGTGCTTCGGAAAAAGCGATTCACTATATAGATGTTTTAATGCAGCATTCTGAGTTTCAAACGCTGACAAATTCTGATGGTGGTATGTTAAGAGATCAATTTATGGCAGAAAATGTACTTTGGATTTTACAGCAGGAGCGGCAAAACGGGCATGAAAAAATCTTTGTGACAGGTCACAACAGCCATGTCGCAAAATGGGGTAGTTTTGATTCGATGGGTAAACTTCTCTCCAGTGACTCAGCAAATGGTTACTATGTTATTGGTACCGATTTTTATAAAACTCGTTGCAATATGCCGACCCGTTCTCCTGAAAAGCGTACAACTCAGGTGTTTTATTCCCATGACCCGTTAGCAAAGGCGGCAAAACTGGCGGGATTTGATATTTGTTGGTTGGATTTTGCTAAAGTCCCGGAAAATTCCGAACTGGGTAGGCAAGCTGCTGAATATACCTATATGGGAACACTTGGAGAAAGCTACTCAATCATTATGCGACTTCTTCCTCCCAGTTATCGAATGTTTCAACCTCCTGCGGTACTTTACGATAGCATGATATTTGTAACGGAAGCGAATCCCACAAAAATAGTTAAATGAAAATTATGCAAAGCAAAATCCCAGTTTGTCGTAAACATTTAACATTCTATTATTAAAAAAACAGTTCCGCTTATCCCCTCAAATTTCTCCTATAAGTGAAGGAACAATTTCTGACTTTATGACAGGGTTACATACCCTGTCATTTTTATGGTCATTTTTAGAAAATCTGTTCCCCAATCACAAGATTATATAGCAGTGACCCTGTATCTATGATAGAATAAATTCATCCATAGATGCCCGGTCACAGAGGTATGGATACCTCGGAAAGGAGATTTTATGAAGAGACCGGACAACAATAGAATAACAGCACTTTATGAGAGACTGTCACGAGATGACGAACTGAATGGAGACAGTAACAGCATTGTAAACCAGAAGAAAATGCTTGAAAAGTATGCCAAAGAACAGGGGTTTACGAACCTTGCTCACTATACCGATGATGGGTATAGCGGTACAAACTTTGACAGACCGGATTGGAAGCGATTGACTGCTGACATTGAAGAAGGAAATATTGGATGTGTTATCGTCAAAGATATGAGCCGAATCGGCAGAAATTATCTGGAAGTAGGCTTTTATACGGAGGTTCTATTCCGTGAAAAGGGTGTCCGCTTTATTGCTATTTCCAATGGTGTTGACAGCACACATTCTGAATCCAATGAATTTGCACCATTCTTAAACATTATGAATGAATGGTATGTGCGTGATACCAGCAGGAAAATCAAGTCTGTCCTGCGCAACAAAGGTATGGAGGGCAAGCATCTGACTTCCAATGCCATCTACGGATACAAAAAAGACCCGGAAGATAACAACCACTGGCTTATTGATGAAGAAGCCGCTGCTGTGGTAAGACGTATTTTCCAGTTGATTATTGAAGGTAATGGACCGATGCAGGTTGCCAGAATACTCACAAACGAAAAAGTTGAACGTCCATCCTTCTATCTTGCAAAACAAGGGCTCGGCACTTGCAGAGGTAAATGTGATATGACAAGACCTTATTCATGGACTGCTACCACCATCACAGACCTTGTATCAAAACCGGAATATATGGGGCACACTGTAAATTTTAGGACGTTCAAGGAATCCTATAAAGACAAGCATTCCCAATATACTAATCCGAAGGACTGGCTGATATTCAGAGATACACAGGAAGCTATTGTTGATGAAGACACCTGGTATATGGTTCAGAAAATCAGAGAGACCAAGCACCGCCCAATAGCACAGGGCGAAGCAAATCCGTTAACCGGACTCATGTTTTGCGCAGACTGTGGTGCCAAAATGTTCAACCACCGCACGAAAGGCTATGAAAAAAAGGATAAGGATGGGAATCCGACTGGTAAATATACCAATGCCCAGAATAATTACACCTGCTCTACTTACAGCAAGGCAAAGGGACATTTTGAAAACAAATGCTCCCAGCACCACGTAAGAACAGATGTGGTCAGAGACCTGATTTTGACAACACTGCAATATACGGCAAGCTATGTCAAAGAACATGAGGAAGAATTTCTGGAAAAGGTTAGAAAATCCAATGTTCTGAAGCAGGAATCAGATACAAAGGCTCTCACCAAAAAGATTACAAAATCTGAAAAGAGGGTTACTGAACTCGATCATCTGATAAAACGCATTTATGAAGATAATGTATCCGGGAAGCTGTCGGATAAGCGTTTTGAATTGCTGTCTGCTGATTACGAAAAGGAGCAGTCGGAATTAGAAGAATTCCTTACTTCTGCCCGAGAGCAGTTAGCCACAGCAAAGGAAGAAGCTTCCAATGTCGATAAATTCATCGCACTGGTTCATAAGTACACAGATTTTTCTGAACTGACCACACCAATGATTCACGAATTTATAGACAGAATTGAAGTTCACGAAGCTGACAAGTCAACAGGGGAACGCACACAGGAAATCGACATTTATCTCAAATATGTAGGCAAGCTGGATGTTCCAATGCCTGAACTGACACCGGAAGAATTAGCCGAAGAAGAACGGAAACGTCGCAAGCGTGCGTGGAATCGAACCTACAACCGACGCAAAGCTGAGAAAGAACGTGCTGAAAAAGAAAAAGCAGCTTTAGAAGCTGCAACTGATACTGACAAATCTAAAAAGGGAGCATAGGCTACTGCCGGAAACTCCCATTACATAAGGGTTTCAAGCCCGCTTCTAAAAATATCCCTATGAAAGTTAAACATGGCTATGGCGTAAATCATGAATCCGTATGCGTTTCACGCCCGCCGCCTTTGCCCCTCTGTCCATCTCGTGGTGGAGGTAACTCTTTGTAACCGTGAAAATACGGTCTTTCTTCTTTAATCCATACAGCATACTGATATATTCCTGCATTTCCTCACAGAGAAACTTCGGCATCTTGATTGTGCGGTTGCTCTTTTTTGTTTTCGGGGAGGTAATCACATCCTCGCCATGCAGACGCTGATAGGATTTGTTAATCGTAACCGTTTCCTTGTCAAAGTTGAAATCTGCGGCGGTTAGTGCCAGTAATTCTCCCTCACGGATTCCGCACCAATACAACATTTCAAAGGCATAAAAGGAAACAGGCTTATCCATCATTTCATCCGCAAACTTCCTATATTCCTCTTTTGTCCAGAACAGCATTTCCTTGTGTTCTTCACTCCCCATGTTTCCTGCCTTTGCCGCAGGGTTGGAGCGGAGGTCATAATACCGCACCGCATGGTTGAAGATTGCAGAAAGCTGGTTGTGGACTGTTTTCAGATACGTCTGCGAATACGGATTCCTCTTTTCATCACGGTAGGCAAGCAGCTCGTTCTGCCACGCAATGATTTCCTTTGTCCCAATCTCGCTAATTTTCATCTTCCCGAAATAAGGGAGAATCTTTGTGCGGATGATATGCTCCTTTGTCAGCCAAGTGTTCTCCTTCAGTCGGTTCTTTACGTCATTTGTATAAAGCTCCGCAAAGGATTCAAAATCCATGTCAAGGTCAGCGTAATTTTGCAGTTGGAACTTCCGCTCCCATTCCTGCGCTTCACGTTTCGTGGCAAATCCACGCTTGCACTTCTGTTTCCGCTCCCCTTTCCAGTTCACATACCTTACCATCACATACCATGTGCCATTGCCCTCATTCTTAAATACTGGCATTTACCCCATCTCCTTTCCCTGTTTTTCTCCCGCTCCGTAGAGCCTTTCCTCAAAATACTGGCGGTTGACACGCCCTGCAATCGTGATAAACCCCTGCTCTTTCAGCTCGTCATTTAATTTCTTAATGAGCTTGTAGGCATAAGGCTTTGACACGGAAAGCTCCTGCGCCACCTCTTCTGCACGGATAAATTTGTTGTCCATACAATCTCTCCTTTCCTTTCTAAGCGTTTTTGCTTAATTCCTTTTTTGATTATACTAAGCATTTCTGCTATTGTCAATAGGTTTGCAAGAAAATATTAAACTTTTTTGTTTCATTTCTATTGACTTTATCTAAACATATATGCTATACTCCATATAAACATATCAATAAGGAGTGAAACACTATGGCAATAGGCGAAAGAATACATTTTTTCCGCATCATGCGGGGCATGACACAGAAATATCTTGGTATGCTTGTCGGTTTTCCCGAACGGAGCGCAGACGTGCGTCTGGCTCAATATGAAACAGGCTCACGCAAACCCAAAGCGGAGCTTACCGCCGCACTGGCACAGGCTCTTGACGTTGCGCCGCAGGCTCTTGACATCCCCGATATTGACAGTCAAATCGGACTTATACACACCTTATTTGCCCTTGAAGATATTTATGGTCTAACCGTCAGTGAAGCAGACGGGGAAATCTGCCTAAAGGTCGACAGGGACAAGGGCAAAGCCGCTGAAGAACTGCTGCAAATGCTTACTGCTTGGCAGGAACAGGCTGCAAAGCTCTCCGCTGAAGAAATCAGCAGGGAAGATTACGACCAGTGGCGGTACAATTACCCGAAGTTTGATACCACGCAGCATTGGGCGAATATCCCCTCTAAGGAATTAAGCGATGCTTTAGTCGAAACATTCAAGGACAAGCTAAAAACCGATTAACAAGAACGCAAAAAACGCCCTTAGCCATGAGTTTCCTACCCACAGCTAAGGGCGTTATAAATAATATGGATTTATCCAGAGAATGGCTCTGAACGCCAGTCACACAAACCGCCTTAAAATCATTCTCTCACCTGCAAACCACTTATCCGTAAGAATAATCGCACTTGCGTAACTGTTATCAATTTGTTATCAAAAGACTTTTCAAAAGCCCGCAAATCCGCATAAACGCTGGATTTACTAAGCATTTTTGTTTATTCGAACTCGGCGTGTTCTTTGTTGTTCTTAACTGTATTTGTTTAAGTTTTATACAAATACACGCCTGTATTTACATCAATTACATCATTTATTATGGCTTGCTGATTTTCTGTTGCCAAAATGTTGCCACGCATTTATTATAGCAAATCTCGACAATTTAGCAACCTATTTTTGAAATCTTACACCGTAAATACTGTTTTCTCCTTAACCACCTTTATTACATGGTGCTAGCACCATGTTTATAAAACATATCACTAAGGCAATATATATTTTTGCTATCAGTCCAAACTGTCAAATGAAGTCATAGTCTGCCTATATTTAATATATTCCAAGAACCTCTTAACAGCCAAAGAACTGTTTTTCTTACTCCGTAAAGCAAGCCCAATATTACGAAAAACTGGAACGTCTAATTCCTTTGTTATAATTTTATACGGCACACGTTGTAAAATAAGCTGCGGCAGTATGCTTATACCTAAACCACTCTCCACCATAGACATAATGGCGTAATCGTCCCATGTTGTAAAATGTATTTTCGGTCTGACATTACACCTTTCAAAAATTTCCGATATTTCAGCCTTTGCGCCTTTTTCCAACAGCATAAAGGGATAATCGGCAAGTGCTTTCACTGGAAAACAATCACAATCTGCAAAAGCATGGTTTTCCGGCAATACAACAAGCAGTTTGTCCTGTTCCAAAAAACACGTTTCCAAATCCGGGTGTGCAGGCAGACGCAAAAAACCACAGTCAACACGCCCCTCTAATATCCAGTTTTCAATCTCCGTATAGTCCCCCAACAACAGTTCATAATCTATGTTCGGATAATCCGTCTGAAACCTTTTTATGATATTGGGAAGCCAGTGCGTAGCCACGCTTGAAAACGTCCCTATTCTGATAATCCCGGATTGCAGACCATTTATTTCATCAACTTGCGATTGCAGCTTTTGGTATTCCTCACAGACTTTTTTTGCATAAGGTAACAATGTCAGTCCGTCTGACGTTAAGCGAACCCCGGAACGGTTGCGTTCAAGGAGCGACACTTTCCACTCTTTCTCCAAATCGTTAATCATTCGACTAATTCCTGATTGGGAATAATTCAGCTTTTCAGCGGCTTTTGTAAAACTCCCATATTCCACTGTTTTTACAAAGGCTAAATATTTCTGAATATTCATATCCATAACGATACCTCCTTTCATCTGATTTTATCATGCTATATATGATAAATATTCGCTTTTGTAATTTCTCTATTTATGATAATCTATCCACTGGAAGTTTTCAAGACTTCACAAAAAGTTTCAAAAGAAAGGAATGAAGTACAATGTTTTATGTAAGTGATATTTATAAGACCGCACCCAAAGAATTTCGGACACCTTTACAGCAAAATACCTATCAGATACTTGAAAAACTGAATATCCCTTTTGAACGTGTGGAAACGGACGAAGCGATTACTATGGAGGACTGCATTCAAATTAACAAAAAACTGGATATGGAAATGGTGAAAACACTGTTTCTCTGTAACAGACAACAAACAGCTTTTTATCTTTTCATTACCACAGGCAGCAAGCCGTTTCGTTCCAAAGATTTTAGCAATGCGTTAGGCGTTTCCCGTGTTTCTTTTGCCCCTGCGGAGCTTATGGAAAGCATGTTAGGCACTAAGATTGGGGCGGCAACTGTTTTCAGTGCCATACTGGATAAACAAAATGCCGTTCAGATTGTTTTAGACAAAGATGTTGTTAGTTCCGAATGGTACGGGTGTAGTGACGGGATAACCACAAGCTATATGAAAATAAAGACGGAATACATCACAGACACATTTTTACAGTATGTAAAGCATATTCCGGCTGTTATCGAGGTGTGATTATGGGACTTTATTATAACAGGATTGTCGTCAAAGTAGGCACTTCCACTCTCACAAATGAAATCGGGCAGAATAACCTAAAAGCCTTTGACTGTATCGCCCGTGTATTGTCTGATATTCAGAATATGGGATATGAAGTTATCCTTGTGTCGTCCGGTGCAATCGCAGTAGGCATAAACAAATTACAGACAAAGCCACGCCCTACGAGTATGCGGATAAAACAAGCTGCCGCCGCTGTGGGGCAATGCAGTATCATGTATCTGTATGATAAGTTTTTCAGTGACTACGATAAAACAGTGGCGCAGATTTTGTTAAATGCGGAGGATATGGAAAACGAGGAAAAAAAGGAAAACCTAATCAACACATTCAATACACTGTTGGAAATGGGTATTATTCCAATCGTAAATGAAAATGACTCCGTAAGCTATACGGAAATACAGTCGGAAGATAAACTTTTCGGGGATAATGACACGCTATCGGCTGTTGTTTCGGTACTATGCAGGGCAAAAAGCCTTGTAATCTTTTCAGATATTGACGGCTTTTATGACAGCGACCCACGCCTGCACCCGGACGCAAAGCTGATTGACAGTATATCCATCATTGATGAAAAGGTCTTGTCACTGGCAGGCGGTGCAGGCTCACGCCGGGGAACTGGCGGTATGAAAACAAAATTGCAGGCGGCAAAACTGGCTACGTCACAGGGGATTGACACGATAATCACAAATGGTAAAAATCCCGCTTCTCTTTATAAAATATTAAATGGGGATAACGTGGGGACAATATTCATTGGTAAAAATATGGGATAGAACAAACAAAAGGACGTGATGAAGAATAAAAGCATTGTTATTGACATTTCGGGAGAGTGAAGAAAAAATAGTTGAAAACATTTTATCGGCATTATCCGAAAGAATACAAGTTGTATTTACAAAGCCTGTTGTTTCTGAAATCCTGTCATTTCCGGGACTGGAAATCAGACAGAACCAGCACAGGGTACTTCAAAACGGAGAGGACATAAACCTTACCCGCCTTGAATACCGCACCCTTGTACTTCTTGCCACCAATCCCGGTATTGTTCTCACACGGTCACAGATTTTTGAAGCTGTTTGGAGCATGGACAGCGATAGCTGCCAATCAAGCATTTCTACCGTGATTTGCAATCTGCGGAAAAAGATAGAGCCGGACAGCAAGAACCCGACTTATATAAAAACCGTGTTAGGTGTCGGCTATAAATTTGACATAACAAACGCCGGGGAATGACTTTCTGTAACTGCCATTCCCCGACAAACTTTATCGCTCCAATGCCCTCTCTAACTGCTGTTTCTGTCCTTTCAAATCATTCTGCTTCTCATACAGACTATTTCGCTCTTTGCAGAGTTCTTTCATACGTTCCAACTGCGCCCACACTCCCTCTCGGCAATCCGGCTCTATCTTTTTATATTCCCCGGTCAGATTACGAATTGTATTATTATTTTCCTTTATCTGCTCCGATAGGCACACCCAGTCTATCAGATTTTGCACTTCCTTATCCGTTTCGTAAAGCTCTGTTTCTGCCACGATTTTAGCACATAATCGTATCATTACTTTCTTTTCCATATCCGTCATATCCTATCAATCCCCTTTCCTATCGGCTCATTTCAAAGGCACGTTTCGGGCGTTTCTTTGCCCTTTCTGCCTGTTCTAATGCCTTTGACTGTTCCACTATCGACTGCACCTGTTCTCTGCCTAAATGACGCTCCAAACGCCCCAAATCTGCCACTTTTTCCTGTAATCGGTCTATGGTGTCGCTCTGCTCCATAACCTTATCTGTCAAGCGGCTAATCTGTGTCTTTTGTCCGTCCGCTTTGGCGGTCAGCTTCTTACTCTGCTCCGTAAGCTGTACGCACTTGATTGTCAGATTTTTTACAACCTCTTTTAACTTCTCCACAAGCGGTAAAGCCTTTTTATCTCTGTATGCCTTTGCACTCATCAACGCCCCCGGCTCTGCCAACTGCCATTTTGCATCTTCATCATAAGCATGAATATTGCGCTCCATGACTTCCTTTGACTGCACCATTTTGTTAAGTTCCTGCTGTAACTTTTTCTGCTGTTTCTCCAACTTTTCATTTTCAGATAACAGTTTTTCCTTATCCTCTGTCAGCGTTTCCGCCTGTTCTTTCAACAGATGATTTGTAGCGGAAAGTTCTGATACTTCCTGCCGGATTGTTTCGCCCTCTTTCCGTATCTGTTCCGTTTCCTGTTCTGCCGCCATCTGCTGATGAAGAATAGAAGATAATTCTTCCTTACTGCCGGAAATAGTCTGTTCCAGTTCCGCAACCTCTTTTGCCCGTTCCTGCTTTTCAAAATCAAGTACCGACAAATGTTTGTTATGCGTTCCTAACTGTTTCCACTGTACGCCATGCCGCCCCATGACTTTTGAAAGTTCCTGCTTTTCTGATTCTATCCACTGATTCCATTCCGTCATTCCCCTTGTGCCGCCCTTGAATCCCTGCTCTGACAGCGCACCCTTTAATGACACTCTTGTATCAAGCCCACGCTTGCTGTTACGGATAAAGGGAACAAAATCAATGTGAATGTGCGGTGTCTGCTCGTCCATGTGCAAATGGCTTGAAAATACAAGGAGATTAGGATTTCTTTTCTGAAACTGCTTCATGAACTCACACAAAATATCTTTTGCCAACTGCCCCTCTTTGCTCTGCACATTCATATCATCTTTATTGCCGATTTGGAAAATAACCTCATAAAATAATTTCTCCTGCTTTCCTCGGCGTATCTTCTCATAGTAATCGTCAATCTTTCGGTCACTCCGTTTCTGCTTTGCGTTGTAGCGTTCCAGTGCTTCATCAAAAAGAGTGTGATAGACTTCTTTTATATCCGAGTGGCAGAACTCCACGTTATCCTGGCTTCGTTCCTTATCTACATTTTTAGCTGTAAAGGCTCTTGTATTGTGATTGACAGAACCTTTTCCCATCATGCCGCTAATCGTTCTCTCCAATAGGCATATCCTCCACATTCTCAATATTTGTATCGCTATTTTTACTGCGCCACCCGGCGCAAGGCTTTGTTACTTTCACGAAAGTAACGCAAAAGCACTTTTGACAGGCAAGCCTATCAAAAATGCAACCTGCAAGCAGGTTTTGCGCCCTGCCGGGGGCTTTTCCGTCCTTACGGACGGGGCGGCTTTTCGCCGCCTTGTTTCTCACCATGCGTCGGTTTGCGTCGATAGCGTCGATATTTTCTATACCACCCCGCTATCAAAAATACCGTCGCAACCGACGCATATCGTCGCAAATTATTCTTTCAACTCCAACCGTTTCAAAATAATTTTTCTCTCATGTCCTCTCTTATTGTCATAGAAAATGCCATAGTCATTAAGTAATTGGCTGTTCACTACATTTAATTTTCTTGAAAGCACATTCGCTGATAACTGCATATCTGGCAACTGTTTCAGAAGTTCCGTTGCTGTCCCCTCCCACTCCTGCATTTCCTCTGTCAACAATTCGTTGATTGCTTCCAGTAATGGGTTCGGTGGCTGTTTCCAAAGTTCCGTTTCCGCTTTCTGAAATTTCCAAATACATTTTTCCCGGTCAAACTCTATCGTCAGTTCCTGATCGGGCTGGTCACGACCTACTATATCCATAACCGCCGTATTATCAGTACGCTTTTTCTTGTGCATGATAAACGCCCCGTCTGCCGCACCGAGCAGACCGTTTGTGCCGGAAATCATGTCAAAACTGTCCTCGGATTCCAACTTGCGTGTATGATGAACCACCAACAGGCAGACACCGTATTTATCACTGAAAGTTTTCAGTCTTGTCACAATTTCATAGTCACTGGAATAGCTGTACCTGTCCCCGCCGACCTCACGCACCTTTTGGAGCGTGTCAATGATAATCAGCCTTGCGTCTTTATGCTCTTTTAGAAAACCCTCTAACTCTCCGTCCAGTCCCTCATTCAATGTCTTTGCCTGTGTCGCAAAGAATAGATTGTCAGCACACTCCACCCCAAACATGACGGATAACCGCCGCTGAAGCCTTGCATAATCATCTTCCAAAGCAAGATACAATACTGTCCCTTTTCGGACGGGATAATTCCACAACGGAAGCCCCATAGCCACATGATAGGCAAGCTGCCCCATGAAGAACGATTTCCCTACTTTCGGCGCACCTACAAAGAGATATGTGCCGCCATACAGAAAGCCGTCTACAACAGGCGTTCTCGGTGGATACACCGTATCATACAGTTCCGTCATGGAAACGGTTTGAAGCCCGCCGCCCTGCCCGGATTTCTCCGGGCAGTTTGCGTCAGTTCCGTTATTTTTAGTGGCTTGCAGATTGATTTGTGCTGTTTCATTTGCTATAATTTGTTTGTGATTTTTTACTTCTGGCTGTTCCCCATCTGCGCCAACAGATGATACGGGAGCAGTCATTTTCTTTTTTCCTGTCATTCATCTTCCCCTTTCAATCCGTCTAAAGTGATTGCAATAACTTGTAACGTGTAGAGCAGTTCGTCATTGTCCGGGCTTATGCTTTCCATACGCTTCAATTCCTCATGGATTGCCGACATCTGATTTTTCAGTGCCTTATATACCCTCGGATTGCCCTGCACCACAACGTCCCGGCATAAGAGCCGCCTTGTGATATAATCCTGCTTTGTCAGCCCCGACAATGCCACCAAATCATTCAGCAGTTTTGCTTCTTCGTCTGAAACCCGGAACGCCACCGTATGATTGCGCCATCTTCCTTTATAATCCAATGATTTTTCCATTCCTTTAGTCCTCCTTTGTCATTCTCTCCATTTCCAATTTTTCTGCCATTTCCGTCTGTATCGTAGGAAACAAATGTGCATAACGGTACGTTATCTTTTCCGCTTCATGCCCCATGCGCTCCCCAATCGCCAGTACCGAAAATCCCATGTTGATTAAAAGCGAAACCGCACTGTGGCGTAAGTCATGCACCCTTATTTTCTTTACCCCTGCCTGTTTTGCCCCACGCTCCATTTCATGGCTAAGATAAGATTTTGTGACTGAAAACAATCTCTCGTCCGGCTTAATGTCATAAAGCATTTTAATGTACTCCTGCATTTCCTCACAGAGAAACGGCGGCATTTTGATTGTGCGGTTGCTCTTTTTCGTTTTGGGGCTTGTCACAATATCCCGCCCTTTGGAACGATGGAAAGTCTTGCTGATTGTGACCGTCTGCTTCTCAAAATCAATATCAGACGGCGTAAGCGCAAGTAATTCGCCGGAACGCATACCACACCAGTAGAGCATTTCAAACGCATAATAGGAACGGGGCTTATCCATCATGGCTTCGGAGAATTTCAGATATTCCTCTTTCGTCCAAAAGTCCATTTCCTTAACGGCTTCGCTCCCAATCGTTCCCGCCCGTCTTGCCGGATTGTAGGGCAGGTTGTAAAAGTTTACCGCATGGTTGAATATCGCCGTAAGCTGTGCGTGAATCGTCCTCAAATAATCTGCCGAATAAGGTTTGCCTTTCTCGTCCCGGTACGCCATCAACTCATTCTGCCAAGCGATTACGTCCTTTGCTTCAATCTCCGCAATCTTGCGGTTTTCAAAGTACGGTAAAATTTTTGTGCGTATCACATGGCTTTTGGATTCCCATGTGCTTTCCTTGACACGCTGTTTCTTGTCGGCTTCGTATACCTCAAAAAAACTGCCGAAAGTCATATCCAGTTTTGCGCCCTGCTTTAACATGGCTTCATGCTCCCAAGCCTGCGCTTCCCTCTTTGTTGCGAAACCTCTCTTTTGTGTCTGTTTCCTCTCCCCTTTCCAGTTGGTAAAGCGGTAGATTACACGCCACGTCCCCGTAGAGTTGTCCTTGTATACAGCCATTCCATCATCTCCTCTCTATTCGCTGTAACAAACCTTTTTATGAAAAAATGTAGCGTTCACACGTCCTGCCACCGTCAGATAGCCCTGTTTCTGCATTTCTGCATTCAGTTCCCTCACAATCTGGTAGGCTTTTGACTTTGACACACGCAGTTCCGCTGCCACTTCCTCCACGGTCATAAATGATTTTTCTGTCATTCAGATACCCTCTCCTTACAATGTTTAACTATTTTTGTTTAAGTTCTGCATATAGAATACTAAACAAATTCCGTTAAGTCAAGTGGTTATCAAGAAAATCTTAACTTTTTTTATTTAAGTTATTCTTGCTATTTCTATTGCACAATGTTATACTGACTTCAACAGATTTGTTTAAGTAAAGCACAGCCCAATCAAACTGGCATGACTTTACAATGCAACAATACTACACTTCACAATAACGGAGGTTTTACTATGGCAATCGGCAAACGTATCCGCTTTTTCCGAAACCGAAAAGGCATGACACAGAAACAGTTAGGCGAAATCCTCGGTTTTCTCGGAAAAACTTCTGATGTCCGAATGGCGCAGTACGAATCAGAAGCAAGAACACCGAAGCACGACCTTGTAAAAGAAATGGCACATATCTTTGATATAAGCACCCACGCCCTCACTGTACCGGATATTGACACCTATATCGGGCTTATGCACACGCTCTTTGCGTTGGAAGATATGTATGGGCTGAAAATCGGGGAGATTGACGGGGAAATCTGCCTGCGCCTTGACAAGTCCGACTATTCCACTTATACGTCCATGTTCGATATGTTCCACGCATGGCAGGAACAAGCCGCCAAGTTGGAACAGGGCGAGATTAGCAAAGAGGAATACGACCAGTGGCGGTACAAGTACCCGGAACTGGATACCTCACAGCATTGGGCAAAAGTCCCCTCACAGGCGGTCAGTGATATGCTCATGGAAGAATTATCTAAGATAGAAAAAGAAGATAAGAAAACGTCCAAAAAGAAAAAACAGAAATAAGCATAAAAAAGACCTTGCCGATATTCAGTTTTCATATCTGAAAATCAGCAAGGTTTTCTTTATGCCATTGATGTAATTATCCAGTGCGTGATGTTATAAATGTTGCCAAATCGTCGCCAACGCTTAAACAAATTTGCTTGTAACCCGCATAAATACTGGATTTCTAAAATCCATTTCATCACTCAAACTCAATCGTTCCCGGCGGCTTACTCGTCACATCATACATTACCCTGTTCACATGACCAACCTCATTGATGATCCGGCTGGTCACTTTCTGAAGCACTTCCCAGGGAAGTTCTGCGCTTTCTGCAGTCATAAAGTCAATCGTATTTACGGCCCTTAATGCAACAGCGTAATCATACGTTCTTTCATCGCCCATAACCCCAACGCTTCTCATATTTGTCAGTGCCGCAAAGTACTGACCGATGCTTCTGTCCAATCCGGCATTGGCGATTTCCTCACGGTAAATCGCATCTGCATCCTGAATGATCTTCACTTTTTCTGCCGTTACCTCGCCAATGACGCGGATGCCAAGTCCAGGGCCCGGAAACGGCTGTCTGAATACCAGATATTCCGGAATTCCCAATTCCAATCCGGCCTTCCGGACCTCGTCCTTAAATAAATCCCTTAACGGTTCGATAATTTCTTTGAAATCAACATAATCCGGCAGGCCGCCTACGTTGTGGTGGGATTTTATGACTGCGGATTCTCCGCCCAGACCACTCTCAACCACATCCGGGTAAATGGTTCCCTGAACCAGGAAATCAACAGCTCCAATTTTCATTGCTTCTTCTTCAAATACACGGATAAACTCTTCTCCGATGATCTTACGTTTCCTCTCAGGCTCTTCCACGCCTTTTAATTTGCCGTAGAACCTCTCCTGGGCGTTTACACGGATAAAGTTCAGCTTATATGGACCGGAGGGTCCGAATACTGCCTCTACCTCGTCGCCTTCATTTTTGCGGAGGAGACCATGGTCTACAAATACACAGGTCAACTGGTTTCCAACGGCTTTAGAAAGCAATACTGCCGCAACAGAAGAATCTACACCGCCGGACAGGGCACATAGCACCTTTCCGCTGCCAACCTTTTTACGGATTGACTGAATGGTATTCTCCACAAAGGAATCCATTTTCCAGTCACCGGAGCATCCGCATACCCTGTATACAAAATTTGAGAGCATCTTTGTTCCTTCTTTTGTATGAAGAACCTCCGGATGGAACTGGATTGCATATAAGCCCTGTTCCGTATTTTCTGCTGCCGCAACCGGACAGTCTGCAGTATGTGCAACAGTCTTAAATCCGGGCGCAGCCTGGGAAATATAATCAAAATGACTCATCCAGCAGATAGTCGCAGGCTCCACATTTCCAAAAAGCACGGAATTTGTATCCACCATAACCTCTGTTTTACCATATTCACGAACCTCAGCTCTCTCCACCTTTCCTCCGAGAACATGCTGCATGAGCTGTGCGCCATAACAAAGTCCCAAAACCGGAATTCCAAGTTCAAAGAGTTCTCTGGAGCAGGTTGGGGAGTCTGCCTCATAGCAGCTATTGGGCCCACCGGTAAGAATGATTCCCTTCGGGTTCATTTCCTTAATCTTCTCAATATCCGTCTTGTAGGAATAGATTTCACAATATACATTGCATTCACGCACACGGCGGGCAACCAACTGGTTGTACTGTCCGCCAAAATCAAGCACAATGACTGTCTCTCTCTTCATCATCTTCCTCCTTAAAGTAATTGTTCCATTTATATTCTGACCTTCATTATAAGGGAGAGCTCCTGGTTTTACAACGGTAAATTTTCTGCCCTTCCCCTTTAAGAGTCCGCCTCAAACCTCTCTCACAATTCAATCCCGTTCGGTTTTAAAAATTTATGCTTTTTTAAACTCCCATCTCGTTCCTCTGTAACGGAAAATAAAGAATACCATGCGCACGGCCCAGTCAACCGTCATGGCGACCCAAACACCAAACACGCCAAGTCCCGCATATTTTCCCAAAATAAAGCTGAAGCCTATACGGAAAATCCACATGGACACAATGGATACCCACATACAAAATCCCACATCGTTCGCCGCACGCAAAGTGTTCGGCAGCGTAAATGACGGTGTCCAGATCAAAACTGCCAGAACCGCATGATAAATAATAATCCGTCTTGCCATTTCCCCTGTCTCGAAAGACAGATTGTAAATTCGGATAATAAAAGGAAGCGCCAGTATAATCAGAAGATTCATGAGAAAAATGGCTCCATAGGCGTATTTGATCAGCTTTCCGGTATAAAAGCGTACCTGCTCATAATCTCCTGCCCCTACGCACTGTGCACTGACTGCCGACAGAGCATATCCCATGGACATGCCTCCCAGGATGGCAAAAGAACAAACACTGTTGCACACGGCATTTGCCGCAATGGAAGAGGTTCCAAAGCCGGATACAAGGCTCAGTACCAGAATCTTTCCGAGCTGGAACATGCTGTTTTCCAGGCTGTACGGTATACCGAGATGCAGAATCTTCTTCAGTACAGGCCATTTCAGCCGAATTCCGGAAAGCGTCCGCACATGAAGCATTTTCCTGTTGTCCCTGATGCAGAACAGCATCCAGACTCCCGCAAATACACGGGAAAGCATTGTCGGTATAGCAGCGCCCTCTACACCCATGCCGACTCCATAAAGAAGAATCGCATTTCCGATCAGATTCATACCATTCATTGCCAAAGACATGAGCATGGGAGTTCTGGAATCTCCCATTGCCCGGTACATGGCAGCACCGGAATTATAAACAGCCAGGAAAGGAATTGACGCAGTTACGATCAGCAGATAAATGCTGCAGTTACGCATAACCTCCGGCTCGATCTGCCCGAAAACCACATGCAGAATAAACCACTTGCCGGCATAGACCAAAAACATGATCACTGTAGAAAAAACAGCAGCGAACAAAAATGTCTGCTCAACTGCTTCACAGCCCTCGTCCTGTTTCCTCCTCCCAAGCGCCTGTCCCGCTACGATTGCGCCGCCCGTTGCCAGAGCCGTAAACATATTGATCAAAAGAATCATAATGGTGTCAATCAAAGATACGGCTGATACTGCGGTTTCTCCCACAGAGGCAACCATAACAGAATCTGCCAGACCTACGAATATAGCCAGAAACTGCTCAATAAACAGCGGAATAATCAATTTATGAAGATCCCTGTTTGTAAATAGATACTTTTTTTCAGAAACATCTGTGCTTCCCAATTTCCTCACCCTTCTTTTTCTTTTTGCAAAGGCTATTATACACCTTTTTCCGCGGATTTCCAGAGCTGACTCAAAAGAAGTTTATAAGATTTTTAGAAATCTATCATTCTTTTTTCAACGGATGCACACAATTATATCACATTTTTCCAGTATAGTATTAAACAAATAAAGCAAACGCTTTTTTACATAGATTTTTTCTTTTTCATACTTGCCGGACCTTAAAGGTCCGGCCCTCCTTCTTTTTCAGAGTAAAGTTTCCCATTCTATTCCCAAAATAATATAAGAAACTTTATCCCGCTTCCACTTTACTTCCCTAAAGGATTCCGATATAATGAGGTGGCACAAAGCTGAGGACAAAAGGATGCCTTACCAGGCATACGGCCATGGACACGGCAGGTGCACAGAACAAAAATAAAATAATGACGGACAGAACTGTTCATACACGGAAACTTCCGTCTCACAATCGGAGGGATATCATGTTTGGTTTAGGTACGGTGATCAACACAGGAGCAGTCATTGCAGGCAGTCTTGTGGGAATGACTTTAAAAAAGGGGATCCCCGAAAATTGCCGGCAGATTCTTATGCATGCATGCGGGGTTGCTACGATTTTTATCGGAGCGGCCGGCGTTCTGCAAAAAATGCTGGTTATCATCGGAAGCTCCCTGGAAACCCGGGGAAGCCTGATGCTGATCTTTTCATTGGTCTTCGGCAGCCTTATCGGAGAATTGATAAAAATCGAATACCGGCTGGAATGTGCCGGGGAATATTTGAAACGCAAGCTGCATACGGAGGGAGATTTACATTTTGTTGAGGGTTTTGTTACCTCTACCCTTGTGATCTGTATCGGGGCTATGGCAATCGTGGGTGCCATTGAAGATGGGCTGACCGGAAATTACTCCACGCTGACTGCCAAGGCAATCCTTGACTTTGTGATCGTCATGATCTTTGCTTCCACGCTTGGAAAAGGTGTTGCATTTTCTGCAATTCCACTGTTTCTGTACCAGGGCGCCATCACCTGTGCTGCCGCCGTTTTCGGTGACTTTATGAGTACGGGATTGATTGATCACATTTCTTATGTCGGCTCTGCCCTGATTTTCTGCGTTGGCGTCAACATTGCGTTCGGCAAAAAATTCCCGGTAGGAAACATGCTGCCTTCCCTTCTTGTTCCGCCGCTTTATATGGCAGTAACAGGCCTTTTCTAAATAACCGTATAAAAGGACTTTTCCGAAATCTGCTTCCCCAAAAAGCATAAAAAGAATCCTGCCAAGCAGGATTCTCCGACTGCGGCTTTACCGCCAAATACACGGAATTACCACCAGATAATATAAATCAGTGTCAAACACAAGCCAATACCAAACAGCATCAGCCCGAAGGACAAACTTCTCTGAATAATTCTGTTCGTCTCTTTAAATTCTTCATTTCTAACAGCCAGTATGTGTACAAAGTCCCTGGATACCGGATTTTTGCGCTTCCATAATCGATTCGCGATTCTCTGGAATCCGTTCATCAGCTTTCCAATGGACTCCGTCAATACATTGCCCTCCGGTTTCTCATACGGCAGCGGACTGTCTGAATAAACCGTCCTTCTCAAAGCCACAATCAGCAAATCTGCAAAACTGTCACAAATTCTGCTGGCCACACCACAGACAAACGGAAGGAAACGAAGCAGCACCGGGCGGTAGATCACATTTTCCATATCCAGACACTTTGGCCATACATCGACATAAGCACACACGCCTTTTTTTCCCGATCTCATTAAGCTCTTCCGAATAAACAGCACATACACAATAGCACCGATACTGACAGAAACCAAAGCCCCGGAGAGATTTTTCAGGCTGAAGTAAGCAACCATATGTCCGGCTTCCTCCAGATGCATCAATCCCTCTCCCATTTCTGCAGCCCTGTCCATAACCGTATGCGGAAACAGCCCCCAGATCAGAAGCAGAAGGGCACTGAGCGTCAATACGGCGGTACTCCGGGGATTCATATAATTCTTCATCTGGTCGAATTTCCGCTGTACCTCCGCACTTTTATTCCGTTCCACAAAAATTGCCGCATACAGCTTCGTCATATAAGCAACCGTAAGGCCTCCGCTGAAAAGGAAGCTATATTCCACGGCACGCATCACCAACCCTCCGCCGCATTCCACAATGCTTTCATGCAGAAGTGTTTTGCTGATATAACCGCCGAAAAACGGAATCCCGCCGATAGCCAATGCCCCGGTCAGAAAAATCCCCTTCAGCAGCGGTTTTCTTCTGCCGAAGCCCCGGATGTCATTTAGATCCAGAGCATGCGTATTCATAAAGATCACACCTGCTGCCATAAACAGTACCAGCTTGATCATGGAATGGTTCACCATATGAAGCAGAGTTCCATGCACTGCCAGTGCATTTTCTTCACCAAGCAGCCCCTGCATCCCCACACCAATGAGAACAAATCCGATCTGTGACATTGAAGAACACGCCAGCGTCCGTTTCAGGTCCACAGAAAATACTGCCAGTACAGCACCTCCGAACATGGTCAGCACGCCGATTCCAAGAATCCATTTTCCCCAGACAGCATCATGGAGAAACAAATTGCTGCTGATAATTAATATACCCAAAATACCGCTCTTGGTCAAAATACCTGACAGCAGGGCCGAAGCAGGCGCCGGAGCAACCGGATGTGCTTTGGGAAGCCAGATATGAAGCGGAAAAGCGCCCGCCTTTGCTCCGAACCCCACCAGCAGGCAGGCCCCTGCTCCATAAAGGAGCCCTTTTTTCGGATATTCACGCGCAGCCGGAAGCAGCTCAGCGATGGTAACTGTTCCAAGCTCATGATAAAGAATAAACACCCCCATAAGCATGACAAGTCCACCGATCACCGCAACGGCCAGATAAGTTTCCGCAGCGCGAAGGGAAGCCTCATTTTCTTCCTGCGCCACCCAGACATAAGAAGTAAAGGACATAACCTCAAAGAATATAAAAGTCGTAAACAAATCTGCTGACAAAAAGACACCCATAGTTGCTCCCAAAGTCAGCAAAAGAAACAGATAAAATCGGTTTCTGTTCTCATGATGCCGAAAATATTCCCTGGAAAAAACGGTCGTCATCATCCACATCAGAGCAGCCACCAGACCATAGACTACCCGGAAGCCATCCAGCGTGAAACGCAGTCCGAATCCGCAGACTCCCGGCACATAAAGCTCTGTGATCGTCTGTGCATCCAGACTCCCTCTGCTCTGCAATGCCAGAAACAGCATCAGCGCAAACTCACTGACAACGATGAAATCTGCCAGATAATCCCTCAAGTCTTCTTTATATCCTCCTGCTGCATAGGAAAGAAGCCCGCCCAAAAACGGATAAAAGACAAGAACTGCCAAAACCATATTCATCTCTCTCCTCCTTCCTACTTCATGACTGCAGCCACAGATTCCAATGCCGTGATCACGGGCTCCGAATGCAGTCCAAAGAAAAACATTGCGATCACAAACAATACCAGTGGAAGCAGCATCATCCAATTAGGATCTTCTACATCAGAAATGGTACTGTAATCAAAATTCTTTCCCGGAAAAAATGCCCGGACAGAAATGGACATCATATAAATAGCCGTCAAAAGTGCAGACACCAAAAGTGCTGCAACCCCGAAATAAGCCAGCGGGCTTTTGCTGGATACTGCTGCTCTTGCCAGATTCCACTTGCTGACAAACCCGCAGAGTCCGGGCACCCCCATAAGCGCCAGACCGGAAATCGTAAAAATCACAAACACCTTCGGCATTTTCCGCCCGAATCCATTCAGGTCATGGATATAATTCCGTCCGGTTTTGTAAATAACTGCTCCTGCACAGAAGAAAGAGCAGATTTTCATTGTGGCATGGAAAACCATATGGCTCATAGCCCCCACAAATCCAAGAGGTGTCATCAATGCGGCCCCAAACAGAATATAGGACAGATTGCTCACTGTAGACCAGGCAAGACGCCGCTTCAGGTGCGTCTCTTTCAACGCGCGGCTGCAGCCGTACACAATCGTAAATATACACAGTAGCAAAACCACCGTCTGCGCCCAGGTTCCCCTGAGAAGCTCCGTACCGAAGCTGTAATAAGTCACACGCATGACCGTAAACGCTCCCGCCTTTACCACCGCCACCGCATGAAGCAGAGCCGTAACAGGAGTAGGCGCTGCACCGGCCTTAGGCAGCCAGGACGAGAAAGGAAACATGGCCGCTTTTACGCTGAAGCCGCAGAAGCAGAGCACATACACCACAAAGAGAAAACCTCTTCTGTCCCCAAGCCTTGCAAGATCAATCACACCTCCCGGGGTAAACACAGGGGTAGTTCCATAAGTCAGGATAAATATCATTCCGATAAATGCAAATGCAGCTCCGCCCAGGGAATAGTACAAATACGTACGACTGGCAAGAATTGCTTCTCTGGTAAGCGTATGCATGATCAGCGGCAGAGTCACCAGGCTCAGCATTTCATAGAAGAAATACATCGTCATGATATCCTCCGCAAGGGCGATTCCCAGGGTAACCCCATAAGTAACCGTATAAAACATAAAGAAATACCGCTCATGGCCTTCATGCTTCATATATTCAAAAGAATACAGCGTTGCCAAAGGCCAGAGCACAGATACGATTGCCGCAAACACCGTTCCGAAGCCATCAAGACGGAAGCTTACGCTTAGGTTTCCGGTAAAGCGAAACAGCACGAATACATCCTGAGGCCGATGAAACAGCATCGTCAAAACCAACAGAGAGTTTATCAGCACAACACATTCCACATAAACAGCCATTTGTGTACGGCTCTTAAAGGGGATCAGAGGAATCAGCGCTCCGCACAAAATCGGAATCAGTACAACTGCTACCATAATACCTGCATTCATATACTCTCCCCCTTTCTACACTAAGCCGGAAGCCAACTGACTGACATATACAATCAGCGGGTTCGGCAGAACACCCAGAATCACTGCAATCACTGCCAGCAGCACCAGCGGAAGAAGCATCTGAAGCGGAGGCTCCTTCTTTACCTCTGTTACTCCCGCTTCTTTTCCGGGAAAAAATCCCTTCATTGTAATAGGAAGCAGATATCCGGCAGTCAATAATGCACTCAGAAGAAGCACGATCGGTCCAATCCAGCCGAATACTCCGACACCTGCCCCCAATGCTCCCTGGGCCAGATACCATTTGCTGATGAACCCGCTGGTAGGAGGAATTCCGATCAGCGCCAAAGAAGCAAACGTATAGCACCATAGTGTTTTCGGCATCCTTTTCCCAATTCCTGCCAGCTCACTGACCCTCGTCTTATTGCACTCAAAAATAAAAACACCGGCCGTCAGGAACAGGGAACACTTTATAAATGCATGAAACACTGTGTGAAGCAATGCGCCTGTCATCCCCACCGGAGACAGCAGGGACAAGCCGAATAAAATATAAGAAATCTGGCTTACCGTAGAATATGCCAGCCTCTTTTTGAACACCGGCTCCCGGTATGCCAGCATGGATCCCATAAACACTGTCATAAGCGTCAGGATCATCCACGCAGTCTGTACCCAGGTCCCTCTGATAAAATCCGCACCTGCAACATAATAAACGGCCCGGATCACTGCCAGCACTCCGGATTTTACAATAACTCCGGAAAGTACTGCAGACGCCGGAGAAGGCGCCACGGGATGGGCTGTGGGAAGCCATGCATGAAACGGCAGCATTCCGGCCTTTACACCAAAGCCCAGCAGCAGCACAAATACCGCAATCAATAAAATTCCGCGATTCCCCTGCACAAGCGCAGGATTCAAAGAACCTCCCGGAATAAACGTCAGAGTATCGCAGGATTGATACAGGAAATAAACTCCGAACAATCCCATATAAGCACCGCACATAGAATAAAACAGGTACTTCAGAGCCGCCATGACCGCTTCCCGGGAGCCATTATGCAGCACCAGCGGCATGGAGGCCAGCGTCACCAATTCATAAAAGAAATACATGGTTACCAGATTGCCTGAGAAATCAAGCGCAACCAAAATTCCATAAACCAACAGATAAAAACCGAAAAATCTCGTTTCCTCTCCCTCATGCTCCATATAGGAAAAGGAATAAATACCAGCAGACACCCAGATAATGCTCACGAAGGTCACAAAAATCCGGCTGAGCCCATCAATCTGAAAGTAAACCGGAATATCCTTCATCAGATAAAACAGCGTCACACTTTTTTCTCCGCTAAATGCCGCCGCAACGGCAAGCACAGCAGATATAGCCAGTATAATTCCCACCCAAAGATGAAGACGGCGTTTTACCATAGCATCCGTATTTTCTGCCGTTATCCCGGTTTCAGTTGCCCTCAGATGCCCGCGAAACGAAGAAACCAGCAGACAAATACCGGCTATCATCGGCAGAAATACCGGCAATAAAATCCAACCACTCATAGCTTCTCCCTCCTATGAAAACATCCCAAGACCGCTTCTGAAAAGTGCGATCACAGGCTCTGAGCTGAGTCCCAGCAGCAGATTCAAAATAATGAAACAAACCAGCGCAATTGATTTAGAAGGCTGCTCTGTCATGGCAATAGTTCTGAAATTCTTTTTCTTAAGAACTGCCCTTTTCTCCGGTGTATAAAGCCGGATAACCGTTTTCATGAAATAAATTGCATTCAGAATCGTACTGATAGCCAAAGCGATCAGGGTCGGCAGCATCTTATGCGTACTCTCCATAGCAGCCTGCGCAAACAAAAGCTTGGAAATAAAGCCCGAAAACATCGGCATACCTACCATGGAAAGCGAACCAACGGTAAAAGCAGCTCCCGCCAGCTTATTGCGATAGCCGGCTCCCGTCATATCAAAGAAATCCGTACTGTCTCCCGATACATCCGTAATCCCGGATGCGGCCACAAACAGCAGGGATTTTGTTGCAGCATGTGATACAATATGATAAATACTTGCAATCACGCCAGCCGTCGTACCAAGACCAAATCCCATATAAATGTATCCGATCTGCGCTACGGAGGAGTATGCGATCATCCTTCGTATATTATTTTCCCGGATTGCACTGACAGATCCCATGATCATACCTGCCACGCCAAACACAAACAGCACATTGACGACCTTGCTGTCCCACACCATATCAAATCCAATCACACGGAAGAAAATCTTTACCAGCAGGAAAATATAGCCCTTGGACACCAAAGAAGACAAAATCGCCGCAGACGAAAGCGTGGAATATCCATATGCATCCGGCAGCCAGGAATGAAACGGAAACAATGCGCTTTTGATCGCCAATCCTACAGACATCAGTCCCAGCGAGATCAGCAGCGGAATATGATACGTTCCGGCCGCGCGCAGGATTCTCACCTGCTCCCTAATATTGCTCATCAGCAGATGTCCGGTCAGATCATACAAAAAGCAGATACCGAGAAGCAAAAGGCCCGAACCCAGAAGGCTCATGATCATATATCTGGTTGCTGCCTCAATGGTACGGCCATTCTGTTTGATCATGATCAGACCGCAGGCAGAAATGGTGTTGATTTCCACAAATACGTAGGCAGTAAATAAGTCGTTTGTATAAATCAGTGCAAGCAGAGAACAAAGAAGCAGATTTACCATAACATAATAAAGGTTCTGCTTGGATTCCTCCAGCTCCCGCTCTCTTTCATAAACACCGCCCAACATACAGAGCAGCATGATAATACAGAAGATCAACGCCATCAATGCTTCCATAATGCCCACGCGGATTTCATTCCCCCATGGTGCAGGAAAATGTCCCATAGTGTAAACATAAGAGTCTCCGGAACGGATCGTAAAAGCCAGAACTGCCGCGGACATCAGTCCGATAATCGAAATTACCGCCAGATTAATTCTCTTCGCCGCCTTTCCCCCCACAATTGAGGAAAGAGGGCCGGAAAACAAGGACAGGATAATGGACATAAACGGAAAATTCTGTACAAACTGCATCACAATCCCTCCTTTTTCAGGCGTGTGGATATCTCATCGAGATCCAGCGTATGATACCGCCGATAAAGGCGGATCGTCAAAGAAAGCATCAGAGCAGTAACAGAAACAGATACCACGATGCCTGTCAGTACCAGACCGCTTGGAATCGGGTTAATATACGCTTCCACATCCTGTATCCCATTGGTCACAATAGGCGCCTTTCTCCCTGCCACATATCCTTTTAAAGCCAGAAACAGGTACATCGCTGTATCCATGATATTCAGCCCAATGATTTTTTTGATCAGATTTTTCTGCAGCAGCAGATTGGAAAAACCGATTCCGAATAATATCATCGCAACCGCTTCTTCATAATTGGTGAAAAGATTGGTAATATTCATTTCAATATGCCCCTTTCCGGAACATAACATAAAACGTATACATTGTTCCTGCCACTACGATGCCGACACAGATATTCAGAATTAAAATCAGGCCGCTGCTCAAAATTGCTCCCGGTGTCCCAAGAGGTATCGCACTTTCAATGTGATTGGCTCCTGTATAAAAGGAATAGCTTTTTGCCAGACAGTAGCAGGCCAGAGCAACAAAACTCATTCTCTTATAAGTCTTCTGCGTAAAGAACCGTTCTGTTTTTTCAAATCCAAATGCGTTCAAATAGAGAATCAGACCGGCTCCGATCACGGCCCCGCCGGAAAAGCCGCCGCCCGGCCCCAGGTGCCCTCCCAGAATAATGTAAATGCCAAAGATAAAGATCGGAGGGACCAGGATTCTTGCAACCGTCTGAAGTATCACATCATTTTTTGGCTCATGAGCACGATCATTTTCCATATAATATCCTGTCCCATTGCCCCTCTTGTCTCCATCAAGGCGCAGGAGAATCAATACCGTACAAGTTGCAATAAACAGCACATGGGACTCTCCCAGCGTATCAAATGCCCTGTAATCCAGAATCATACCTGTTACAATATTCACTGCTCCGGTTTCCTGAAGACCATCTTCAATGTAACGCTCTGCGACCTCATTGTTGACCGGATTTTCGGCATGTCCAAAGCTTGGAAGATAAGACACTGCAATCAACAGCATAACTACCAGAAACAGACAGAACACAACGCTGAATATACGATAAGCCCTCTGAAAAACCTGCATTTCAGGATTGTGCTTTACATCGTAAATCCGATCAAAAAGCCTTTTTTTCTCCTCTGTTCTCGTTCTAACTGTCTGCTGATCCTCCTGAAACTCCTTCTGGGGCTTCATCTCCACAGTATTTACAAACGGATCACGGGTGCCCGCAAGCCACTGCTTCATCCGATATGAAAAGGTCCGCTCATACTTTTCCCTGGGTATTTTCCTGCTCATCCGCTTCCTCCCCTTCCGATTTTATAATCGCATGAATTTTCTTCAGTGTTACAAAAAACAAAACACTGGTAATTCCCGCTCCAACTGCCGCTTCCGTAATCGCCAGATCCGGAGACTCCAGTAGAATCCAGATAACCGACATCACAAGACTGTAAGACATAAAGATCAATATGGAATTCAGCAGATTTTTAGATAAACTCACGGAGACAGCACAGACTACCAGAAATCCCAACAGAATACATGTAAATATCTGCATTTTACTCCTCCTTCATCCCAAAATCCACAGGATTCCCGCCGCACCCGGCTGCTTCCTCCTGTTTCTCCTTCTCCAGTTCCTTTAAGGTTACGGAACGGTACTGCTTATCTTTATCCTCATTCGTTGTGACCTCCAGACGTGCGATCAAGTGCGAGGATACGGGGGAGGAAAACCACAGAAAAACGATGACCAGCAGCAGCTTCAGAGTGGTAAAATTAAAGCCGCTCATCAGCATCAGCCCCACAAGCGAAAAGCCTATGCCCAGAGTATCTCCCATGGCTGCAGCGTGCATTCGGTTCAGCACATAACGGAACCGGAATACACCGATCATCTCGATGGCAAAAATTCCAAGCCCGAACAGCAGCAAAACCGCTCCTGCCAGAAAACGAATCCACTCAATCACTGCCATTTTTTTTCGCCTCCCCGTTTTTCTTTTCCTGATATACTCCCATATATACCTTCGTAAGAACGATCACCGCAAGGAAGCTGATCATTGCATAGATCAGACAAATATCCACCAGATATCCCTCCTGCATCATCAAAGCCAATATGGCAATGATTACCATGATCATCGTCCCCATCATATTCGTGGCTACGATACGGTCTGCAATCCTCGGTCCGATGATCGCACGAATCAGGCAAAGCACCACCATAAGCGCCAGAAAAATCAGAACCACCGTAAAAAACACCTGATAGGCATGTTCAAGAGCTGGTATTTTGCTTCCCATATTTCTTCCCTTCCTCCCCCTGCTTCTCCAAATCCGCCAGCAGCTTCACAAAGATGGATTCATCCATTCCCACAGCCAGATCACTGTCCAGACAATGAACCAGATATTCCGAGCCCTCCAAAGACACCGTGATCGTTCCCGGCGTCAGGGTGATCGCATTGGCAAGAAAAGCTCTTCCGGTCGGGGCCTGCATATCGGAATGAAAGCTGACAAGTGTCGGCTCCAACTCTTCCTTCTCGGACAGGATCATATGAACAACTGCAAAATTCGCTTTGACAATTTCTATGACAAGCACGCAGATAAATCGGAAAAATTTTAAAATCCTCTTCAGATTCTGTTTCTCCCTCTGCACGCTGTAATCCGTAAATTTACAGGTGAATGCAAAAATCGCCCCGGCAATCACAATCCCAAACAAACAGATTTCCAACGTAATGCTTCCATTAAAAATTACCCACAGTAAAAAATATAACAAATACACTGCCTCATCCCTCCAATTCCCGTGCTTCTCTTTTCTCAAGACCCTTGTTTTCGCTCCTTCGGGCTATGGATTTGAGAGTTTGCAAATTTCCATTAAGTATACCATATTTTTTTCACAACTTCCATAAATTTGCTTCCAAACATTTGCTTCCAAACCCGTTCCTGTAGTATTTAGCCCGGTCTTCCTTTATAAATTTAAAACGGCTAAAAGTTTACAGCGCTATTCCGCCATTAAGGATGCCCCCTGGGCGGTGCGGGAACATTTGAGCCCAAACAGAAAAAAGCACCGTCCCCACGGCAATCACATTGTCCGCAAAAACAGTACTTTCCACTGCGCCTTCAGGGGCTCGAACCCTGGACACCCTGATTAAGAGTCAGGTGCTCTACCAACTGAGCTAAAGGCGCTTATTTATGTTCTTTTCGTATTTCCTTAATGCAAAAGCTATTATAATAGAGCATTCTATAAAAGTCAAGAATAATTTTATATTTTTTTATTTTTCTTCCTCTTTTTTTTCCTTTGGATTCATATTATCCAGTAATTTACTTAATTCGCCAACAGATTTTTTTAATTTTTTCATTTGATAATTCAATTTTTTATGGTCATAGCTAAACTGTACAAGCTTACTCTGCATACGGTTATTTCGCTTCATAACTGCCCTTTGGAATGCAGTTTCCTGCATTCCTTCTGTTCTTATCATTAATATATGCAGCAGCCCTTTATCTGGCAATTACCATCTTATAAATCGGATTTCCCATAGAAGAAAATTTTTCCTCATATTCTGTCATAACATTTCCCCGCATCATTTCCTGATCACGGTGCAGGTCGAAGGTATGGGCAAGCAGCCTCCAGTCTGCCTCCTTCCCCTCTTCCAGGGAAAATTCAAACAGCTCTTTGTTATCTGTCTTAAATTCCACAGTCCCGCCTTTTGCGAGAATTTTGTCATATCGTGCCAAAAATTCCCCGGATGTCAATCTGCGCTTTGCATGACGCGCCTTTGGCCAGGGATCTGAGAAATTCAAATAAATTCTGTCCACCTCACCCTTTGCAAACACTTCGGGAAGGTTCCTCGCGTCCATTCTCATAAAAAAAAGATTGGGAAACACTGCTCCTCCTGCCTCTGACTCTTCTCTCTTCTGCAGCGCCCGCAGAAGTACACTATCATACATTTCAATCCCAACATAATTAATTTCCGGATGCAGCCTTGCCATATCCATAAGAAAACGTCCTTTTCCCATTCCCACTTCTATATGAAGCGGCTGCTTCTTCAAAAATACGCCCGCCCAAATTCCCTTTCGTGCCTCCGGCTCCTGAATGACGTAAGGACTGTCCAATATTTCATCTTTTGCACCAGGTATATTTCTTAATCTCATAACATCCTCCATTCTTCCAATATCTACACTATACATGGTTTCCCGCTACCGGGCAAGCAAAATAAAAGAATAAGCCCGCAGGTACTCCGCAGGCTTGCTTCTTATACATGCAGCCGGATATCCGGTCTGCACTGCTGTCATATCATCGTTCTTAATTTTCAGACATTTTCTTGAAATATACTCAAGTTTTCTTTTTATCACAAAATATTTAACTATATTTGCAATTTAAAAATGTCAAGGGAATTTATTGTTTTTTTGTCATTTTTTAAAGATTTATGATTTTTAACCAAAACATTTGTTTTAAAAATTCTTATGTAAATCTCTTCTTCCACATGTTTTTAATGTGGATAATGTGGATAACTTTGTGTATAACTCTATTTTAAAGGGTTTTCCACACCTCCCAAATGTGGAAAAAATCTTGTCTCACAATTCACACGCTCAACACGTTTCGACATACTTTGTGCAATATGCTAAAAATCCGCTTTTTCTCCCTTATTTCAGATATGTACCGACAGCAGCCGGCGCACGATATGCAAAATCCGAAATTTTAATCCCTGTTGCTGAAGTGCTGGCATGAATGATCTTCCCATCCCCAATGTACAAAGCCACATGATCAATACCATAATCTCCATAGAATACCAAATCACCCGGCTCAATGTCTTTGACATCCTTTTTGGCAGATGCCTCGCACTGGGCAGCCGCCACTCTCGGAAGCTCATATCCAAATTCTTTAAATACAGACATGACAAATCCGGAACAGTCTGCACCGTTTGTCAGGCTGGTACCGCCATACACATACGGATTTCCTTCAAACTGCAGAGCGAAATCCACAACCTCCTGACGTTTTGCCTTACGCTCTTCTTCTGCTTTACGCTTTGCTTCCTCCGCTTTCCGTTTTGCTTCCCTTGCCTTACGGCGTTCCTCCTCCGCCTTTTTTCTGGCTTCCTCTTCTTTTCTTTTCTCTTCGGCAGCCTCCTTCTCCTCCATATACCTCTGCGCTTCTTCCTCTGTACGCTCTACCAGATTGTTCGCCATGGCACTTAAGCTTCCCTCGGAAATCCCGTCTGAAAACACATCCTCCTGTGCATCGCCGGTAAATTCCGCTGCTGAAACAACGGCTGTTCCCATAGAACAAATACAAATCCCCAATAAGATTGCAGTAACTCGCTTTTTCATGATTCTATACGCTCCTTAAATAGATTATTCCATAATTATTACGTTTTTGTTACACGTTATTACATGATTGCGTATAGTATCACAGGAATACTTATTTGTCAAATTTTGAAGCATGGTGCAAGGTCACGGAAATACAGCACTTTTACCATACACAAACACAATTGGACCTTTTTATTTCAGTAAATATTTTTGAACTGAAGCCACCGCATTGGCGCCATCTGACACGGCTGTCACCACCTGACGCAGTGATTTTGTGCGAATATCCCCCGCTGCAAACACTCCCGGGACATTGGTAATCCCTTCCTCTCCGGCAATAATGTAGCCATTTTCGTCTAATTGCACAAAATCCCTGAAAATCTCCGTATTTGGAACAATTCCTACAGCAATAAACACACCATCCGCGTCAATCACACGTTCTTCACCGGACTTTATATTGCGGATACGCAATGCCTTCACCTGTTCCTTTCCTTCGATCGCAACTGACACACTATCCCATAGCATTTCCACATTTCCGAAAGAAAACAAACGATCCTGCAGAATCTGATCCGCCCGTAGAGCATCTCTTCTATGCACAACATAGACCTTTTTGCAGATGCGCGCCAGAAAGACCGCATCCTCTGCCGCAACATTCCCGCCGCCCACTACAACAGCCGTCTGTTCCTTAAAAAACGCCCCATCACAGGTTGCACAATAAGAAACTCCCATTCCGCCCAATTCATCCTCTCCAGGAATTCCGAGTTTACGATGCACAGCCCCGCACGCCAAAATAACTGTCCTGGTTCGATATTCCTTCTTCTTTGTGCGAATAACCTTTATTTCTCCTTCATTTTCCACAGAAATAACATTTTCACGCACGGGAGAAATTCCCAGCCGCTCTGCATGGGCTGCCATAGCCTCCCCCAAGTCCATTCCGTTCATTCCCGGCATTCCCGGATAATTATCCACTTCATAAGTATTTGTGATCTGCCCTCCGGCTACAAATTTCTTCTCCAGCCACAGTGTATTCAATTTTGCGCGGGCAGCATAAATGGCAGCACTGATTCCTGCCGGACCTGCTCCCAAAATAATCAAATCATACATTTCTGACATGCTTATCCTCCCTTTCCTGCTTATCGCTTCTTAATCCAGCATAGCATACAATGCCTACTTTTCCAATAAAATAGTAAAAACCGCAACATCCCGAAAGGAACCCTATGTCCCTATCACTTTCCAAAAAACGGAAACCGCTTTTTATTGCCGCATTCTTATGTCTGACACTCCTTCTTGGCATTAGTATTGGCTATCTCAGCAATCATGTATTCTCGGAAAATGCAAAATTTAAAGCATTTGCCGAAGATATTTTCCAAAAGGAGGTCTCCGGCAGCACCCTTACGCTTCACTACTCTCTCGCCGCTCCGGAAAAGCAGGGAATCCAAAGGCCCTCCCCCAGCCTTGGTTCCGTAGACATGAATATGGAAGAAACGTATCAGCTCTGTCAAAAATATGAGGATAAACTGAAGAATTTCTCTTATTCCAAGCTTTCCCGGGATAACCAGCTCACTCTTGACATGATGCTCCTATACTTCCACACACAGCAGTCTCTCGGCGACAATTATTTATTGGAAGAAATGCTCAGCCCCAGTCTGGGAATTCAGGCGCAGCTCCCCGTCCTGCTGGCAGAATATGCATTTTACGAGGACCAGGATATCACGGATTACCTGAAACTTCTTTCCGGCATCCGCCCCTATTTCCAGAGTATCCTTACCTTCGAACAAAAAAAGTCCGATGCCGGCCTTTTCATGAGCGATACTACCCTGGACCGGATTCTGGAACAGTGCAGTGCCTTTGTCCAGGATCCCGACTCCAATTATATGCTGGAAATCTTTGAACAAAAGATTGCTGATTATGGTAAATTTTCCCGGGAGGACCAGGAGAAACTCATTGCACAGCATAAAAAAATCCTGCTTGGCCAGGTCATTCCGGCCTATCAGGAATTAATGGAAGGGCTTTCGGCACTGCGGGGAACAGGTAAGAGCAGCCGCGGACTTGCACATTTTAAAGGCGGCCGTGAGTATTACCAATATCTTCTTCAAAGCCAGGTCGGCACCTATGTGCCTGTAAAAAAAATGGAACAGCGCCTTTTAGGGCAGCTCACCTCTGATATGAAGGAAATCAACCTGATGCTCAGAGAACAGCCTTCCCTTCTCACCAAACTTACAGGTAAAACTGACCTTCCGGACATTACGCCGGACAATATCATGGAAACCCTGCAGCAAAAAATGACAGCAGACTTCCCCGAGCTAAAAAAAGTCCCCTACGAAATCCGCTATGTTCACGAATCTATGGAAGAATACCTCAGTCCCGCCTTTTATCTGACACCGCCCCTGGACACAGGCAGTCCGAACGTCATCTACATCAATCGGTCCGGACGCACCTCCAATTTAGGCCTATTCACGACCCTGGCTCACGAAGGCTTTCCCGGCCATTTGTACCAAACTGTGTTCTTCGGCAATCAGGGGCCCAGTCATATCCGCTATCTCATCACTTCCAGCGGATACGTAGAAGGCTGGGCAACCTATGTGGAATCCTACGCATATACCTATGCCGCTGATCTTTTAAAGGATGAAGCTGCTTCAGATGTCACGAAGCTTGCCTGGCTGAACCGAAGTGTAAATCTCTGTATCTACTCTCTACTGGATATTGGCATACACTACAGAGGCTGGGATCAGTCAAAGGCCTCCGCATTTCTTCAGGCCTTCGGTATACAGGAGCAATCCGTGATAAAAGAAATTTTTCAGTACATTGTGGAGGCTCCTGCCAATTACCTGAAATATTACTGGGGATATTTGAATTTCCTGGATTTAAAAATTGCCTTTCAGAAAAAAATGGGAGAAGCTTTTGATCTAAAAGCATTTCATCAGAAAATCCTGGAAATCGGTCCGGTCCCATTTCCCATTCTCGAAAAATACATAAAACAGGATTTCTCCATACAGCAAAAACAGGAGGTGTCGCTTCTGGCGGCACCTCCTGTCACTTGCAATAATTTCGGAAAAAGCTCTGTAATTTTAAAAGGGCATTGGTCAATGCTTCCGTTTCCTTAACATTCAGGTCTTTTAATACTGCCAGAACCATTTTATTATGAAACTCCTGGTGATGACGATACGCCTTCCTGCCCTTTGCAGAGAGGGAAATCAAAACGACTCTCCTGTCCTCCTCACTTCTTGCACGCTCCACATAGCCCTTTTTTACAAGATTATTGATTGCAATCGTCAAAGTACCCACTGTTACAGAAAGTGCCCTTGCCACTGCAGACATATTCCGGCTTTCCTGGATGCCGATCGCCTCCAAAATATGCATATCATTCACGGAAATATCTTTATATTCGGAGGTGATCAATGCCTTTTCCTCTATATCCATAATCTCATTAAATAAATTTACCAGTACATCATTGATTGCTTCATAATGGTTCATACGGCCCCTCCTTATCCTAAAATCTTTTTTCTGTCATTCTTATTATACACCAGTTTAATTTGGCGCACAAAGTTTTTTTGTCAGGTTTTCAGGAATATAAACCGAATGTTCCTTTTTTTAAAGAAATTCTTCCTTTGAATCCCAGGATTTGCTATAATAGATAAATATAATGAAAATACTTATAGAACTAAGGGATACGTCATGAAAAAGAATAAAAATATACCATTGAATTATAAAGAAAAGAGCAATTCCAGAATCAGTTTTCTATGCTCCGTTGCCGTCCTGCTTGCCCTGATATTTTTCTTTCATCAAATGGATTATGCACTTATCCGCAAGCCTGCGCAGGAGGCTGCAAAGGCGGCAGAAAAAGCCCGTATAGAAGCAGAAAACGCGGCCAATACCCCTGTTGTATCCACAGCAAGCGTCATTGCAGTTGGAGATAACCTGTATCACAGTAAGCTGTATGAATCCGGACAGACAGATTCTGGTGTATGGAATTACGACCATGTCTATGCGAATGTTTTGGATGAAATCCAGGCTGCTGACGTGGCACTGATTGACCAGGAAACTGTCCTCACCAGCAGCCATGATGCAGTCAGCACTTATCCGTCCTTCGCTACCCCTACGGAGGTGGGAGATGCCATCATAAAAGCTGGCTTTGATGTTGTGGAAGCTGCAACCAACCACATTGATGACTATGGCTATGATTATATGGAACAAACCTTTGAATTCTGGCGCACCAATTATCCGGATGTTCCGGTGATTGGCATTCATGAAACAAAGGAGGATGCCGAAAGCATTAAAACCATGGACGTCAACGGCATCACCATTGCCTTTCTGGACTACACGTATGGAACCAACAATTCCGGTGCCGGGGAAGGCAGAGAATACATGATCGATATTTTTGACAAAGACAAGGTAGTCTCCTCTATTCAAAAAGCAAAGGAAATCAGTGACTGTGTCATCTTTGTCGCTCATTGGGGAAATGAAGACGAAACGATGCCTTCTGAATACGAAAAGCAATGGGCAGCCTTTCTCATGCAGCAGGGTGTTGATGTTGTGATCGGAGGACATCCGCACGTGCTGCAGCCGTACGGCAGAATGTCCGATGATGAAGGCCACGAAATGGTAATTTTCTATTCTCTCGGTAATTTCGTGTCTACCCAGCAGGAGCTGCCGGAGCTTCTCGGCGGTATGGCGCAGTTCACCATTGAAAAATCCGTCCTGAAAGGCGAAACCACTGTACGTATTCTTACCCCGAATGTAAAGCCCCTCGTCATGCATTACAATCATGACAACGGTGTTTACTGTGCATATATGCTTGAGGATTATACGGAAGAGCTGGCTTCTCAGCACAGCGTACGCAACCTGATTGGGGATGAATTCACCCTGGCTAATCTGAAGTCCAGGTTCGAAGAAATTATGTCCATGAATGTAGAACCTTCTGTAAATACCACGCTTCTGAATGTTAAATTTGACTGGGAAGGCAATATGATCGACAAAACCTCCGGCAATGTCGTGGAGGATATCTGGTCCATACATTCCTGGGAGTACCAGGAACAGCAGGTATCCGGTACATCCGGCTCCGAGGATACCAATGATTATAATTCATCGGAGGATTATGAAAATGGATCTGATGAAGATGACAGTTCCGATGAATCCGAAGATTCCTACAACGAAGACTATTAAACTCCCGGATTTCTTAAAAAAGAATGCCATCTCATCTTACATGGATGAGACAGCATTCTTTTCTTATCATCATTTACAAGCCCAACAATCTTACGGCATTCTGCTCAGTCACAGCAATGACCTCCTCTGCTGCAACTCCCTTCAATTCTGCGATCGCCTCTGCCACATACGGCAGGTTCAAAGAGGAATTGCGTTTACCGCGATTTGGCTCCGGAGCCAGGTACGGACTGTCCGTTTCCAGAACCATCTGCGATAACGGTGTATATTCCACCACTTCCTTCAGTTTTCTTGCATTTTTAAACGTAACAATTCCGCCGATTCCCAAATACAGCCCCATATTCAGATACTCCCGGGCAATTTCCTTTCCATAGGAAAAGCAGTGAATGATGCCTCCGAACATGCCTCCTTTTACATAGTCGCGTACAACTTTGAGCGTATCCTCTGCCGCCTCCCGGCTGTGTATCATAAAAGGCAGCTTTTCTTCCCGCGCAATCTCCATCTGCGCCCGGAACATTTTCTGCTGAATGCGATGTTCTTCTTTTTCTTTATGCCAATAATAATCCAGTCCGATCTCCCCGATTGCCACAGCCTTTTCATGGCGGGAAAAATGCCGGATTTTTTCCAGGGTTTCCTCCGTCATCCGACCTGCGTCATCCGGATGAACACCAATCGCTCCGTATACAAATGAATACTTTTCCATAAGCGCAATGGTATCTTCCATACCATCTGCAGACGCACAGGCATTCACAACCGTCCCGATACCGTGCTCCTGAAGAGAAAGCAGCAGCGCATCCCTGTCTGAATCAAAAGCCTTATCATCATAATGCGCGTGAGTCTCAAAAATCATACTTCCGTATCCTCCACAGTCAATTCATCGCCTTCATGAATCATACCGCCATGCAGAACCCTGGTAAAAACACCCTCTCTCGGCATGATGCAGTCTCCCATCTTCTGGAATATCCCGCATCCATGGTGGCACTTTTTCCCAATCTGCGTCAGCTCCAGCACTACATCATTGCAGTGGAATTTTGTTCCCACCGGAAGCTTTGCGAAGTCAAAGCCCTCCACCACCAGATTTTCTCCGAAGGCTCCATCTGCCACCTGTGCACCTCTCGCCCGGAATTTCTCAATCTTATCATATGACAGGAGACTCACCTGACGGTGCCATTTTCCTGCATGTGCATCGTTCTTGATTCCCCAATCCTCTATAAATTCCGCCTCATGTACGTTTCGTTTCTGCGTTCCTTTCGCCTCACTAATACAAACCGCAATTACTTTTCCCATAAAACTTTTTCCTTCCATAGCAAAATCTTTTTTCCGCAGACAGCATTACTTCCCGGCACAGTCAGATGCATCACCCGTCAGAATTTCAATCCCATGTGCCAGAGAACCAATGATATATTCCAGGCTTTCCCTCACCGCCTTCGGGCTTCCCGGAAGATTGATAATTAAGGTTTTTTTCCGAATTCCGGCCGTAGCACGGCTCAGCATAGCGCGCTTTGTAATTGCCATACTGCAGGCACGCATAGCCTCCGGAATTCCCGGCACCCTGCGCTGGATGATATCCTCTGTTGCCTCCGGAGTCACATCCCTCTGGGAAAAACCTGTCCCGCCTGTTGTCAGAATCAACTCTGCCCTGTTGTTATCCGCAATCTCCGCCATTTTCTCTGACAGCATCCTTCTGTCATCCGGCAAAATATCCATAGATACCACCTGGTATCCCTCCCTCTGAAGAATTTCCCGGATTGCCGGGCCGCTTAAATCTTCCCTTTTTCCACAGTAGCCTGTATCGCTCGAAGTAATAATCGCTGCTCTCTTCATTTCCTTGCCTCCATATACAAAGCTTTTATTTTCAACCGCCAATCTGTGACATACAGAGCTTCTCTGTATCGTCCGACGGGGCTTTTTCCAAAAAGGCATGTCCTTCCGGCTTTTCTTCCAATGCAGCCCGAATCACATCCTTCAGCTCCTCATCCGTGCCTCCGTTCCTGATAATGCCGCACAAATCCCGCCCTGCAGTATACTGCAGACAGGTTTTGAGGTATCCCCGGGAGGTCAGCCGGATACGGTTGCACTCCTTACAAAATTTGTGGCTTATGGCACTGATAAAGCCAATCTTCCCCTGAAATCCACTGACTTCATAATAATGGCAGGGACCATTGCCAAGCCGCTCCCCCTTATAAGGAATCAGCGCTCCATATCGTTTTTCCAAAATGCGGATAACCTCCGTTTCCGTCATGCCTCTAAATTCCCTTCCATAGCCGACCGGCATCATCTCAATAAAACGCACATGCAACGGCTGCTTTTCTGCCAGGGCGGCAACCTGCCACAGCTCCTGTGCTTCTGTGCCAAGCGGCACACAATTCACCTTCACAGATATCTCCGGATACCGCAGCGCTTCCCGCATTCCCTCCAATGCTTTTTCCAAATAATCCCTCCGGGCAATTTCCTGATAGCATTCGGAACTCAACGTATCCAGACTGATATTCAGTCCATCCAGGCCAGCTTCCGCCAATGCCTGCATCTGCTCCTTTAAGAGCACTCCGTTTGTTGTCAGAGTTACCTTCTGAATCCCCGGCAGTTTCTTAATATCCTTTATCAATTCTGAAATTCCGGGACGCACCAGCGGCTCACCGCCTGTCAGCTTGATCTTGCTGATTCCAAGCTCTGCCATAACCCTGCAGATACGGACAATTTCCTCTTCCTGCAAAATCCATGCACGCTCCACCAGCTTCACCCCCTCTTCCGGCATACAGTATATACACCGGAGATTACAACGGTCTGTAACGGAAATCCGCAGATAATCGATATTTCTTCCACAACGATCTATCATACATCCTCAAAACGGAATACCCCGCTTTTTCCTCCTGTTTTTTCTACCAGATGAATTTCTGAAATTACCATGTGCTTATCAATTGCCTTACACATATCATAAACGGTCAGAAGGGTCATCTGTACCCCGGTCAGGGCTTCCATTTCCACACCGGTTTTTCCTTCGGTCTTCACTGTACAGAATACATGAATCCGGTTATACTCCAGGTCCATCTCATAATCAACCGAACACTTCTGTATCGGCAGTGGATGGCACATGGGAATCAGCTCCGAAGTGCGCTTCACGCCCATAATCCCCGCTATCCGGGCCACCCCCAGGACGTCGCCTTTCTTAACAGTCCCTGCTGTTACCGCATCCATAATCTCCTTCCCGACCTGAATATATCCGGACGCTACGGCCGTCCGAAAAGTTGCCTCTTTCCCGGATACATCCACCATAATTGCATTGCCATTTTTATCGAAATGGCTGAATCCTGCTCCCATATTTCTTCTCCTTCAAATCTGCTGTCTTTAGTATAAGAAATTCCCCGGGTTCCGTCAAGTAACGGTTCCCGGGGAGAATTTCTATTTTCGAAAAACCTTCATGAGCTGAATCAGCGGCAGATTCAAAAAAGCCAGCCCATACACAGACAAAAGCTGTGCCAGGCTTAACGTCTGTACGGAGAATATGCTTTGCAGAGCAGGGATTGTCAATACGGCGGTCAAAAGAAGAAATCCGGTCAAAAATGCTCCCTGCATATATTTATTGTTAAAAAACTGCTTCGTGAAAAGGACCGGTTTCTTTCCCTTACAATTATAACCGTGCACCAGCCGCGACAAACAGAGCACGCCAAATGCCATAGTGCCTGCCAATCTGAAGTTTCCGGTCCGGTATCCAAGCCAAAAGGCTCCCAAAGTGATCAGTCCGATGATTCCACCCTCCAGTCCGACACCTGCAAGAAAGGATTTCGTCAGAATAGACTCATTCATTGGGCGGGGTTTTTCCTTCATCACTTCATGCTTATGTGGCTCCAGGCCAAGTGCAATGGCCGGAAGACTATCTGTCACAAGGTTGATAAACAGTAAATGCACTGCTGCCAAAGGTACCGGCAATCCCAAAACGGACGCCAGCAAAACGACCAGAATCCCGGCAAAATTACCGGAGAGTAAAAACTGAATGGACCGTTTGATATTTGCGTAAACATTACGCCCATTCTCCACGGCCTTTACGATCGTTGCAAAATTATCGTCCGTAAGCACCATGGATGCAGCGTCTTTGGATACCTCCGTTCCCGTAATCCCCATTGCAACACCAATATCCGCCTGCTTCAACGCGGGAGCATCGTTTACGCCATCTCCGGTCATAGAAACAATGTTTCCTTTTTTCTGCCATGCACGCACAATCCGAATCTTATGCTCCGGAGAAACACGGGCATATACAGAAATATGTTCTACAAATTCCTTCAGCTCTTCATCACTTAACCGGTCAATGTCCACTCCCTCACACGATTCGGAATCATCACTCAGAATACCGCTCCTCTTTGCAATTGCCGATGCCGTTGCTTTATGATCTCCGGTGATCATGACCGGCTTAATTCCGGCTCTGATACAATCCGCCACTGCTGCCGCGCTTTCCTCTCTCGGCGGGTCCATCATGGCAACCAGCCCCAGTAATACAAGTTCTTTTTCATCCTCGGGGACAAGGGGCCTTTCCTGCTCAAGCATCTTATATGCCACACCCAGGACGCGGAGCCCTTCTCCGGAATAAGCCTCATTTGCATGCGCAATTTCCTCCGCCTCTTCAGGCGTCAGCTCCGTCAATCCCCCATCCTTCCAAATATACTTTGCACGCTTCAGTATCACGTCTACAGCACCTTTCGTGATCATTGCATAACCCTCTTCCATTCTGTGAAGCGTAGACATCAGCTTTCTGCCGCTGTCGAAAGGAATCTCACTCACTCTCGGATACATAACTCTTACCTGCTGCGAAAAAACGCCAAGCCGGTCTCCCAGATTGATCAGCGCAGTCTCCGTGGGATCTCCGATTTCCTGCCCATCCATATTTGTGGAATCGTTACAAAGAATACTCAGATCGAGCATTCTTCTATGCAGAGGATTTTTTACATTGATCTGCTCCTTCAGAATATCCTGCCCATCCAGATAGTAATGCTCCACCGTCATTTTATTCTGTGTCAGGGTTCCTGTTTTATCCGAACAGATAACGGATACACTTCCCAGCCCCTCCACTGCCTGAAGCTTACGGACAATCGCTCCTTCCCTTGCCATTTTCTGCGTTCCAAAAGCAAGCACAATGGTTACAATAGAGCTTAACGCCTCGGGAATCGCTGCGACTGCAAGTGCTACGGCAAATAAAAAGGCATCTGCCGCATTTCCGCCCTTCCACACCTGCATCCCAAAAAGCACGGCACACAGTATCAGGATAATGATTGAGAGCTTTTTCCCGAACTGATCCAGATTTGCCTGAAGCGGTGTCTTTTTCTCCGAGGTATTCTTCAAAAGCGCAGCAATTTTCCCTACCTCTGTTTTCATCCCGATGTCCGTTACCAGATACCTTCCCCGCCCATAAGTGACAAAGCTTCCGGAATAAACCATATTCCTCCGGTCTCCCAGGGGAAGCTCTCCTTCCAGGGTGTCACTGATTTTGTCAACTCCCAGACTCTCCCCGGTCAATGCACTTTCATCTACCTTCAGGCTTGCACTCTCAAGCATTCTGCCGTCCGCAGAAACAGAGTCTCCCGCTTCCAAATAAACCTCGTCGCCCACCGTGATCTCACGGCTTGGAATTTCAACTACGATTCCGCCGCGGAGGACCTTTGCACTGGGCGCAGCCAGCTCCTTCAGGCTGCTAAGAGAATGCTCTGCCTTTATGGTCTGTACAGTTCCCAAAACGGCATTTACGATAATTACCACAAAAATAACAACGGCACTTTCCGCCTCACCCAAAAACAGAGAAACAACTGCGGAGCAGATCAGGATAATTACCAGGAAGTCCTGAAACTGTTCCAGAAAGATGCGCAGACTGCTCTTCTTCTGCCCTTCTGTCAGCTCATTCATGCCGAATTTTTCCTGATTCTGTTTTACCTGTGCATCAGTCAGGTTTTTTTGTCCTCCATTCAGCTCCTGTTGGACTTCCTCAGAACTTTGCTTGTAATAAGGTTTCATATTTTGCGTCCTTTCTTAAAATATTTACCTACATACCAGAATTCCCGTTCTTTCCATGCCCTATACAGCAGCCGGTCATCAAACCGCCCGGCCGGGCAAAACAACAAAAGCGAGGCTTCTATTGCATGCAGATATGCAATAAAAGTCTCGCTGTTTCATTGCGATACGGACAGGCAGTGCCTGCCGGGATTGACGACATCGCAAACACAATCGTGTCAGCTACTCCCTCTTATTGGTATATTATACGTTCCAGCCACGATTGGTGTCAAAAGATTTTCTCAGCAGATTTCTGCTCCTGCGGGCATATCCTTCTCAGGCACCACCAATGCAAGATTTCCCTCTGCATCCTCCGCACAAAGAATCATACCTTCACTCATAATTCCGGCCAGCTTCGCAGGTTTTAAGTTTGTCACAACCATAACCTTTTTGCCAACCATCTCCTCAGGAGAATAATGAGCTTTAATACCGGATACGATCTGGCGTACCCGGCTGCCGATCTTCACCTGGGAGCACAGCAGCTTGCGGGATTTCTTTACTGCCTCACAGGCAATGATCTCACCAACCTGGAACTGCAGCTTTTCAAAATCGTCAAAGTTAATTTCCGGTTTTGCTTCAATATCTATCACATTTTCTTCCTCTGCCGGCTTTTCTTCCTCTACTGGCGGATGAAGAGCCTCTACCCGTGCCATAACCTCTTTGATATCCAAACGTGCAAACAGAATTTCCGGCTTTTCTGTTACTTTGTTTCCGGACGGATACAAACCAAAGGAACTCAGTTCCTCCAATCCTCTCTTCTTTGCGTTTAGCTGTCCCCGGATTCTCTCTGTAGTGTCCGGCATAAAGGACTCAAGCAGAGTGGTACCAATGCAGATACCCTCTACCAGATTGTACAGTACGGTTGCCAGACGGTCTTTTTTGTCTTCCTCCTTTGCCAGAGCCCACGGCATTGTCTCATCAATATATTTGTTGCAGCGCTTAAACAGGGAGAATACCTCTGTCATTGCATCTGCTACGCGCAGCTTCTCCATTTTGGCCGAAACCTTACCTGGAACCGCAAGTGCAAACTCCTTCAGCTCGTCATCCACAGATTCCGTCACGCCCCTGTTCTCCACCACGCCGCCGAAATATTTATTGGACATCGAAATCGTACGATTCACCAGGTTACCCAGGGTATTTGCAAGCTCGGAATTCAGACGCTCTACCATAAGCTCCCAGGTAATCACGCCATCGTTTTCAAACGGCATTTCATGAAGTACAAAGTATCGTACTGCATCTACGCCGAAAAAATCTACCAGTTCATCTGCATACAGCACATTTCCTTTTGATTTACTCATCTTGCCCTCGCCCTGCAGAAGCCACGGATGACCAAATACCTGCTTTGGTAGAGGCAGCTCCAGTGACATCAGGAAAATCGGCCAGTAAATCGTATGGAAACGGATAATATCCTTTCCAATCAGATGCAGGTCTGCCGGCCAGTTTTTCTCAAACTGCTCTGTGCTTTCTCCATCACAATCATAACCAATTCCTGTAATATAATTTGTCAGAGCATCCAGCCATACATAAACCACATGACCCGGATCGAAGTCTACCGGAATTCCCCATTTAAAGGAGGTTCTCGACACACACAGATCCTGCAGGCCCGGAAGCAGAAAGTTGTTCATCATCTCATTCTTACGGGACTCCGGCTGAATAAACTCCGGATGTGTATTGATATGCTCGATCAGGCGGTCTGCATATTTGCTCATTTTAAAGAAATATGCTTCTTCCTTTGCCGGAACACAGGGGCGGCCGCAGTCCGGACATTTGCCGTCCGTAAGCTGTGATTCCGTAAAGAAGGATTCACACGGAGTGCAGTACATTCCTTCATAGTGGCCCTTGTAAATGTCGCCCTTGGCATACATTCTTTTAAAGATTTTCTGAACCTGTTTTTCATGATGAGCATCTGTCGTACGAATAAATTTGTCATAGGAAGTGTTCATCAAGTCCCAGATATTTTTGATTTCTCCTGCCACATGATCTACAAACTCCTTCGGAGTAATCCCTGCTTCCGCAGCCTTCAGTTCAATCTTCTGCCCATGCTCATCTGTTCCTGTCTGAAAAAATACTTCATAGCCCTGCTGTCTCTTATAGCGGGCAATGGCATCGGCCAGCACAGCCTCATACGTATTACCGATATGCGGTTTTCCGGAAGTATACGCAATGGCTGTCGTCATATAAAACTTCTTTTTTTCCATTTGGTTTCCTCCTCAAAAATAATTATAAAAATATGAAAGAACAAAGCGGACAAGTCCGTCTCGGACTCCTTTGGAATAAAAAAACGCCTTCTCCTGCTGCCAGAGAAGACGAGTCAAACCCGTGTTACCACTTCTATTCGTTCCTGCCTCACAGCAGAAACCTCATCAGGTACTCTGCATCCGCCGCACTTAGGCCCTGCTGACAGCAAAACATGAAATACTGCTTATACATTCATACCCTTCCGCTATAACAGGCGGTCCCGTCGCAGCCTACTAATCTTTTCAGCTACGCCCCTCTGAAGCCATCTTCCATCTGCGCCATACACATCCCTCTCAGCCCTGGATTTATTACCAACGGGGAATTCTCTGTAATGCGGTCCGCACATGTACTCTCTTCTTCCACGAGTTTTTCTTATAAAAAGCTGCAAAAACCCTTTACAGCATAGGGAAATAGTAGCATATTTTTTCATATTTGTAAACCCGGATTTTTTCAATAAATCCCTCTATTATTTATGGCTGTTCTGCATAGCAGGAAACCGCTGCATTTGCAGCGGCCCCCGTATTTGTGCCTATTTTAAGGGAAACAAAATTGTCACCTTAAACAAATCCCCATCCAGATACAACCGGAATTCTCCTCCCTGAAGCTCTGTCAGACTTTTTGCAATAGATAATCCCAATCCGCTTCCCTCCGTATTTCTGGAAACATCCCCGCGAATGAAACGCTCTGTCAGCTCATCTGCCGAAATATTCAATGGCTGAGCGGAAATGTTCTTCAGGGAAAAGACAGCCTTTTTCTCCACAAAATTTACATCGGCGTAGACCCTCGTTCCTTCCATCGCATACTTCACAACATTATTGAAAATATTTTCCAGCACTCTCCAAAGGCGCTGCCCATCCGCCCGAATCATCAACAGTTCCCCGGTAAAATGAACCATTATAGTAAGCTGCTTCTCCTGGAACTTTTCCTCAAATTCCCCAATCACCTGATGCACCATTTCCGCCAAATTGAGATCGGTCATTTCCAGTGTGATATTTCCTGTACTTGCCTTGGACGCCTCCACAACATCCTCGGTCAGGACCTTCAGACGATGTGCTTTTGCTTCCAAAACATCCAGGTAGCCGCAGACCTTCGGATCGGCAAGATTTTCACGTTTTAACAGATCAATATAATTAATAATAGAGGTCAATGGTGTTTTAATATCATGGGACACATTGGTGATCAGCTCGGTTTTCATTCTCTCGTTCCTCAGGCTGTTATCCACTGCTGCATCCAGACCTTCTCCAATACGGTTAATGTATTCCGCAATTGACCTCTGCTCTCCGGTAAGGCGCTCCAGCGGAATCTGATGCTGCAGTTCTCCATCCGTAATTCTCCTCAGGCCTTCCAGAATCAGCTCACGACCATCTGCTTTTCTTAAAAAATACACCAATGCTGCACCATCTGCTGCGGCAAGAAGAAGCGAAAATTCCGCATCGCCATAAAAAATAATGCCGTTCACTAAAAATTGAAAGAGGAAAAATCCTCCCAGGATCACTGTCATTTTTAACTTACTTCCGGTACCTCGGGAATAAATCTCCAGAACCACCCTACATTTTCTCCAAAGCCTCTTCCATTGGATCAAAAGCCAGCGCAGCAGGCTGTTTTTCCATAATGTTTTTGCCTTTATTCTGCGGACCAGACTCAAATATCCGGTCAAAAAAAGTGCTGCTGTATAAATACCCAGCCACACCGTCATCAGCCCGAAACCTTCCCACTTATCTGTGACAAATGCAGGGACAAGTAATACTCTCACACCGACAAGCCAAATGCCCAAAACTACAACTGCGGCAATTTCTGTAAACCAGTGGTCATAAACATTTAAATAAATCTGTTCGTTATTTGGACGTTTTCCCGCAGCGGCAGTCAGCCAGATGACACCGATCAAAAAAATTGCTGCCGCAAGGATTCCTGCCGCCAACGCGCGGGTTCCCCATTTCGTATATTGTTCATAGGTTTCTTTTGTCTCCGACAGACTGTCTGCAATCGGAAATTCCGTATCTACGCTCACCGCAAAAATATAATCATCATGAATACTTTCCTGGGCTACGGTATGCTGCCATACCTGCATCGTTGTATTTCCGCTTGTATGAAAGGTCAACTCGCAATCAACCAGCTTCGGCTGAATCAAAGCATAAGAGCCGCTTTTTTTCATTTCCTTAAGGGCCGCATCATAATTATGGTAATGGCTGTAATCAATTTTATTTGTATAGACTTTTCCGGCCTCTTTATCTACATATAAATAAGTCAGATTTGTATTTCCTTCTTCATACCGCTTCATTTCCTGCGCATTTCCGGTCTCATTGGAGATAAAATTCAATGCAGCATTCAGTGCCTGATATACATCCTCAATCCGTCCCTTCCAATTCGGATTATGATTCAAAACGTCCAGAATACTGCCTGCACCTTCCGGGGCATACTTTTCCTCAATAGTTCCTCCATAATAATTAAAAACGTCGGAATATTCCGCGTCCCTGAGGGTATCTTTCACAGAAATAATGCCTAAATCTCCAAGGGCTCGTCCCTCTGAAAGCTCTCCCGAATTCAAATAGTTCCGAAAGACTGTCTCTGCTTTCTTTTCTGTTTCATCATATTGGCTATGGGAACCATCTGTTTTTAACTCTATTTTTCCTTCATCGATCATTTGAATAAAATCTTGGCAGTAATAATAATACGCATCCTGACTGCCTGCTTCACGGCATACAATAACCCCATTTTTATTATCGTAGTCCACCGTATTCCAGGAGGATTTTGACCAGTCCTGCAAATCCTTAAGGGAATACGCAAACCCCGATGTATTCCGATAGCTCAGGGGTGAACCTTCCAATACTTCCTGCATATCCACAACTGCATTGCTGCTGTTTATACCACTTGCAGGAAGCGCTGCCTCATTTTTTATATTTGATAAAATAAAACGGGCGCTGCTAAACACTTCGTCTGCAAATCCTTTGGAATCTATATAGGAGCTCTCCCTGCTGTCTGCAATCGTAATCCCCCGGCTGTACATGGAAATTAGAAAAACGCCGCAAAGAGCTGCTGAAACAAGAGTCACATGCTCTATGAGAATCCATATTCCTTTTGCCAAGTTGCTTCTATACCATTTCTTCATCCCTTACCCCTTTCCGAAATTCCCTGCTTCTAAATCTTCTCCACCTTGTATCCCAGGCCCCATACTACCTTCAGATAGCGCGGTTCCCGTGGATTAATTTCGATTTTTTCCCGAATGTGCCGGATATGAACCGCTACCGTATTATCAGCCGCAATCGCTTCCTCATTCCAGATACTTTCGTAAATCTGATTAATCGAAAACACTCTTCCCAGATTCTTCACCAGCAGAAGCAAAATATTATATTCTATGGGTGTCAGCCTGACCAGTTCTCCATCCACCCGGACCTCTTTCAAATCATCGTTTACAGAAAGGCCGCCGGTTTCATAAATATTTTTATTTTCTTTATTTGCTGCTGCACCAAGCTGCGTATACCTACGCAGCTGTGATTTAACCCTGGCTACCAATTCTAACGGATTAAACGGCTTCGTCACATAATCATCCGCCCCAACGTTCAACCCCAGTATTTTATCCGCGTCTTCTGATTTCGCTGAAAGTATAATGATCGGCAGCGGATTTTGCTCCCGGATTTTTAAGGTTGCACGTATCCCATCCAGCTTCGGCATCATCACGTCCATAATCAGCAGATCCACGGAATTGTTTTTCAGAATCCGCAAAGCCTCCTCTCCATTGTATGCCTTGAGAATATGATATCCTTCCTGGCTCAGATAAATATCGATTGCTTCCACAATATCTTTATCATCATCACATACCAAAAGGTCCGCCACTTTTCTCACCTCCCTACTCATGTTAGTAGAATAACAGGGAATTTTTAAAATAAACGGGGTAAATTCTTAAGAATTTCTTAGGGTTTTTATTTGCAGATTATAGTATATCACATCCGGTATCATATTTTTAGTTTTTATTCTATACAGGTCTCACGGGATATTACCGGCAAACGGTAACCAATAAGGCCGTTTATGATCTTTTCTCCTCACAAACGGCCTTATCTAAACTTTCTTCGTTCACACATTTACTTGTCCAATAACGGCATCCCTTCCAAAATCTCCGCTACTTTTTCCTGTGAAATTCCGCACTTATCAGCAATTTCCGCCCTGGTGCTCCCGGACATATCCAGGTAAATCACTCTTCTGGCAATCAAAATTCCTTCTGCTCTTCCCTGTTGCATGCCCCGTTCAATACCCTGCTCGATTCCCTGCTGTATACCCTGTTCTATCAGTTCTTCAATTCCTCTACACATATCAAATCCACCTCCCTCATTCTTATTTGTTTTTTTCATCATCTTCAATTCTCTTGAATGCGACATGACACTTATCAAATCATATGCATCTTCCTCTAAGTCCGCAAATATCTTCTCATTTGACTTAACATATTCTTTTAACCTATCTCCCTTACCTGTATTCTGCAGAAAGCCGAATACATATCGTAAGTCTGTATGGAAATGCGCCAGGTTCATATATCTTCTCACATCCAGTAAATGAATCGGGTAATCAGAAACAAATTCTGCAAGATCCGCAGGGCACTCGGACAAATCCAGCATTTCCTTTAAACTTCTTGGGCCATCCCACTCCTCTTCACCAAAATAAACGACAATTGTGATTATTGGATGTAAACGGTCGTCTTTTCCGAAACCAGACAAAAACCCGGCTCCTTTTAAATCACCTTTTTCTCTATGCTGCCTTGATTTCTCCTTCCATTGTTTCTCATATCCCATACTGTCTGAATTCATGACACGGACCGGCATGGCATAATGGATATCGCTCTGATTCTCTAATGCGATCAATACAATCTGCATACCGGCACATCCCCGCCGGACCAAATCCCGCTCCAACACCTGTCCCTGAATTTTGCCCGATTTTTTACGAATTCTGGAAAAACTTCGGTTTACTTCCCGGATATCCTCCGGCCGAACCTTTTCCTTTCCTGCAAACACATATCCGTTAATCAGATCTGCAAAACGAACAAAATCTGAAAAATATTCGATAGAAATCACATCCTTTTCCTGCATACACCCTCCTTTTCTATCTGAACGTATGCGGGAAAGTGCGTAATTCAAACAGGCAAGAACATTATGGGCTCACATGTATTATACAAAAACCTCTGCATTAACGCAACATACTTCAGATATTCTGTTTTGTTTTTCATGGAATTTTCAGCCGAGCGGCCATAGAATAGAACTTTGTTCCTCTGACTTTATTCATTATAATTTTTCCATAAAAAAGTGTCAATAAAATTTATATAAAAAAGTAAAAACAGAAAATTTATAAAAAGCAAAAAGACAGTACCAAATAAAAGGTGGAAATAAATATTTAAGCTTTATAGAAAGTTCCACAAATTTCCTGACTTTTAAAGACGGAATATCTTGACAAACCGAGTACAGTATTTTATAGTAATAATATCAGTAATCATTATCACTGCAGAGAAAGGAGAAAACATATGGCAGCATTGAAATACAGCCGGCAGCGGGAATCTATCAAAGAATTCCTTATGACCAGAAATGATCATCCGACTGCAGATGTCGTATATGAGAATATGAAGCTCATCTACCCGAACATCAGCCTTGGTACCGTATACCGCAATCTTTCTCTCCTTACTGATATTGGCGAAATTAAGAAGCTTTCCAGCTTCGGCGGTGCCGACCGTTTCGACGGAAGGACCGACCAGCACTGCCATTTCATGTGTACGGAGTGCGGACGGGTCATGGACCTGGAAACGGAAAATATGAATCCGCTTCTGGAAAAGGCTGGAGAAAACTTTAAAGGGGAAATATCTTACTACAATGCCAGATTTTTCGGACTTTGTGAACATTGTTTGAAAAAAGCAAAAAAACAATAAAACTCCCTTGACAAGTCCAGATTCATATGTTAAATTAAAATAGTAATAATTACTATTATTAAGAAATACAAAATAATTATAAAGAAAAGGAGACTAATATTATGGCAAAATGGGTATGTAATGTTTGTGGTTATGTTTATGAAGGAGAAGCTGCACCGGAAGTATGTCCAATCTGTAAAGCACCGGCTGAAAAATTCTCCAAACAGGATTCTGAAATGTCCTGGGCTGCAGAGCATGTAGTAGGTGTTGCAAAAGGCGTAAGCGAAGACATTCTTGCAGACTTAAGGGCAAACTTTGAAGGAGAATGCTCTGAGGTTGGTATGTATCTTGCCATGGCCAGAGTTGCTCACAGAGAAGGATATCCGGAGATCGGCTTATACTGGGAAAAAGCTGCTTACGAAGAAGCAGAGCATGCAGCAAAATTTGCTGAACTCCTTGGCGAAGTTGTAACAGACAGCACCAAGAAAAACCTTGAAATGCGTGTTGCCGCAGAAAACGGCGCTACTGCCGGTAAATTTGACCTTGCAAAACGTGCAAAAGCTGCCAACCTTGACGCTATCCATGACACCGTTCATGAAATGGCCCGTGATGAAGCCCGCCACGGCAAAGCATTCGCCGGTCTTCTGAAGAGATATTTCGGCTAATAAAGCTTAAGTTTGTAAGAGCTTAGAATTTCAAAGAGGATAGGCCTTACGGTCTGTCCTCTTTTTTTAAACAATAAAAAACCACAAACCCTTTCCTCACCGAACAGGAGGTATAAATATGTCAAAATACACAGGAACAAAAACAGAACAGAACTTGATGGCTGCTTTTACAGGAGAATCTGAAGCACGCAACAAATATACATTCTATGCTTCCGCAGCAAAAAAGGCCGGATATGAGCAGCTTGCCGCCCTTTACCTGGAAACTGCGGACCAGGAAAAAGAGCATGCAAAAATGTGGTTTAAGGAATTCCACGGTATCCATGATATTGCTGTCAATCTCGAAGATGCTGCTGCCGGAGAAAATTACGAGTGGACCGATATGTATGCCCGCATGGCAAGAGAGGCCCGGGAAGAAGGCTTCGAAGAGCTGGCATTAAAATTCGAAGGCGTTGCCAGAGTGGAAGCTGCCCATGAAAAACGTTATAAAAAGCTCTTGGAATCTTACAAGGCAGATAAGACCTTCAAGGGTGATGCACCTCTGGGCTGGAAATGCCGTAACTGCGGTTATATCCATGAGGCAGAGGAAGCTCCGGAAATCTGTCCGGTCTGTGCCCATCCAAGAGCATATTTCGAAAGAAAAGCAGAAAACTATTAATCTCGTAAATACAAAGATCCCGGAGGCAGACGAAATCACCTGCATCCGGGATTTTCCATATTCCTGCTTACTCTCCATTCTCAAGCGCCTGCACAGCCTCTCCCAACCGGTTATATATCGCAACTGCATCCTGCACATGCAGGGGATTTCCCGTATTTCCCGGCGCTCCGGCCGTAACCAGAATGTACTCCCTTCCTCCGACTTCGGCAAAGCTTACCAGGCAAAGACCTGCATCATTCGTAAAACCAGTCTTTCCACCCAGAATTGTACCGCCTGTTACATTCACATCCGACAGGTTTTTAAACATAGTACTGTAAAAAGTAATTCCATCCGGGTGAATATTGGTTCCTGGAGTGGAATGGCTGGCACTCTCAATAATCTCCCGAAAAGTATCATCCCGAAGAGCATATTTCAGAAGAACCGCCATGTCCTTTGCCGTACTGTAATGCTCCGGGTCATGAAGGCCCGTCGTATCACAGAAATGAGTCCCCTCCATGCCAAGCTTCCGCGCCTTCCGATTCATCAGATCTACAAAAGCCTCCTCTGAACCCGAAATCGTATCAGCCAGAGCAATGCAGCATTCTGCGCCGGAAGGAAGCATCACACCATACAGCAGATCGATTGCCCGTACTATCTCATCCGGCTGAAACCCCGCCTGCGTAGCATCCCGCTCATATAGTCCGGCAAACATTTCCGCTGTAAGAGTAATCTCCTGATCCAGGCTGTCCAACTCCTCAACCGCCACGATGGCCGTCATGATCTTGGTCAGGGAAGCCGGATACATACGCTCCTCCCCATTCATTTCCCCAATAATCTTGCCGCCTTCCGTCTGCATCAAAACCGCATACGTACTGTTAATTCCACTCACATCCAATTCCCTGACTACAGGGTGGGTAAATTGCCGAAGCCAGCCTTCCACCCCATAATTCCAGCCTATCATGATCACAAGAGCCAGAACAACCAGTATTTCTACGAGCCCGCAGAGAAGCAGCCGCATTTTCGTATCTTTTCTCCGTTTTCTATTTTGTCTGTGCATTTTTACAGTCAAATCTATTCTCCTTTACATACAAACATTTTTGTCATTATAGCATACACGGATCGCTGCCAAAAAAAATCTGTTTTCCTCAACGGACATTATATCATACTATTCTGTTTGTCTCTACGTTAGAAATGCGGAACAATATAGAGTTTTCTCCTGATGTTGCTGTTCAGCCGCTGACCTGTACTGATAAAACCGATGATACAGACTGTTTTTATCCGGAGGCATCGGTTTTCACTATCCAAATATCCGGGATACTTTACCATATAACTGTGGGCACCTTTGAGCATGAAGTAAAAGCAGATGGCTTGCCATATATGCACGCATCCGGGCGTTTTCGTCCTTTTAAAAGCAGGGTTGCCGATGATATCCCCGGGCGGTGCCAGAAGTACCCAATAAAAAAAAATCCTGCCCGGAGAGCTATTTTGTTTCATAGGCAACCAGATTGCATTTAGAACAAAACGAAGCACTTCCCTGTGAAATAAATATAAAAAATCGCTATGCCGCCGGATAACTGCATAGCGATTTTCATTCTCGCGAATACTCTTTTATTTATTCACAATCTATTAAGCTAATTTCATCGGATTGATCTTCACACCAGGTCCCATTGTAGGAGCGATTGTTACGCTTCTTAAGAACTGACCCTTTAAGGTGCTTGGTCTGGCTTTGATGATAGCTTCAATCAGCGTCTGGAAGTTGTCGCTTAACTGTTCCTCGGTAAAGGAAGCTTTACCGATCGGAACATGGATGATGTTGGTTTTGTCAAGACGGTATTCAATCTTACCTGCTTTGATATCCTTTACCGCTTTTGTAACATCCATAGTTACAGTACCAGCTTTCGGGTTCGGCATTAAACCTTTCGGTCCAAGTATACGACCCAGACGGCCTACAACGCCCATCATGTCAGGTGTTGCAACAACTACATCGAAATCAAGCCAGCCCTCGTTCTGGATTCTCGGAATCAATTCCTCCGCTCCTACGAATTCTGCGCCTGCTGCTTTTGCTTCTTCTGCCTTTGCATCCTTAGCGAATACAAGAACGCGAACCTGCTTACCAGTTCCATGAGGCAGTACAACTGCACCACGAATCTGCTGGTCTGCATGACGTCCATCGCAGCCTGTACGGATATGAACTTCGATTGTTTCGTCAAATTTAGCAACTGCAGTTTTCTTTGCTAAGCTGATAGCTTCTGCGGTTTCATATAATGTTGCGCGGTCAACTGCTTTTGCAGCTTCCACGTATTTTTTTCCTCGTTTCATTTCTATAACCTCCTGTGGTAATTGCGGGGATTTCCCTCCCACTTATTTTTTAAAATTAGTCAATGACTTCGATTCCCATACTTCTTGCAGTTCCTGCAATCATGCTCATAGCCGCTTCCAGAGATGCTGCATTCAAGTCTTTCATCTTTAATTCAGCAATTTCCTGAACCTGAGCCTTTGTTACCTTAGCAACCTTTGTTTTGTTCGGTACGCCGGAACCGGATTTGATGTTAGCGGCTTTCTTCAGAAGAACTGCTGCCGGCGGAGTCTTGGTTATGAAGCTGAAACTTCTGTCTGCATAAACAGTGATAACAACCGGAATGATCAGATCGCCCTGGTCTGCTGTTCTTGCATTGAACTCTTTTGTAAACTGAACGATATTTACACCGTGCTGTCCAAGAGCCGGACCAACCGGTGGTGCTGGAGTTGCTTTACCAGCCGGAATCTGTAATTTGATATAGCCTGTTACTTTTTTTGCCATTTTTCGGCACCTCCTATGTGGTATTGGCGGGGGTATGTCCCTCCCACGATATTTTGTTACCTTTTCTCATTCCATGCACACCTCCATTCCGCTTTGCCTCATGTTGGTGCAGGCATCTGCCTATACAAATTTTTCAAATAATGCTGTCCGCATGCAAATATGCGAATCTTTTTTTACAAAATTTGTGCATGTCATTCTTAATTACATTTTTTTGATTTCTGCGAAACTCATTTCTACCGGCGTTTCGCGGCCAAGAAACTCAACATTAATAGTAACAACCTGCTTCTGCGTATTGATCGCTGTAACGACACCTGTCGTATCCTTCCAGGCACCGCCTGTTACTACTACCATATCGCCCTCTGCAAAATCCACCTGAACATTCTCTTCTTTAATACCAAGCGGAAGCATCTCAGCCTCTGTCAGAGGCACAGGCTTGGAACCCGGTCCCACGAATCCCGTAACACCTCGTGTATTGCGGACAACATACCAGGTATCATCGTTCATCACCATGTTAAGAAGCACATATCCCGGAAACATTTTCTTCTGGACCTGCTTTGCGGTTCCGTTCTTCATTTCCACTACATCCTGCAGCGGAACACGGACTTCCAGAATCTGGTCTTCCAGGTGTCTGTTTTCGATTGTCTTTTCAATGTTGGCTTTTACTTTGTTCTCATACCCGGAATAGGTATGAACAACATACCATTTTGCTTCTGACATACAATCACCTTTGTCCTTATTTCACTAAAAGATTAATGCCTTCCAGAATTCCCGCATCCATAATACTGATCATCACAGACAAAATAACGGTAATAACCACTACAGCCACAGTCTGCTTAATCAATGTATTGCGGTCTGTCCAGACAACCTTCTTAAACTCTGATTGAAGTCCCTGAAACCAACTTTTCTTCTGACCTTTGCCAGCAGATTTTTCTTTTTCTTGCATAGCCTAACCTCACAATTCTCTGTGATTACTTTGTTTCCTTGTGCAGAGTGTGTCTATGGCAGAACTTACAATATTTCTTGGTTTCCAATCTCTCAGGATGGTTTTTCTTTTCTTTCGTCATATTGTAGTTACGCTGCTTGCACTCAGTACATGCTAATGTAATCTTAACGCGCACAACTTCCACCTCCAGTGTTTTCATTTGCATGGTCTGAATTCTCTGCCCTACTGTGGCATCCGTACACGTTTTCGGGCATAAAAAAAAGACCTAACTTCCATGTCGCTTGTCCAGTTTATCATAAGATATGCAATGAAGTCAAGTCTTTTCCCGTATTATTTCCGAAAGCTGCTGTAAAAAACTCCGGGGATATTGATGCCCCGGAGTTTTCTGTTCTGTTATTCTACATTCAGGAAATATCTGTTCTGTCCCATTTGTCACAAAGAGACTGAATTTCCCTGGAAAAGCGGTCCAGCTCCTTGTTCGGACAGCCTTCGTTCTTGCGGATAACCGTCATTAAGCGTTGTCCGAGAGAAACCAGCTTCTCAAAGGTACGCACTGCTTTTGTCGCTTTCGGTGTCGCATACGCCTTCTCAATTTTCACGCCCTGTGCATCATAAATACATGTATTTGCCGCCAAATCATATATCGTTCCGCTGAAAGGAGCCATGGTATCGTATCCCAGATCCTCAGCAAGGCGTTTTGCAAATATTTCTGTTACACTGTCTTCTCCATGGGTAATAAATACCTTTTTCGGCCTTTTACCAAATGCTTTTACCCAGTCAATCAGACCATTTACATCTGCATGCCCGCTGATACCGGGCATCTGGCAGATTTCTGCTGCCACATGTACAGTCTCACCAAACAGCTTTACCTCGGACGCACCTTCCAGCAGCGCCCGCCCCAAGGTACCGATTGCCTGATATCCTACGAATAAAATGGTATTTTTTTCACCCCACAGATTATGCTTCAAATGATGCTTGATTCGTCCCGCATCACACATACCGCTGGCGGAAATAATAACTTTGCAGTCGCTGTCAAAATTAATTGCTCTGGAGTCATCACTGGTAACAGATGTCTTAAGCCCCGGAAAGCTGATTGGATTGACTCCCTTATAAATCAAATCCAATGCCTCCTCATCAAAACAATCGTAGCGATGTTCTCCAAATATAGTAGTTGCTTCATTTGCTAAAGGACTATCCACGTAAACCTTGAAATTTTGATGACCATTAACACGTCCCTCTTCTTTAATCTGACGTATGAAATACAGCATCTCCTGTGTACGCCCAACAGCAAAGGAGGGAATCACCAAATTTCCGCCTCTGTCAAAAGTCCTTTGGATAACTTCCGATAACAATTCTACGTAATCCGGCCTCTCACCATGGCTTCGGTCCCCATAAGTAGATTCCATCACTACATAATCCGCCTTATGAAGATATTGGGGGTCTTTAATCAAAGGCTGGTTTATATTTCCAATATCACCGGAAAATACAATCGTCTCCTCTTTCCCCGCTTCTTCAATACGTATTTCAATGCTGGCCGAACCAAGTAAATGTCCGGCATCCACGTACCGGACGTGGATGCCCTCTGCCGGACTTATCACTTCCTCATATGGACAGCTTACAAAATTGCGCAGCACGCCAAGCGCATCTTCCATAGTATATGCCGGAATAAATTCCGGTTTTCCCTGGCGGCGTCCCTTGCGGTTGCGCCATTCTGCTTCAAACATCTGTATATGTGCACTGTCTCGGAGCATAATATCGCAAAGATGACAAGTTGCATCGGTTGCATATATCGGGCCCTGAAACCCTTTCGCATAAATAGCCGGCAAATTGCCGGAGTGATCCATATGCGCATGGGTCAGCAATACAAAATCCAGCTCTCCCGGATTCACGGGAATCTCCTGATTTTCGTAATAATCCGGCCCCTGCTCCATACCACAGTCCACCAAAAACTTCCTACCTGCGGCTTCCAGATAATAACAGCTTCCTGTTACCTCGTGCGTTGCCCCTATAAAAGTAATCTTCATGTGCGACCCCCTTCGTGTGATAATCCTTCCAAATACACCTGGTTTTGTAATTATTATACACAACAAATCGGATTATTAACAGCTTTTTTCTGAATTTTCGCAAAAAAGTCGCATACCCGCTACATGGCTTAAAACATACAGGGAGCCTTCAGCAGTTCCAGACCTTCCATATAATTCCAAATAACAAAACAAACTGTGTGTGTTGTTGTTGATTACAGAGCAGATATCGCTCATATCTGCTTTGTTCCGCGAACACTTCGCACTGCAGGACGGTAATGGAAGTTTACAAGTACTTTTTTTATTTCTCTTTGGTATTTTTCATCCTTCAGTATGCACCCATGCTCCGCTATTTAATTTTTCATGATTATCTCATTATTTCTGCTGCTCACACAAAAATAATGAATATACATGATTTCTGTCGCTCACACAGAAATCACGTACATATCGATTCCCGTTGCTCAGGCGGGAATCGACATTTCCCAATCCCCGCTGCTCAGGCGGGAATTGATGTTTCAAAATCCCCGCTGCTCACACGGGAATCAACATTTCTCAGTCCCCGCTGCTCAGGCGGGAATTTGAAATTCAAAGAATTTTGGTAAAAGGACGGGAGTGTCGCAATCTCACCGTTAATTTACCAGAATTCCGCTGGTTAATGTTGTTGTAGATTCTTTGGAACCATCTTTTGCAGCATGGTAACCACGAACACGATAGTAAGTCCCACTTGGCACAAGTACCCTCATACTCCGGCTAAGACTAGTCGCATTATCCGTTGTAAAATTCCAGGATTTATAAGTTGCATAACTTCCATCAACTTTCCGTTCTAAGTAGATACTTAAATAAACCGTATCGCACGCACGATGACACTGTGTTAAACCATAAATGCTTACTTCACTGCTAGATAATTTTTGGATTTTTACGGTTCCATAATTTAAATTAACGCCTCGTAACAAACTATAACTAGTATCCTCGGCAAAATCTTCTGTTGTCTCCGTATCCGTCACTTCATCTAAAATACTTGAAGCTTGCACTGATGCTGGTATTGTAGTAGTTACTGACAATATACCTGCTATAATACCAGCTCCAAGAATCCGCCTCCATTTACTAATACCCTTTCACCCCTTTCTCTATTGCAAACTACCTTTACAACATTGATACGATAAATATTGAACAAAATCACTCTTTATATCTTATTTCTTCAATCATCTTAATAAACTCTTCAAATTCTATCCTACCAGAAAGATGATAAATTACCCCTTTTCTCTTCCATTGAGCAACGCAACTTGATAAACGTGCTTCTCCTTCATCAATTTTCCACACTTTTGCATCAATATCTTCATAAATTATGGGGACTGTTTTAGCCTTTCTTCCATGTAAACTGTCTGTTTTACTTGCACTATCCTCATCTTCTTTATCAATAAAAAGAGTAATAATATGATCATTGTACTGGTACTCTAACCGCGCAACTACAGCATATTCATCTATTTCATAATCTATAAAATCAAAATGTTCTGGCCGATAAAAAAATTCAGGAACTTTAACCCCTAATTGTTTTTCTACTGCATTAATTGCCTCATATTCATCTGTATTGGCCATTTCATTATTTTCATCATTGTCTATCACAAATCTTGTATCATCACCACTAAGTAAACGAATTCTTTCAACAAAATAATTTCGCCCTGCCTCGCCTGATACACTGACGAAGACAAGACAAATTGTGCAGGCAACAACATACTTGACCACCTTCCGGAAAGCGCCCTGTGCCGCCCGTTTTCTCCCGGCCCGGCGGACCTTGGCATCTGCAGCGGCAGACATAGGAATGATTTTTTCCGTTTCAACAGCAGACGCAGAATGCTGTGCAGCAAGAGACAGAACGTCCAAATCCGGCACAAGCTCTGCTGCCGTCTCCATACGCATACCGGTGCCCGCCGGACGGTCTGGTACAACCGTATCGTCTGCTTCATCCGCACGGTAAATCCCGTCCGCTTTCATACGCGCTACCAGCTTTTCGTATGAAGCCTGAACCTCTTCGTCCGACGACTCATATTCCTCATCATCTTCCTCTGAAAAAAGGGCTGCGACCATCTCATCTGCTTCCTTCACATATTCATACTCCAGAAACTTCTTTAATTCCTCATCATCCAGGAATTTATCCAGCTCATCGTCCTCCGGAAGCCTATCCAATTCGTCATCTTCCTCAAATCTTTTTTTCATGTTATCCTCCGAATGCCGCAGCATCTGCGGCATAGCCTCAGGAAAGGTCCGAAAACTTGCAACTTTCCTTGACAATTTTGCTTCATGGGTTCATATTTATTAGTAAAATATTACTGTTCACGGTCAATGTACCGCGGAGCATATTATTATTTACAGTGCGGCTGTGCATTGTAACAGTAAAATGATTATTCAGGAGGAACCCTATGAAGCATATCGTACTCACCGGCGGCGGTACCGCCGGCCATGTAACCCCAAATATCGCATTAATCCCCACTCTTCAGGAAGCGGGCTACCGAATTTCCTATATCGGCTCCTATGACGGCATCGAAAAGAAGCTGATTGAAGAGCTGGGTATTCCATATTACGGAATTTCTTCCGGTAAATTGAGACGCTACTTTGATTTGAAAAATTTTTCTGACCCGTTTCGGGTTCTCAAAGGCTTCAGCGAAGCCAAAAAGCTTCTCAAGCAGTTGAAACCTGATGTTATATTCTCAAAAGGAGGCTTTGTCACCGTTCCTGTAGTCATTGCCGCCAAACGTTGTAAGATTCCTGCCATCATTCATGAATCCGACATGACCCCCGGTCTTGCCAATAAATTGTGTATTCCCTCCGCTGCAAAGATATGCTGCAATTTTCCGGAAACCGCAGCAAGCCTTCCCAAAGAAAAGGCCGTGCTTACCGGTACACCTATCCGTCAGGAACTCTTAAACGGAAATAAAGAAGCGGCCAGAAAGTTTTGCGGCTTTACCTCTGAAAAACCTGTTCTTATGGTGATCGGGGGAAGCCTTGGTGCAGCATCCGTCAACAACAGCATTCGCAGGATTCTGCCAGAACTTCTGGAAGACTTCCAGGTTATTCATCTTTGCGGCAAAGGAAAAACAGACCAAACCCTGAATGAAACAAAAGGCTACGTCCAGTATGAATACATCAAAAAAGAGCTGCCGGATCTGTTTGCACTTGCCGATATTGTCATCTCCCGTGCAGGTGCAAATGCAATCTGTGAAATCAACGCACTTCATAAACCGAACCTGCTGATACCGTTATCTGCCAAAGCAAGCCGGGGCGACCAGATTTTAAATGCACGCTCCTTTGAACGCCAGGGCTATAGTATGGTTCTTGAAGAGGAAGAAATCACAGAGGAGACTTTGGCAAATGCTATCCGCGAACTGTATGCCAACCGCCAGGCTTATACCGATGCTATGGCCGCAAGCAGACAGTTGGATTCGATTCGGCAAATTGTTTCCCTTATTGAAGGCTGTGCAAAATCAAAATAAAAGCTACGGAGTTTTCTTTCCGTATAGCCTGGACAATTCCTCTGCTATCCAGATTCTCGTCCTGCGGATTCTGTTATTCACGTTGTTTCTCGTGATGCCATATTCTGCAGCGACGGAATCTGGCGGAATGCCATAATACTTGACTTTCATCAGAATATCATAATTCATCGGATTCTTATCACGAAGCCTAGCTAATACCAGCTTTCTGTACTTCTTTTCTTCCATGCGGAGCATTCTTGCTTCAGGATTATACCGGTCATCCTCTATCCCTCTCCCGCTGTCATCGTCAAGTACACAATATTCTGCTTTTACATGTGCTTTTTTGAAATAATCCTTTGTTTTATTCACAGTTGCGGTAATAATCAAAGACCGTACCTTCATCTCATCGGATAAATCCAATTTCTTACCCATTTTATAAAGATGATAGAAGACTTCCTGGCTGATATCATCTGCAGTGGCCTTATCTTTCACAATTCTGAATGCAATCCCTGCTGAGAATCTTTGGTATTTCTCATAAATATCCTTAAAATCCTCATTAAACTTCATCATTTGTATTTTCTCCGGTAAAACCTAGATTTATTTCTCCATATTTGCCAAAATTCCTTTCTTTCCCCATCCTCAAATAATTTATTTACTATATAGCTTGGACATTTCCTCTGCTATCCAAATTTTGGTCTTATAGATTCGATTATTCACATTATTTCTGGTGATACCATATTCTGCGGCAACGGTATCCGGCGGAATGCCATAATACTTGACTTTCATCAGAATATCGTAATTCATCGGGTTCTTATCATAAAGTCGCTCTAACACCAGCTTTCTGTATTCTTTTTCTTCTATTCGGAGCATTCTTGCTTCAGGATTATATTTCCTGTCTTCAATTTCCTTTCCGGCATCGTCATTCATCACACACAATTCCATCTTCACATGTGCTTTCCTGAAATAATCCTTCGCCTTATTCACAGTCGCCGTGGCAATTAAAGATCTGACTCTCTCTTCATCAGCTAAATCCAACTTCTCTCCCAATTTATAAAGATGATAGAAGACTTCCTGACTGATGTCGTCCGCTGCCGCTTTATCTTTCACAATTTTGAAGGCAATTCCTGCTGAGAATCTTTGGTATTTTTGATAAATATCCTTAAAATCCTCATTAAACTTCATCATTCGTATTTTCTCCGGTAAAACCTGAAATTACTTTCCCATTTTTGTCAAGATTTCCTCTCTATCTTCATCAGATAGCTTTCCCGGGGTCCAGGTGATTCCCGCTTCATCCCCCTGATATCTTGGTATCAAATGCATATGGAAATGAAAAACAGTCTGGCCTGCCGCCTCTCCATTATTTTGAACTACATTAAACCCATCACAATTCAGAGCCCTCGTCATCCTCCCGGCCATCTTTTTTGCCAAAAGCATCGCTTTAGCAGCCAGATCATCCGGCATCTCATAAATATTCGAAGCATGAGCTTTCGGCAAAATCAGGGCATGTCCCCTGGTTGCAGGGCCCAGATCCAGAATCACTCTGAATTCCCCGTCTTCGTAAAGTGTCGCTGACGGTATTTCTCCATTTGCAATTTTACAAAAAATACAATTTTCCATTTTTCTCTACCCTCCTACATTATTCGGTACCTTTTCTTTCTATTGTGTCGCATTTCTTCGATTTTTTCAATACGAAATTTGTTGATTATGGAAATAACGGGTGATAAACTTCCCATGAGGTGATGATATGCAGGCAAAAACCACAGTAGAACAGCAAACGGAAGATTTCCGTTTTACTCTTTCAAAATTTTCCCATGAAATCCGCAATCCTATTGCATTGATCAACAGCGAATTACAAATGATAGCCTCTACCCATCCGGAAATCGCTGCCAGTAAATGCTGGGCGGATATCATAGAAAATCTGGAGTATATCAAAGAATTATTAAACGAATTATCTGATTACAGCAATGCGGGGAATTTATGTCTGACTCCCACCGATACAGGCGATTATCTGCGTTCAGTCACAGCCATCGTAAAACCTACGCTGGATTATTTAGGAATCACGTTGGAAGCAAACATTTCTTCCGACCTGCCGGCACTTCCCCTTGACCGTATTAAAATGCGGCAGGCTTTATTAAATTTGCTGCGCAATGCACAGGAATCTATTTCCGGTCCAAACGGAAAAATCCTTGTCTCTGCCGTTCCCCTACAGCAGGGCATCTGTATTTCTATACAGGACAATGGGTGCGGAATGGATTCCGAACAGCTTGAAACGCTCTTCCTTCCCTTCGTAACATACAAGCCAGGCGGAACGGGACTTGGCCTGGCAATCACAAAGCAGATCATCGAAGCACATGGAGGACGACTGGAAGCAGACAGCACGCTGCATCAAGGTACTGTTTTTCGTATCCTTTTGGGATGATACAAAAGAACTGCCATAAAAAAGCCGCCAAGCATCCCTCCTACATGAGCCGCATTGTCTACGCCGCTGCTGGTAAAGCCGAAATAAAGCGACAAGACCGCCATGATCAGAATCTGCCTCACAGAAAGGTCCCCGACTTGTCCTTTCCTGCGCAGAATCACATAAATCATAGCGCCCATCACCGCAAACACTGCACCTGAAGCTCCTGCAGAAACAGCGTAAGCCTGAGTTCTGATTTCCAGAAGCAGAGATACCAAATTGCCCGTAATACCGCCCAAAAGATAAATCAGGAGGAAGCGCACTTTTCCCACAGTGCGCTCCAGCCTGCTGCCCAGTACAAATAGTGCAAGCATGTTATTTGCCAGATGTTCCATACCAAAATGCAGAAACATACTGGTGAATATCCTGTAATATTCCCCGTTCTCCAGGATAAACGGGACATACACAGCTCCGCAGTCCAGCATATGCATCGTATCCTCAGAGCTTCCGCTAAACTCTACTGCAAAAAAAGCCAATATATTCAGTATCACCAACGCAGCCGTCAAAGGCTCTTTTTTTATTTCTTCCACAGACATCCTCTTTTCCCTCTTCAAGGCCCGCTCTATGAGAGATTAACACCCGCCACTGATACAAATATGTTACTCACCGCCTTTAGAACCGGGAGTCATCTCCCATCTGATAATAGGCATATTGTAACAGATTTTGCACATAATATCAAAATAAATATTTTATTTTAAAAAAATATATCTTGCTTGTGCAAAATCCACTTCATCCTCATTTTGAAGCAGATATTCTTCATCCCCTTTCAGCATCTGTCCATTCACGGATGTTCCGTTTCTGGAATTCAAATCTGTGAGATAATATTCCTCTTCCCGTTTTCTTATTTTTGCATGAACGCGGCTCACTGTCGGCAGATCAATCACTGCATCGGATGCATTGCCCAGCTTTCCGATTATCGTCAACTCCTCCAAGAGATAAATGGTCGCCAATTCTCCCGGCTCCCGGCTTACAAGACTTGCCGGACCGGCTATGGGACTTGCTGACAAAACAACGGTTTCCCCGAAATTTTCCTGCTGGTTTAAAGGCTGTGCTGCCTCAGATATCCCAGGGGATTCATAAGCATGACTTTCTGCTGCCTTTGCAGCCATGGAGGTATTGTCCGCTGTGACTGTTTCCCGCTTCTTTATATAGTCTTGTACCTTTTCTTCATTCTCTGCTTTTCTGCGCCTTTCAACAAAGAAATAAATCATCATGCCACAGCCTGCCAAAGCCAGAATCCCTCCTGCCATCCATTCAATTCTCAGCCACGGTATCCATCCGCCCAGCTCCGCTGCCAATATTGCAAATACCATAGCTGCCCCGCAGAAACATCCGGGAACTATTTTCCTAAGCCCTGCCCTTTTTTCACGTGTTTCCTCCTGCTCTGTTTCTTTCTGTTGAACACCTTCTTTTTCCGGTATTTCTTTAAAACTCCACAAGTCTTCCTGCCTTATAGCCTCTTCCGTTAAACTTGAAGCTTCTGTTTCTTTTTCCGGTGCCTTTATGGCCGCCGGCTCCCGGGCCTCTCCTTTCATCTGATACAGCTCTTCCTTAATATATTCCAAATGAAAGCAGTCCTCCAGTGCACGCCTGTAGATTCCATAACCAAGCATCACAGCCTGGCTGTCCTCATGATCGAGTTTCGGAAGGATATACTCTGTCAGACACTGAAACTGTTCCTTAACCTCCTTCTCAAATCCCGGAAGATAACAAAAAAACAATTCCTGTTTTTCCACATCCATATACATATATTCCGGACGCAGAACGAGCTGCCCGGGATTCAGCAGATATTCCGCCATTTCTTCCATAACATGGACAAATCCTCCAAAAACAGCCTGTAAGTCTGCGATACGAAGCTTCTTATTTTCGAAGAGGTCTGCTAATGACTGCTTCGATGTGATTTCGTAATAAAACAGCAGCTTTCCATCTAAACCCTGCATCCTGCATTTTAATAATAAAGGTATCTCATTACCGGCAAGCATACGCACCTGATAGGAGGAAGTATCCACTGGTATATCCCCCTGGAGAACTAAATAATTATGATTCATATCACGCTTATATTCCGCACGCATCACATTTATCCTCCCTTTTTGCTGAACAGTTCCGACGCTGCCTTAATTTTGCGTATCCATTTAACAGGACAGATAATTTCAGACTTTCCCTCGGCACGAAGATGCCAGGTAAAATCCCCAAATCCGGAAATTGTATCCAGATCATATGTCACCTGAACCTTCTTTCCCACATTTGTCTGTGTCGTCAGATTTTCAGCACCGAAAAATCCAGCATTTCCCAATTCCTCGCTCCGTATTCTGGCCGTTTCATAAACCTGCCCGCCTTCCCTGATTCCTTCCATGCTTCCTGCCAGCGCCGCCTCATACGCGGCTGCCCCCAGCCATGCACGGTTATGAACATAAAAGCACAAATACAAAGTTCCCATAATTACCAGTAATATCAACGGTACTACACAGGCCAATTCTACAGTAAAGCTTCCTTTTTTTATTTTTTTCACAGGCAAAATCCTCCTATATATCCAAGAAGCAAAAACGGTACAAAGGGAATTTCTGTATTTTTTCCGCAGTTGCATACAATCAGCAGCACCAATGCCCACAAAGCCGCGCACACAAGCCCCAAGCACAGAGCAGTCAAAAACTCTTCCACACCCAGCATTGTGCCAAGCGCTGCTAAAAGCCAGCCATCTCCCATTCCAATACCCCCGCATGTAAGCAGGCTCAGTCCCAAAAACAAAGCCCCTATCCCTATAGCAATCCAAAAACTCCAGTCCACCCTGCCATGCCAGATGGCTTCACCCGTCCCCAGGATTCCATATAGGACCACCGATAATAAGGAAATTTGTTTTTTTCGCCAGTCACACCATGCATTTAACCCCAAAAACAATAATGTACTTATCTCTTTCATCCGATCTCCTCTCAGCCGCAGCGGCTGCAGGCCGCCATACCTCCCGCGCAGGAATGTTTTACAAGTCTCACCGTTCTCTTCAGACCACTGCACGTTTCCAGATTATGATAGCGGTTTCCCGCCGCAGTAACATATACGCTTCCCGCAGGTTTTTGGTTTCTGCTGCAGGTTTCGCAGGCTGCATACTTCTCTCCGTAGGAATTTCTCATAGAAGAAATCCGGTTTCCGGATGTCTGGGTAACAGAAAGAGACAGATAACTACATCCTGGATTCCTGTGGTAAACGGTTCCAGTTTCTGTCACATACACCATTTCCTCCGGTTCCCCTCCCTCCCCATCCTGAAAAGCACTGTATTCCTCTCCTGTCCAGGCATGAATTTTTACTGAATTATGCATCAAAACCCTTGGCAAAGGAATCAGTCCGCCAACCGGCTCATAGAAGTAAATATCCGGAAGGGTCATTTCCCGCTGTCCGCTGCCCTCCAAAACATAGGCATACATTCCGGCTCTCTTTGCATTTTCACAGAGCTCCACCAAATGCTCTGTCTGAAGCTTATAGATATCCATGAATGAGATCATCGTGACCATACCCAGAAAAAACATCGGCAGAACTAAAGCTGTCTCAACTGCTAAGCTTGCCCTTTTTAAAGAGGTGCAAAAAGACGCCTTTTCAGGAAGAAAGCCTTTTTTCCTGCTTATCGGGGCAAGCAGGTCATAGAGGTATTTTAGAGAGCTTTTCCTTTCTTTTCTGCTTTGCAACGGCTGCTTTCTCTCCAATCTGCATCTTTTATTCCCATGTCTATCTATCTTTTTATTCCTATATTTTCCCAAACACATTTCCTCTTCCTGAAAAAGCATCTTTTCGCACCTCTTTTCATCAGACTGTTTTAGCCGTAACTATATTGCTTTGTCACCGTAAACGTTTTTTTACGATTTGCCTTTACATCCACAGAGGCTTCCAGAGCTTCGATACAGGAATCCAACCGGAAGCTCTCCCTCCCCGGCTGGCTGCGGATGCAAACCTCTATCATATCCATACCTCTTGTCACCAATCCGGCTTTGCTCTCCATAAGAAGCATCGTCTGTAAATATTCTTCGTAAGACATCCCGCTGCCTGTACCCCGCCTTTCAGAATCCAGCCTCTGCATAAGATTCGGAAGATTCTCCAGCGAAAGCTGCCAGTCTGCAGTCGTTTTTACTAAAGGAACACGTCCTCCATCAAACAATTCCCTGACATCCAATATACTCTCCGCAAAAGCCCAGCAAAGAAGCAGCGCTCCCTCGATCACCACTGATGCCGGCGGAACCAGAAATGCAGATGCAATTCCCAACGCCAGCGCCTGTAACTGTGCACGCTTTGCGGGATCAGACAGAAGATGTGCCATATTAACCCCTTCCCTGATCAGCAGGAGTTTTTTGGCCACTGCCTTTATATTTTCCATATCATTAGACTTTCCTTGCAGGAGATACTCCGCCTGGTAGCGCAGACCGCCCTTAGCCGGTTTCTGATAATTTCCCAGCTTATCCATAAGATACTGCTGAAATAATATTCCGGAAGTATATGAGCTGTCCTCCTTGGGTCCGCCCGGAATATCCAGCCCCTTCTGAAGGCTTCTTCCTGAAACCACAGACGATTTAGAAACTGACGCATCCGAAACACTCCTTCCGGATGGAATAACCAACTCCAGAATTCCCATTTTCCGAATCCTGCGCAGGACAGGAATTGGATTTACTGCTTTTTCCGATTCTTGTCCACTTGCAAAGTCTTCTTGTATACCCGCTGAAACTCCCTGCTCACTTGAAAAATCCCCATTTTCCTCCTGACTATTCTGCTCTTTCTCCATCGCAGCCCTGCTGTTCCTGGCGGCAGCCTCTATCTCTGCATCATAGGATTCAAGGGCATCTCCCGTTTCAGCCCGCTTTCCGTCCTCTTCTGCCTTTTTTGTCTTTTCCTCATTTCCCTTTAGCTTTTGGAGAAGGAGCTGTATCCCCTGGCTTCCAAGGGTATCCCGCATATAGCGGACTGCCTGATGAAAAAACACTTCGCCTCCATTGTCCGTCGCCAGACGATATCCTGTAAACCCTCCCTGTACAAGCGAAAGCTTCTGACTGTTCTGCTTCAAGACCGGTTTTATATAGGATTCCATATTGTCGTATACATTTGCGAGCTTAAGCGAGCCTCCTCCGCACGAGCCATCTAAAAAGAACAGATCATAATCCTTTAGAAGAGATTTATCATATTGTCCGAACAGAGAATACAGACCAATATCGATACTGCTTAGAATTTGTGTCCTGGCTGCCGCCATTCTGACGGACTCTACGCTCGTACAGACAAGCGACAGCATCAGACTTAATGTCAACGCCAGAAATATTGTCACACTGCCTCTCTTTGCCATAAGGGATACACCTCCTTCAACTGTTAAATCGAATTGCTTTGTTTCGTGATTTTGGCAAGAATATTCTTCACAAGACTTGTGAGCTGCTCTTTAAAGATAATGACCAGGCCAATGAGTACGACCAGGATAAGAATAATTTCCACAACTCCTACCGCGTCCTCTTCTCTTATGAAATCCCTTGCCAATGTCAGGAATCCACGCATGCACTTCACCTCCTTCCTTCCCGTGTAGTAGTTTTTTATGTCCCTCTCCAAGGACAGGTTACTCATAAAACGACAAAAATGCAGGAATCATAACAATTGCCATTACTACCACCAGCATCAGCATCATGGGAAAAAGCAGTTTTGTAGCCGCGGCCTCTCCCAAAACTCTTGCCTTACGTTTTCTTTCATCCCATGCTTCCATAGACTCCCGTTCCAGCATTTCGGACATCCGGCGGCTTCCCTTCTGGAGATTCTGGACTAACAAAGCAGCAAAGGTTTTATATTTAATCTGGCCGCATCTTTCCCCGAAACGCCTGTATGCCTCTGCCTCTGAAACTCCGCTGTCCATCTCATAGCAGGCTGCCGCGATCTCCTCATAAGCATATCTGCCTTTTCCATAGGGCCTTCGCCGGTAATCCAGAGCAATTTTCTGAAATGCCTTCCGCACTGTCATGCCGGCCTGTACGAGAAGCGTAAATTTCATAACAAGCCCCGGATAATCCATGAGAAGCTGTTCCGAACGCTTTATACAGGCCTCCTGCTTCTCCCTTGCCTTCTTTATCATAACGGCAACTGCTGCAAAAAGACTCAACGCCGCCACCAGATTTCCCGAATGATCGGCGGGCTTCTTCCACACTAACGGTCTGCCGTCCCACTCTGCGGGAAGATAATAAAAGTCCGGATCATTCTTCTCCTGATTGTACCTGGCTATGGCATCACGCAGTTCTCTTTCCTGCTGTTCTTCTTCCGTCAATTCTTCCTTCGGATGCAAATCAGAGGTTACCTCTGTCTCTTTTTCCGGTACCTGCACATACAGCTCCGTTTCTTCTTCACCGGCTACGGATATCAGAAATTTCTCTTCATAAGAGCCGCTTTCTTCCTTTGGAAGCTTATATTCTTCCGGATAGTTAAAAGAGGCGCCCCTTCCAAACGTCAGGAGCATTCCCAGCAGATTCCCCCCAAGGGCCACTGCAGCAAATAAACGCATCCCTGCTGTATCCTCCAGCCCTTCAAGCTTCAGCCAGCCAGTCTTTCGGACGACAATTATCCCCACAACCATAAAAAAAATCACAATATGTATCCACATGCTTCCTCCTACACTTCAATATCTACAATCCGCCTTCCCAGCCAATATGCTGTAATGTATATCCCAAGACATATGCTCATGGCACAAATCCCAAAAGGATTTCCGTATAAAATACTCAAAAATCCGGGCGAAGTCATCTGCAGATACAAAATGATTCCTGCCGGCATCAGACTCATGATCATCTGCTCCGATTTTTTGGCTGCCAGAGTGGCTTCGATTTCTTTTTTGACATCAACTTTATCTCCAAGCATCCGTGCCACCTTCCGGATAACCTGATCCAAATCTCCGCCCGTTCTTTTCGCCGTATAAAACACAGAAGCGAAATTCTCAATATCCTCCACCCGGCACCGTTCTCCGAAATCCAAAAACAGCTCCTCCACCGGAACACTGACCCTCTGCTGGCTTTCGATATAATGAAGCTCCTTCATAATGTCGTCATCCTTCCGGTAAATCCGCTCCAGATCTCTGGCACAGGCAGACACCGCGTTTTCCACAGAATATCCGGCCTGTACGGCCACGCTTAAAGCACTCAAAGCGTCCTTAAACTGGTAATTTAAATTTCTTTTTCTGTCACGAATCAACTGCTTTTTCTTCCGTTTCAGATAAAAAGCCGTAATCGGAACCGCCAGCAGCAGCAAAATCCAGTTCTGATAAAACAAATAATCAATGGAAGCACAGACCACCGTACTCTGTGCCGCATATTTCAGTGCCTCTTTTTTTGTAAAATGGTACTCTTCGTAATTCTGTTTCATATGACCATCCCCGCTCTTTTCAATTTTTCCCTGCACAGCAGCGGTTCCAGCTTTACCAGGCCCTTTCCCTCCTGCCAACGGTAAAGCGTCCGCATTTTAATTTCATTGTCCTCGTATCCGCATACCTCTGTAATTTCCAATACTTTTCTCGTTTTGTCACGCATTCTCCCCAAATGGATCAGGATATCCACACCCGAAGCAATCTGCCTGCGAATTGCTTCCAATGGCAGCTCCACTCCCATAAGTGTCATGGTTTCCAGTCTGCTCAGCATATCCTTTGCCGAATTGGCATGTGCCGTACTTAAACTCCCTTCATGTCCTGTGTTCAGTGCCTGCAGCATATCTACCGCCTCTTGGCCGCGTACCTCTCCTATAACGATTCTGTCCGGCCGCATGCGAAGCGCTGTTTTTATCAAATCCCGTATGCTCACTGCCGCGGCGCCTTCCATATTCGCCATTTTCGATTCCAGCCTTACAAGATTTTCGATTCCCTGTATCTTCAGTTCTGCGTTATCCTCTATGGTGATCAGCCTCTCATCCTTAGGAATAAAATCAGAAAGTGCCCCTAAAAATGTTGTCTTCCCGCTTCCGGTGCCCCCGCCTATGACTATGGAATAGCGTGACTTCACCAGTACCTTCAAAAATTCCGCACATTCTCCCGGCAGACTTCCCAGCGCAATCAGCTTCTCCATAGTAATTGGCTTATCCGGGAATCTGCGGATCGTCAGAATCGGACCGTTAAGCGCCACAGGCTGAATGACCGCATTTATTCTTGCACCGTTTTCCAAACGTGCATCTACAATAGGCATGGACTCGTTCACGACCCGGTTGCACCTTCCTACGATCTGTTGGATAACATCCTCCAGCTTTTCCTTTGATGTAAATGATTTATTCCATTTATGCAATTTCCCTGACCGCTCGATAAAAATGGCATCCGGGCCATTTACCATGATCTCCGTAACAGTTTCATCCTCAATCAGTTCCTGCAGTACATCCAGCTTCCTGACAGAATAGAAAAGCTCCTGCCGAAGCTCTACCTTCTCCTTCAAAGAAAGGCAGGAATCCCGCATCCTATGCAGTATCAGGTCATCAATCTCCTCCAGAATCTCCTCATCTGTCAATTCCCTTGCCATATCCAGCTTTTCCATAAGAAAACGCCGCATTGTCTGAAATGTCTCCCTGCTCATTCTCTCTCCTTTCTCAATAATTCTCTTACATAATCTCCTAATTCGCTCCAGACAAGCTGTTCCGCATAAGATTCCAGGGAAGAACCTCCAACATAAAACGGCAGCTTAACCTTCGACGTCTTAGCCAAAACCTGCGGATAATCCCATATACGAAGCAGATTTTCAAACTGTGCGATCTTACAGGAAGACATGACATCATTCAAAACCGGCATATAGATGCGTCTGCACTGGTCCAGAAGCTGGAAAAGCTCATCAATCCCGTTTCCGATATCCAGTACGATTACCTCGTAAGCGCTGTGAAGAACAAGCTCCTGCAGAAGACGTTCCCAATCCTTCCAGGCGGTCCCCCGGATATCAGCCGGGGCCCGGACCGGAGGAATAAAATCCAGATTTTGAATGGTCTGTATCATACCATTCATCTTCAGCACCAGATTCCGGTTTTCCTGGCGTACATAATATAAAAGGTCACTCAGATTATAGGGAAAGCCTTTCTGAAACAGTTCCTCAAACCCGGAATACTCTTCCAGATTCAAATAAAGCACTGCTCGCTCCTTTGCCAGTACCTGACCTAAGGTGAGCGCAAAGGAGGTTTGCAGACACCGCCCCAAAGGAGAATAGACTCCCAGTATTTCCGTCGTTTTCTTCAGCACCGGAAACTGTACAGGCATAATCCCGCGTTCTTCCCCATAGCATGCCATAACCTCCCTGATGACGTCGGAGGAGGATTGGTACTTATATACGCTTGGATACTGATCCAGCTCCGGGTGATGCACACCCTCCGACAGGATCACGATCTTCCCAATATCCATTTCCCCTATTTCCCTGCACATTGCCTTGCCGGAAATCAACAGCAACTCAATCGGATTTTCTTTTCCAAAGGCAATCAGGCTTTTTGCACTGGTAAACGCCTGTATCTCAAAGGGAATATTTTTCTTTTGGTTCAGATAATTCATAAAATTACATGCATAATCCATTTCAAGATCACAGACTGCAAAGATATTTTTTTTCAATATACACCTCCTGCATAAAGCACGACACTCAAAAACACAGGGACCGTAAAATGAAAATTCTCCAAGGCCATCCCTCTTTGGTAGTATGGCTTTACTTTACCTGTATGGAAATATTCCCGGAAATAACAAATCAGGTATTGGAATCTGCGGCAGAAATTGCCGCTGGAAATCAAAATTGCCAGAGAAAAGACTGCCCCCAGCAGAAAAGAAACCAGCATACATATACTGATATCAGATATGCCCATAATCCCGCCCAAAGCACAAAAAAGCTTGATATCACCCGGTCCCAGCATACGGAAATAAAACAGCACGCCCAGGACAGCCAAAGGAAATACTGCTCCTGCAGCAAATCCTAAGCTTCCTTTCGGTCCTTCCTGTAAAATGCGCCACAGCAGTCCCATGCACAGAGCAAACAGAATCCAGCCGTTCTCTACCTGTGCCCTGTGCACATCCATAACCGCAGCTATCCCGGCAATTACCAACAACAATCCGGAATCCACAGCCACACCAGCACCGCCTCCTTCTGCAAATACAATTCTCCTGTTTACAGTATCCTGCACAGCCAAACATAAGCCGGCACTTCGCTTTCGTATATTCATTCTCAATTTCGTAAAATGGGATTATCCGTCTGACCTGACGGCTTTGACACCAGAAGACTTCTGGTGAGGTTTATTATAGAGCAGTACTTTTGATTTGTCCAGTCCTTTTTTTATTTTTTTTCTGACTGTTTTCCGGCATTTTTGTCTGATAATTTATTTTTTTTATATTTTTTTAGACAACAGTTTTTTATCTTGACCGCATATCCTGTCAGTGTTAAAGTAGACTCCATACAGGAAACCAGAATTCACCTCATGTTCAGGAGGATTTATGACACGCTTATTATGTTTAGGTGACAGTATCACAGATTGCGGCAGACTTTTTCTGAATCCGCCGCTTGGAAACGGATACGTACAAAAGCTTCAGGACAGGATGCAGGCAAAGGGATTTTCGTGGACGGTCAAAAACTGCGGTGTGGATGGCTTCACCGTCGCCCGTCTTCTGGAAAATGCAGAACAGAGTTATCTGCCTTTTCATGCAGACATTATAACAATATTGATAGGCATTAATGATATCGGCCTGATGATGAATACGGGCCGGACTCCCAGGCAGCAGGCATCCATGATGAATAAATTCCTAAAGGATTATGAAACACTCCTGCTGAAGCTGAAGCGGCCGGCCTGCCGTTTCATCCTTATGGAGCCTTTTATTTTCCCGTCTCCCGCAGAATACCGCACCTGGTTCCCACCTGTCCGGACTATGTCCCTGGGAATCAGCAAATTAGCAGATAAATATAACATTCCTTACATTCTTTTGCATGAACGCCTGAACCATGCGGCGCAGATGCAGGGAACGGATTCCATAACAACGGACGGCATTCATCTGACAGCCCGGGGTCATGAAATCCTGACGGAGGAACTCCTGCTGAAGTTATAAAAAATCTTGAAGAAAGGCTGTACGAATGGAAACAAACATTAAGAAAATCGAAGATATGTCCCTGAACGCCTGGCCCTCCCATAAAATGGAGCTTTATGATGGCTGGATTCTCAGGTTTTCATATTTCTATACCCACAGAACAAACAGCGTAGAGCAGTTTGGCACCTCGACGCTTCCCTGGCGCGAAAAAGTTCCTTACTGCGAGCATGTATATAAGCGTCTGGGAACCCCGGCAATCTTTAAGATCAGCCCCCTCGTATCTCAGGATTTTGATTACACACTGGAGAACCGGGGATACGAAATACAGCATACCACTGATGTTATGACACTTCATCTGAAAGCTGCCAGTCTGACGGCTGACTATGGACTTGTTCATTTCACAGACAATATTCCCGACAAATGGATTGAAAGCCTGTTTGAACTGAAAGGAACCACAAACCCGGTACATCGTACAGTTGTACCCTCTATGTATCGGGCAATCCCCAAGGAAACCATCTGCGCTTATATTCAAACGGACGGCCGCATCATAGCCACAGGACTCGGTATCCTGGATCGTGATTATATCGGCCTTTATGCCATTCATGTCCGGAAGCAGTACCGCTGCCGGGGATATGCCCGCCAAATCTGCACCTGCCTTCTGAAAGAGGGAATGAAAAGGGGCGCCAAAAACGCTTACCTTCAAGTGGTAAAAGGCAATACAAATGCCGAATATCTTTATGGCTCCCTTGGCTTTCAGTACTCTTACACTTATTGGTTCCGTGTACAGCCCGACAGGTATTGAGCCCACATCCCCGAATCCGGGGCATCCGGCACAGCGCCCACCCCCATGATCGAAAGGGTCAGGGAAGGCAATGACCCGTATGAGTCATTGCCTTCCGGAAATTTTGATTCTTTACACGGTTTTCTTTTCTAATGCGGCTGGCGTCACAGTGCCTACCACCATACCAGTCAACGGACTGAAATACAGCAGACATGTCAGCACACTGTAAATCGGCATCATAATCACAAACTGTACCAGTCTTCCCGGCATGATCGCATAGAAATTATAGCCCAGGATCCATACTAATCCTGCAGTGGTAAATATCAGAGAGCTACTTATTCCGGCAATCACAACAGACAAAACAATCCCTATCGTCTTGCCCTTTCTGTCTCTCTGCGCATACAGCGGCTTCATCAATGCGGGTATCAAGCCCCACAGAATTGCCGCGACTGTAATCAGAGGATTCACCGCATAGCCCTTCATAAAGCATCCGATCAAATCCGCCGAAAAACCACAGGCTGCTCCGGCCGCAGGTCCAAGCCACAACCCCGCAAGAATCGTACAGACACTGCCGACGGAAATCCGATATGGCCCCAGCTCAATCACAAGAACTCTGCCGAGTACCAACTGCATTGCGACCAAAAGCGCCATAAAAACCAGAATTTTTACATTCCAATATGTTTTGTATCGATTTTTGGACATAAATAAAACACCTCCATAATGTTTTACACAGAGTAAGTTACCGATAAATAATAATCCCTCCACATTATGAGATGTCCTCATATGCAGCAACGGGTGCGGAAAATATATCGTAAGCTGCCTGTTCAGATTTGCAAGCTTTTCGTTTCACGGCGACTCCCCAGCCAATGAACACTTAACGCATAAATTCCTACTTCGCTATTATTTATTTAGAGAGATTATAGCACAATTTATAGAAATTTCAATAACTATTTGTTATAATATGTCTAATATTTTCAGAGTTTTTCTAAACCTGTATATCTGACGTTTTTTTTCACATACTAACCCAGGAAACCATTGCCGAACACGCAAAGGAGGGTTATGATGAAAAATAAAGAAAACAAAGAAAATCCATACCATATTTTTTACGACAATTACCTGGATACCAATGCCTGCACGGAATGTACCGGGCTGATGCAAAGCCCTGCCCATGATCGTGAAGAATGGAACGCTTACAGAGAGGTCTGCAATTTCACTGCCTGGAGCACCGTTCCCAAAAAAGACAGGGACTGACGCCTTTCCATTGGATGCCGGGGATATGCCATACCGGAGGACACCAATGAAAAAACTGCTTATTATATGTATCTGCACAATCTTTACCACCTCTTTATCCGGGTGCAGTCTGGGAGACCTGGTCGACCGCTTTGTCTCGACCGGCGATACTCCTGCGCAGGAAACAGGAGAGATCGGCCCTAGAATCTATATGGATGAGGTCAAAGGCCAGCTCCGGGATTTTACAGGGAATCAGCTAACTGTTAAATCTAATGAAACGCTTTATATTTTTGATGTTTCTCAGGCAACACTGGAATGTGAGGATGGCATGATCACCGGAGACGAGGTCAGTGTCATCTACGAAGGTCAGCTTAACGATACGGATACCACCACAGTGAAGGCATTGAAGGTTGTTGACGAAGTCCATAAAAAAGGCCGCTTGAAAGACCGTACCGCTCATGGACAGGTTCAGGGGCTGACTCCGAACACGATAACAATCAAAGCAAAATCCGGTAAAACAGCCACCTATCCCATTACAGGCACAGAGCAATATTACCAAAATGGTATAAAAGCAGGCACCTGGGTTTATATCCATTTTAAAGGAAAATTCGCGGACTCCAATTCGGAAGACTCCACAGTCTTAAACGCCAGCCACATCAAAGTATTAAGTATTTCGGACATTGACCCGCTGAAGGTTCCTACACCTGCACCGACAGAAGAAATACCCGAGGAGAACAGAGAAAAGCAAATGCAGGCAGTCATTCAGAATGTAAATCTGAATACACTTCAGGTTACCATACAGGGAACCAGAACCGCATTAAACCTGGATATGTCCGCAATTCCCTGCTACTTCAAGGGAGGTGCCGCTCCCGGCTCCCATATAACAGTTACGTATACGGGAGAATTCAACGGAACTACGCTGGAAGGAATCTCTATCCTGGGAATCACCGGACAGAATCCGGATGTGATCAAGGAAAGTCATCTTTCCTTCACTGTATCCGGCGAAATTTTAGGAAGTACTGCCAACACAGTAACCATACAGACTCCTGACGGAGCCATAATCACCTGCAACATTTCGGGCGCACAAAATTCCTCTACAGGAGGACTCTTATCCGGAAGCTCCATTCGAATCACCTTTAACCCGGCAGCATCCAGACAGTCCAATATCTATACCTGCCTGAAGATAGAGGACGCTTAAATGCCATCATGGCGGAGGACCAATTAAGAATCCCGCTCAAAAACGGTCCACCGGACCGTTTTCTCATATGCCAGACAACACAAACAGCCTCGGAGCACATATTTGTTCATGTGTCCGGGGCTGTCTCTTTCCTCTCCTGTTAATCTCTCTGGAACTTCTCTTTTATTTCTTTTTCTCCCTGTAAAAGCCACGCTTTCATTTCCGGTGTATCTCCAAGAATATCCATAAACGCCTGATATTCGTCCAGAATTCCTCTGCCGTGAGGCACACGATAGGCGCCTGCATCACTGCCAAGCGCCACCTTTACGTTTTTTTCAAAAGCCAGCTTTACGTTTTCTTCGGCTCTTTTCATAATCAAACGTATTACCGCGTCTTCATACCTGCCGCAGCCCAGAAGATTTCTTACAGTTACCAGAGTAGGTACCCATACGGTATGACTGCCCGCCAGCATGGAAATCGTTTCCTCATCAAGGTAATTTCCATGCTCCACACTGTCTGCGCCTGCTTCTACGGCAGCCCGTACACCATATACGCCGTTTGTATGGCTCATGACTGCAAAGCCCTCCTCATGGGCAATATGCACCAATTCTTTTACCTCTTCTGCATCCAGGGGCGTTCCCGTGACATTTCCGTGATTCCGGAAATCCATAATACCTGTTGTCATAATCTTGATAAAATCTGCCCCTTCTGCACAGGCTTCCAGTACTCTTTTATGAAAGCTCTTATAATCCGAATAGCTGCGTCCTACAATTCCTCCGTATTTGCCCTCTTTATGAATGGCAAAAATCGGAGTTCGATAATCTATCCCATACTCTCCGGACAGCTCTTTTGCTCTTTCAGATACCCCATAGGAATCTCCGCCATCCCGCACAAAGGTCACACCGGTCTCCTGATACGCCTTCAAGTGTGCGCGGACCACCTCATCCTTAACGCCCTCCGCATGTAACTCCACCGCCCTGCGGTAATTCTTACCATCCATGATCACATGAGCATGGCATTCCCCAAACATGGACCTTCACCTCTTGTATATTTCTCAGCGCCCCGTCTTCCCACGCCGGGGTATACTATTTTATGTTACCACGGGGATTGTTTCCCCGCAAGATAAAAAGGAGTTAAACAGTCTTTTTGTCACGCCGGCTAAGATATCGTATCCAAAGTTACTTCATTTGCTTTCCCTTTTTTCTGCTCCGCCTTAAGCTCCAGCAGCTCTTCCACCTCCACTCCAAATACCTTTGCAAAAATATACAGCTCATAATCGGCTACAAATCTTGTTCCTCTCTCAATTCTGCTGATGCTGTCTCTCTCCAGGGTTACGCCATTAACCTGAAGCTTTGCCGACAGATCACTTTGAGACATTTGTTTGTTTACCCGCATCTGCCGTATTTTCTCTCCGCATACATTTTTTCTTCCTCGATAAGTATAGATTTTCATATATCCCCCAGTTTTACTAATATATGTTAACAATCGACAATTTTCTTGACATTAACATATATTATGTATAAAATTGTGTTAAAGCTCTGCAAAAGGATACTTTTTTATTTTGCATCTGTTTTCATCTCACTATAATATACAAAAAAGGCTAAAAATTGGGGAGAGAGTATACATGAAAATTATTATTGCTGACGATGAACCTAAAATCTGCAAACTTATCGGCAAACTTATTGACTGGGATTCACTGAACATAGAAATTGCTGCTGTAGCGCACGATGGTATTGAAGCACTTACTTATATCGGGCAGCTTAAACCTGATATCGTAATTACAGATATCCGAATGCCCGGTTACGATGGACTGGAACTCATCCGCCAAAGCCAGAATCTCAGTCCGGAGACGGAATTTATTATTATTAGTGGTTACCGACAATTTGAATATGCTAAAAACAGCCAACCTTATATCCCTCTCCCGGTTTTTCCTTTTCCGCCGCATTTACCATCGCCGGCATAGATGCGCACATAGCTGCTGTTGTCAGGATTGCCGCTGCTTTCTTCAAATTCCTTTTCATAGTGATTTCCTCCAATACATCATATTTTTTTATATAGAATTTGCTGATTTTTTTTCTTTAAGCCAATCCATACCGGTACAGCTTCTCTTTCTCAAAAGCCAGCAGGAACGCCGCTTCTTTATCAATGCTTTCCTCCGTAGGTACATCAAGGTCTCTCCAGACCTTAATGTCTTTCCCTACTTCTCCGCCCATCATTACAAATGGTTCAGATACAATACGCCCTTTATAATCCACATCCTTTAACGCCCGGAATATCTCGTCCCAGTCAAGATGGCCTCTTCCCGGCGCCCTCCTGTTATTTTCTCCCGTATGAAAATTCACAAGATAATCGCCTGCATACCGAATGGCATCTCCAATATTGTTTTCCTCAATATTCATATGATAAGTGTCAAGAAGTACGCCTATATTTTTACTCTCTACTTTCTTTACATAATCTACCGCTTCCTCCGCAGTATTAATCAATACAGACTCAAAACGGTTAACCGCTTCCACGCAGTACACAACTCCGTAGTCCTCCGCAGTTTTTATAATCCGGCGCATGCTGTCAACACTTCTTTCTAAAATGTCCCCTTTTCCGGCACTCAGCACATAATCTGTAACACCCCAGCCCGCATAGCTGACACCGGAGATGACCCTGCCATCCATAAACCCTACCCTCTCTACGATTCTCTTCAGATAATCCACACCGCCTCTTCGGACATTTTCATCCGCACTGGCTACATCATAAGCAGGATCAAGGCCCAGACTGTATGTAAGCTCAATTCCTCTGTCATCCGCGGCCATCTTTATGTCCTTCATCCTCTGCTCGCTCATTTCCAGAAGCGGCTGTGCCTGAAATTCAAGGATGTCAAAACCGATGTCCGCCGCCTTGTTCACGTATTTGACATGATCCGCATCCCATCTTTTCTCCCAAAAATTCATAAAAATACCTAATTTGTTCATTTTATTCTATCCTCTGTCTTTCTTAATGTTTTATCTTTTCATTTTTGTTAGGGAATCAATGCCACTTTGAATGCATCCGGGTCCTTCTCTGCAACCGCAAAGGCCTCTTCCCATTCCGTAAGGGGATATTTATGGGAAACGATCCCATTGGTTTTTAAAGTTCCGTCCATGATCCCTTTTATAACTGCTTCATAGCAATGTCCTGACAGATGTGAGCCCAGTATGTCCATATGCTTCGTATCTCCTATGATATTCCAGTCTGCCGTTACATCCTTTGGAAATACTCCAAACTGTACATATTTCCCCATATTTCTTACCATATTCAAGCCCTGGGTTACACTGGGTGCACTGCCCGATGCCTCAATATAAACATCACAGCCATAACCACCTGTGAATTCCATAACCTTTGCGACAACATCCTCCTCTGTCGGATTAAGAACCATGTCTGCCCCGAATTCTATTGCCTTTTCCAACCGGTTCTGCCTTAAATCAAGTCCAATGATCATCTTTGGCGCAAGGATTCTCGCCGAATTCACCATTGCAAGCCCGATTGCTCCAAGTCCACTGATAACCACCACATCCTCATGTCCCACATTCGCTCTCTCCACAGCGTGCATGCCACAGGCATAAGGCTCTATCAAAGTCGCCTGTTCCGGAGTAATATGGTCCGGCAAAATATGAACCACACTGTTTTTTGCAAATTTCATATATTCCGCAAATCCGCCTTGCGCATCCTCCTTAAATCCATAAATATGATGAGGCTGACACATCCAGTAATTGCCCTCTCTGCAGAATTTGCATTCTCCGCAGGGAAGAATCTGCTCTGCTAATATTTTTTGCCCGATTTTTACACCGGTAATATTTTCTCCTACTTCTGCCACCTCTCCGTAGAATTCATGTCCTCCAATGCAAGGCGCCTCTATATAGGCATTCCGGGGACTTGTTCCCCACACCCTCTGCCCGCCATGCAGCGTTTTTACATCTCCTGCACAAATACCGCATCCCAATACTTTGATCAAAAGCTCGTCGCTTCCAATCCCGGGAATGGGAACGTCCTCCAATCGGAAGTCGTACGGCGCATACATTCTTAATGCCTTCATTGTTCCTTCCACCAACATCACCCTTCTCTCTTCTCAAATTTAATATTTACTGCATAATTGTTAAATTAAGGCCTTAATTTGTTTCCCTTGTACTATTTCAACAAAAATTATATCATTCGTTTAGAATGTTCAATAGGGCGTGGGTTTGGAATTATGGGGGTGTTCTTTTGAATATGGAGTACTAGTACAACGAATAATAAATTACTGCTATATCAACGCAGGATGTATATTCGAGTGCAAGGCGTCCGAATGAGGCGTAGCGGTGGC
>URVB01000008.1 GCA_900551075.1 uncultured Blautia sp. | reverse complement strand
ATACGGCGACCACCGAGATCTACACTCTTTCCCTACACGACGCTCTTCCGATCTCCTTTCGGAGACCTTCTACGCCCAAATCCTCTTCACGGTTTACATACTGATATGCAGCAAGTGCATGCTCCGCAAACTGCTGATTCATCACCGCATACAATTCCGGTATGTCATCCAGCGCCTTTTCAAAATGCGTCACAAAGGTATCCTCAGTCACAGCCTCTCCAAAGGTAAAGGCAGCCACCCTGCCTTCCACGCGCAGAACTCCCCCTTTAAAGCCAAGCTCCTCATAATACCGGAAGGCCCGTTCCAGTGCCCTGGCTTCCGCACGCAGTGAATCATTCATCTCCCTGCTTTCTCTCCATTTTTCTGCCATTTGGATACATTCCGGTATGTTTTCCGCCGTCAGTTCCTCATAAGTAAATGCATAATTCTTTTTAAAACGGTTTACATGATTTTTCTTTTTATGATATTTTTTTCCGCTTAAAGACGCAAGCGCATTTACCTCATAAACATAGTCGCTTCCATCTCTGTCAAACTCTGTTCTGTATACGGAGGGATAAGCTTCCTCCAATGCATCTGCCATCTCCCTGCTCAAATCTGCAAACCGTACGCTTTTTTGGAGGCTTCCGGCATCTTCCGTAAGCTGCTGTATCACATATGGGAAATCCGTGGTATATTCCGCAATGTGATAAATGGCCTGTTCCCCGGTAATCGTGCGGAATACAATGCTGTCTCCGATGACCGTATAAGACAGGTCCAAATCCTCTCCCCAAATGATGATGTTTCCGACACTGTAATTACAGCCCCTGTTTCCGGATTGATTCAAATACTTTTTTATTTCCGCCATATGTTCCATTGATACTTTTTTAAATTGCATTGCAATCTCCTCATCTTTCATTAGTCGGGAATAAACCCCTGTATATGCTTCCATACGTCCGTACTTTGGACGGCAATCTTTCTGTCTTTTTCTTCGATAAACAAACCCTTCGGCAAACCTGCAGTGAATCCAAAATCCATTCCATAATTTCTGATTCGTATTTGGTCCTTTTCCAGGTTGCCCTCCAGGAAGCCCACCGTTTTCCGGCCCCTGACAAGCTTCCAAAAGAAGCTTTCCTTTTCCTGCATACTCCGTTTCCTGTAAAAGCCCTCCAGCCTATCTGAAAAAACCACATTCCTGTTTGCGGCAATCCAATCCAGCCGCAGGCCAAGTGTCATTCTATCCTCCAAGGAAGCCTCTTCCAAAGAAACACCCATAGCTTCCTCCAAGGCCTTCTTCGGATCTTCCCGCTTAAGAACATAAGTCACCGGACAGACCACCTGATCAAATCCGAACCGCTCATAGTAGGACAAAAGGCTTTCCGAAGCAGGAATCAAAAAAACCGTACGGCATCCCTTTGCTATTATTTCCTCCTGTGCATAACGAATCAGCTTTCCCATAATCCCTCTGCCGCGACATTGCTCTACAGTTGCCAAAGCATAAAAATAATACGCCTTTTCAGGTATGCCACGATTGCCCCCGCAAATGCACCGGTCAGGATGTAATACCCCTTCCGTTTTGCCATGGTCTGGGGCAATCCGGCAGGGCAGCATATAAAGCATCGCCACAGCCTGTCCGTTTTCCATGTAGCAGAGCGTCTCTTCCCCGGAAAAAGCATGAGCAAAATAATCTTCTGCAAAATTCCCTTCATTTCCGAATACTTCCTGCCAAATTTCTTTCAGACGGAAAATATCCGCATACTGTGCATGACGAATCATGATTTCCTCCTTTGATTGTCTTGTATCAGTATAAACAGAAACAGATTTTAAATCAAGACTTTTTTTGTTAAGTTTTTGTGTCCTCTTAAAAACAAGGTGCCTGCCCTAACAGCAGACACCTCACTTTTCTCTCTATGAATCCTGCTTACCAAACGCCTCGGCTGCCGGCTTCATATACTCAATGATCTCCTTTTCCATTTTAATAATTCCTCCATTCTGTTTTCCGCATCCTTCCTGCCAAGGTTATAAACCTTACGGATTTCCTCCATACTGCCCTCCATCCTTTTGATGACCAGCTCCTCACTGGGCCGGATAACAAAAACCTCACCCTTCTGTTCCATCGCCCGAATTTGTTCCAAGGTTCTGTTGTAAACAATATGACGGCTCTTAAGAGCTTTGATAAACAATGGATATTTTCTGTAAAAAAGCTTTGCAGGCTTCAGGAGTTCCGGCTCCTTGGCGTAACCTTCGTGTCTGGTCAGAACAACCACATTTTTCTGATATCCCATTCTTTGAAAAGCTCTTACCGGAATGCTGTCTGTACAGCCTCCATCCAAAAGCTTCATTCCATGAAATTTCACAATTCTGGATACATACGGCATTGACGCGGAGGCCCGCATCAAATCGATTTCACTCAGCATATCCTTGATCCTCAGGTATTCGGGCTTTCCGGTTTCCAAATTGCTGCAGCCCACGTAAAAATCCGTGTCCGATTTATAAAACGCTTCATAATCGAAAGGGTCCAGCCACTGCGGAATCTCATGATAACAAAACTTTTCTCCTACAATATCACCTGTACACAACAAGCTCCAAAAGCTCATAAAATGTTTATCCCCGCGGTACTTTTCATAATAACGGATGCTTCTTCCCTTCTGGCCTGATACGAAGGAACAGCCGTGCAGAGCACCTGCCGACACCCCAATCACTCCGTCAAAATGCATCTCATGTTCCATAAACACATCCAGCACGCCCGCCGTATAAATTCCACGCATGGCGCCGCCTTCCAAAACCAGTCCTGTTTTCATGCTATTCCTTTCTGCCTCATTCAGCAAACAAACTGCCGCTCTCCCTTATGATATCATAAACCTCCGATAAATTCTTCCCTGTTTTTCTTGCAAGAACAGCCGCACTTTCGTATTCCGGATAACAGCGTTTCTCTCCATCCGGCAGGATACACAGCTTCACATCCGCCGCCCCCAGAGACGTTTCTATAGTACGGTTCTCTCTTATGAGTACTGTGCGCGCCATTTCAGCCTTGCGGATGCCTATGGTGGTGGTCTCTGCAAAGATGATTTCTTCCATAGCCGGTACATCCTCTTTGCTGCACAATACATTTATCTGGTATGCCGGACGGTTTTTCTTCATAAATACCGGGGTATAAAAAACATCCCGTGCGCCTGCCGCCAGCAGGCGTTCCATTGTATAACCGAGACTCTCTCCGGTGCAGTCGTCAACATTCGTCTCCAGACGGACAACCTGATCCTGTAATAGCCGAAAGCCATCTTCCGCCCTCTCCGGCGCCCCTGAATCCGCTTCACGGATCAGCATAGCACGAAGAATGCCCGGACGGGCATAAGTCCTTTTTCCGGCGCCGATTCCGATTCCTTCCACCTCAAATTCCCCGGGCAGCCTGTCTTCCGTACAAATTGCCGCAACAATGGCAGCTCCCGTAGGAGTGACCAGCTCTCCTTCTGTTTCCGTGATCTGAAGACGAATTTGATGTGCCTGCACAATATTCAGAACTGCCGGCACCGGAACCGGAAGAAGTCCGTGCTGGCAACGGATAAAGCCGCTTCCCTCACACAGCTTCGGCACGATCACTCTCGAAATTCCCAAATTATCCAGACATACAGCAGCGGCAGCAATATCCACAATGGAATCCACGGCGCCTACCTCATGAAAATGCACCTGTTCCAGGGGAACGCCATGGGCCTTTGCCTCTGCCTTTGCCAAAATACGGAAGATACGAATTGCTGTATCCCTGGCATGCTCTGTCATATCCGCATGCTGCAGAATCTCCATGATTTCCGGCAGACCGCGGTGCATGTGGCTATGCGCGTGAGCAGCGTCTTCATCCGGATGCTCATGCACATGATTTTCCCGGGATAATTGCTCATACATACCGCTTTTCTGATAAACCTGTACATGTTCTCCGTATCCATGCAGATACGCCATATCATGATCATGATTCTCATGAACGGCATCCAGCTTTACGGAAAAATCACATGCATCCAGCCCCGCCTTTTTCACCCGGCTGATCTCTATGGAGAATCCGCTGACCTCCAGGCTGGAAAGCGCCTGCTCCAGCACCTTCTGATCCGCCCCCAGATCCAGAAGAGCCGCAACCGTCATATCACCGCTGATTCCGGAGCTGCACTCCAGATATAAGGTTCTTCCTATCATCACTTATCTCCTCCTAATCGTCAGCACGGCAGCCCATGCGGTTAATCTGGGTTGCAATATAGCCCGCTCCATAACCATTGTCAATATTCACAACCGCAATTCCATTTGCACAGGAGTTGATCATCGTCAAAAGCGCGGACAGTCCGTGCATACTCGCTCCATAGCCAACAGAGGTCGGCACAGCGATCACAGGCTTATCCACAAGCCCTCCAAGAACACTCGCAAGTGCCCCTTCCATACCGGCTACGGCGACCACACAGTTGGCATCCTGAATCACTTCCAACCGTGAAAACAGTCTGTGTATCCCGCTGACACCCACATCATAAATGCGGGATACTTCTGCGCCAAAAAATTCTGCAGTCTGCGCAGCCTCCTCCGCCACCGGGATATCTGCCGTACCGGCAGTACAAACAGCTATATTTCCGCATCTCTTTTTATCTTTCTTTTCGATTTTAATTATGTGGGAAATTTCATCATATTCCACATCGGGCAGAATATCCTTCACAAGCTCATACTGATGCCCGCTTGCCCTTGTGCCCATTACTTCACCGTTTTCCTCATACAGCTTTCGGAAAATCCGTACAAAATGACTGTCAGCCTTTCCGCTGCAGAAAATGACCTCCGGAAAACCGGAACGGATTTCTCTGTGAAAATCCAGCTTGGCATAATCCATTTCTGCAAACGGCTGTTTACGGAAATAATGTTCTGCCTCCTCCAGAGTGATCTCATTCTCTTTAAATTTCGTAAGTATTTCTCTCGCTTCCAAAAATATCCCTCCACCTTACATTTGCACGCAGGAAAAAGGAGTATGTGTGACACATGCTCCTTCCCCCCGATGCTTTGTATTATAGCACACTTCTTTCCTGTATGACAAGAACTCTAAAAATGATTTAAAACATAATAGAGCAGGGTACCGGCAACTCCGGTTCCCAAAATAACCTGTATCGCATTCCAGTGATATTTTCTAAGCAAATAAAGCCCCGCTGCAAACAACACGGCTTCCACAATCCGAAGCCTCTCCGTCAGCGCAGAAGCTCCGAATATCCCCGGCAGAAGAATCGAGAACCCTGCAGATGCAATCAAAGCGACAACAGCCGGGCGCATAGCAGATAAAATCTTCTGCACCGCATCCAATTGACGGTATTTGTAATAAAAATAAGCGAGTGCAAGACAAATACAAAAGGAGGGCAGAACACATCCAAATGTACAGACAACCGCGCCCCGGACACCCGCAAGCCGCATCCCCACAAAGGTTGCCGAATTAATGGAAACGGGTCCCGGAGTCATCTCTGCAATCGTGATTAAATCAGTAAACTCCTGCAGGGTCATCAGGCCATGCACATCCACAATCTGATTCTGTATCAAAGGAATTGCCGCATAACCGCCTCCGACACTGAACAGTCCTACCTGAATAAAACTAAAAAACAGCTCCAGCAGTATACACATCACTATACGACCCCCTTACTTCGATTCTGCAGTCCCCCGACCACAGCATCCATAATACCGATTCCCAGGCAGACTGAAATTATGGCCATTGCGCTAATACCCAGAAACGCCCTGGCAATAAATGCAGCGGCCATAAGGCCGATATACAACCTTCTCTTTGTTTTACACACATTCTTTGCCAGGTTTAAGGCCGCATCAAAAATCACCGCAGCCACACCCGCGCGCATGATTTGCAGAGCAGTTGCAATAAGCCGGTTCTCTCTGAATTGTGTATAAAATAGAGAAATCAAAGAAATGAGAAACATCGGCGGAATAACCGTTCCCAGAATTGCCACGACCGTACCCGTAATCCCGGCCATCCGATACCCCAGCACCACAGATGCATTGATTGGAATCGGTCCGGGAGAAGACTGGGCGATTGCAGTGATATCCAGCATCTCATTTTCTTCCAGCCAGCCTAATTCCTCCACAAACTTCTTTTTCATCAGAGAAACAATGACAAAGCCGCCGCCGAATGTAACAGCACTCAATGTGAATGTTGCAAGGAAAAGCTTCCCTAATATTTTCCCCTTTGTTTCTTCCATACTGTATCCCTCTTTCCTCCGCTTTTCGAAATGAGTATAGTTCTTCCAAACCATTTTGTAAAATAATTATAATTTATTTAACCATGCATCTGTGTTATGATTACTATGAGGTGATGAATGATGCAGGATATTAAAATGGAAACCTTTCTGGCCGTATGCGAATATATGAATTTTACCAGGGCTGCCGATGCACTTGGCCTGACTCAGCCTGCCGTGTCAAGACAGATGAAAAGCCTGGAGGAATACTATAATGTAACGCTGTTTCATTATGAAGGCAAAAAAATGTTTCTCACCGCTGCAGGGGAAACCCTGTACCGCTATGCTGCCGTATCCAGAAGTGATGAGAAACATCTCCGAAAAAAGCTTAAGGAGCAGGCCGGCAGGACTCTCTGTCTCGGCGCAACGCCTACTCCCGGAGAATTTTTGATACCTCAGATTCTTAAAGATTATCTGACAGAATTTCCCGCCTCCAGGGTCCATATAGCCGTGCAGAATACCGGAACTCTTCTAAAAAAGCTGGACAAAGGGGAGCTTGATATGATCATCGTAGAGGGTAACTTTCCCAAAAAGGATTACGAGTACCTTCTTTTTTCCTATCAAAACTATATTCCTGTTGGTTCTTCCTGCCGAAAATTCACTGACAGCTCCCTGGAAGCTCTTATGCCCTATCCCATCATTACCAGAGAACCGGGTTCCAGCAACCGGGAAATACTGGAATTCAGCCTGAAGCGTCACAATATTCTGCTGTCAGACTTTGCCGGACTCATTGAAACCAATGACATAAAGGTCCAAAAAGCACTGGTTCAGCAGGACTTGGGCATTACCTTCCTTTTTGAAGCTGCAGTCAAAAAAGAACGCGGCCTGAAGATTCTTTCCATAGAGGGCTTTCCATTAAAACATGAAATCAACATTGTATGGAGAAAAAACAGCATTTTTCAGGAGGAATATCTGAAGCTTGCACGGTATTTTTCAAATAAGGCACAGCAGTAAAACAATGCCTGCTGTCCCCCGGCAGTCTTCGGACAATAACACCGGCATAAATCACCCGCAGACATCTCCGCGCAACAATGCTGAGGCTTCGGATTTTACCGCAAAGAGCGCCGGAAGCTTTTCTTCCGACGCTCCTTACAGGCACACTGCAATTTTATCCGTTTAATCTTCCACCTTCTCCCAGTGTCCGCTTTCTGCTGATTTTTGCATGGCATGGCATACGCTTTCCACCCGGTATCCTGTGGAAAACCCGGTTGTAGGCTGCTCACCCGTTACAATGGCTTTGATAAATTCATACATCTCAATTGCCTTCAGCTCTCCATAACCAATATTCATCCCGGGAATATTCCAGGTTACTTCTCCGTGGAAATGAGCGGGACCTGTGTAAATAGTCCTAAAGCCCCTTCTGTCATCCGGATCATTTGCAAAACAAACCTGAAGCTCATTTAATCTTTCATAATTAAAGCAAATACTTCCCAAGGTACCGTGGAGTTCCACAGTAATATAGTTATTTCGTCCCCATGCATTTCTGGTAGCCTCAATACTTCCCACTGCACCGCTCTTAAACTTTACAAGATAGCTGTCCTCATCATCCACATCTACCGGACGTCTCTCTGCGTCATCTCCCGGCTTCACGGTTCCCAGAAGATCCACTCCTCCCTCCTGCACAGGTCTTTCCTTAATATAGGTATGCATCATACCGGTGACTTCCTCAATGTCCCCAGCCAGATATTGCGCAATATCAATTACATGCGACGCAATATCGCCCAAGGTCCCCGCTCCTGCAATATCTTTCTGGAAACGCCAGGAAAGAGGAGAAGCGGGATCTGCAGACCAGCTCTGCAGATAGGTGCATCTCACATTAAGAATTCTTCCAACAGAGCCTTCGTCAATGAATTTCTTTGCCAGATCAATCGCCGGAACTCTGCGGTACTGATAAGCATTCATACTGATGATCCCTTTTTCCGCCGCATCCCTGGCAGCCTCTGCCATAGCCTTTGCATCCTTTAGGGTAGAGGCAATGGGCTTCTCACAAATCACATGCTTTCCTGCTTTCAAAGCAGCAATTGCGATTTCCGCATGAAGGTTATTAGGAGTACAGACACTTACCACATCAATCTCCGGATCATTCACAATATCATGCCAGTCTGTACAGCACTTTTCAAACCCAAATCTCTCTTTGGAATCCTCTGCAATTTCCGGAACAATATCGCAAATTGTTTTCATCACCGGAACTGCAGGTGCCGGCCAGAAAAATTTCGGCATATTTGAATATCCTACCACATGTGCTTTTCCCATAAATCCGGCCCCAACAAGACCTACATTTAATTTTTTCATCTATTTTTCCTCCGTTCAAATCCAAATCAAAATACAGTTAGTTATTCTTTTTTTTCTGGGCAATGTTGCTCAGCGCAACTGCAATTACAATAATCGCACCCTTTACCACTGTCTGCTGCGCACTGCTTAAGTTTGCAAGTATCAACGCATTATTAATCATTCCCATCAGCACAGAACCGAAAAGAGCACCGATAACAGAACCTGTTCCACCGGACATTGAGGTTCCGCCCAATACAACCGACGCAATAACCGACATTTCATCTCCATCACCATAAGAATAACGGCCCGCCTGGAGACGGCCTGCATACAAAATTCCCGCAAAAGCAGCAAAAACACCGGACATTGTGAAAGTGATCATTTTCACCCTGACTGTGTTAATCCCACTATACTGTGCAGAGGTTTCATTTCCTCCTGTCGCCAGCGTATGTCTGCCAAAGGGTGTCTTGTTAAAAATCAGAATCCCGACTATGTAAAAGACAACCGTCCACAGAATAAGAACCGGAATTCCGCCAACATCCCCTATGCCGAATACATAACAAAAGCTTTTGTTTGAAACAGGAACTGCCGCCGTATCCGTAATCCACATGGCACTTCCGCGTACAATCTGCATCATTCCCATAGTGGCCAAAAAAGCCGGCAGCCCGAACCTGGTAACCAGTATCCCGTTTACCGCACCGATCACGCACCCAAAGCCCAGCCCCACAAGTATGGCAAGAATAATGGAATTGGTACTTTGTAAAAGAAGCGAAACAATCATTGCTGTCATAGCCGCCACTGCACCCACCGTCAGGTCGATCTGCCCGGCAGCCATAACAAAGGTGCCGGCCACAGACATTATGGAAATCATCGCTGTCTGCCGCAGAATATTTATCATATTAGTTTTGTTCAAAAATCCTTTATTCCCCAGCGAAATCGCAAATACGATGAAAACAGCCGCAAAAATGATGTAGACCATGTACTTGTCCCACTGGATATTTATTTTAGCCTTCTTGCTGGATTGCATGCTGTAATTCCTCCTCCGCATCTATTTCTTTTCTGGAAAGGCTTCCTGTAATTCTGCCATCATATAAAACAATAATCCTGTCACATACGGCCATAAGCTCCGTAAGCTCTGAAGAAACAAACAGTACACCTTTTCCTTCATCTGCAAAATTCCTAATCAAATCAATAATCTCTGCTTTTGCACCAATATCCACACCGGCGGTCGGTTCATCCAGCATGATAATCTCCGGATTCATATTCAGCCATTTCGCTACAACCACCTTCTGCTGATTTCCTCCCGAAAGCAGATTAATCCGTTTCTCAATACCATCTGTAATAATATTCAGCTTCCTGACATTTTCCTCCACCATCCGGTTTGCCTTCTTTTCATCCACGAAAAATCCGGCTTTGCACAGCTTTGCAACCTTTGGCAAAACCGCATTTTCTTTTACTGTATGCATGAGCACAAGCCCCTGCTTTCTTCTGTCCTCCGGAATCAAAGCAAATCCGGCTTTTATGGAATCCTGTGTACTTCGGATTTGTACGGGGACACTATGTACCTTCACGGTTCCTCCCAACATCCTTCTTCTCCCGAACAGGGTTTCCAGAATCTCTGTCCTTCCGCTTCCCATAAGCCCCGCAAAGCCCAGGATTTCTCCCGGTTTTAAGGAAAACGAAATATCCCTGATCTTTTCATTTACCTTAAGATTTTCCACTGTCAGCAAATCTGCTGCATTTTCATCGAAATGCCGTTCTACCCAACTGAACTTTTTCCCTTCACCAGTCCCCAGCATATGCAGAATAATAGCATCAAGACTCATATTCGCTACTTTGTCCGAATGGGCAACCACACCATCCCTCAATATGGTAATGGCGTCCGCAACTCTCAAAATCTCATTCATACGATGGGATATATAAACCATGGAGACACCCTTTTCCTTCAAATCTGAAATCAGTCGGAAAAGATGCTCTGTCTCCGAATCGGACAGGGAAGCAGTGGGCTCATCCAATACCAGGATTTGCGCATTTTTTGACATGGCCTTGGCAATCTCGACCATCTGGCTCATACCTACGCTTAAGGTTCCCACCACAGTATCCGGTTCAACGTCAATTCCAAGGCTTTCCAGCACTTCCATTGCTTTGCGGTTCATAAACGCGGTATCCCGCAGACCGTTCTTTGTCACCTCTTCCCCGAGAAATATATTCTCGACAACCGTCATAGTCTGAATCAGGGACAATTCCTGGAAAATCATTGAAATCCCATAACTGTTCGCATCATGAATACTGCGAATATCAACATCCTTCCCATTGATAAAAATTTCTCCTGCATCCTTGCTGTAAACACCCGTCATGATTTTCATCAAGGTCGATTTCCCAGCACCATTTCCTCCTACAAGAGCATGAACCTCTCCCTTTTTGATAGAAAAATCCACGCCTTTCAGCACAGGCACACCAAAGGATTTCTGAATTCCTTTCATCTCCAATATGAATTCGCTCATAAACTCCACCTGTTCTTTCTTTTTGTATTAAGATTCAAAATGCAGGGCAGAGCATCCCTGCTCTGCATTTATCTGTAATTAACACGCTATTCGCCCATTGCAGCCCTGATGGAATCCGGCGCTTCTGTATGATAAACATCCTGATAAGCCTTCAGAAGATTTGCTTTTTCCACACGTTTTGCAGGAACTGCAACATAATCCGGAGCTTCTTTTCCAAGCAAGGCATAAGCTGCCAGTGTCGCTTCTGCCACGCCCTGGTCGTAAGGAAGCTGCGCGCCCAGTCCCAGAACATTTCCCTCTGCAATTTCTTTTGCTATATTATTTCCAAGATCAATGGTACTAAGGAGGATATCGTCACGGCCCGCCGCACGAAGAGCAGAGAGCGCACCCTCGCAGGGAATATCCCAGTGTGCAAAAATCGCCTGAATATCCGGATTCTGTGTAATCATCGCATCCGCAACTACATCACATCCGTTTTCATCCTGGAACCCCATTTTGGATACAATTTCAATGTCCGGATATTTTTCTGCCATTTCCTTCTCAAAGGCATCTAATCTTTGATTTGTTACAAAAAAGTCAACGTCATAATATATTACACCGATTTTTCCTGCTCCGCCTAATGCTTCTCCGATTAAATCCGCCGCAATGATACCGTTTCCGTAATTATCCGCAGATACACAGCTTACATAATTCTCCCCTGCCGTAAAGCCCTTCGGCACATTATCCATAAAGACAATCTCAGTGCCTGCATCTGCCACACTCTGGTAAGCATCTGCCGTAGAAGTTGCATCTGTAGGAATGGATACCAGTACATCCGGCTCCTTTGCCATAATCGTTTCCAGATCTGATACCTGCTTCTCAGCGGAAAAGTCTGCATCTGTAACAGCGGTTACTTCGATTCCCAGCTTCTCAAATGTATCCTTTAGCCCCTTCTGCTGTGCACTTGACCAGTCATTGCCGCCATAATGGAAACTGATTGCCGCCGTGTAATTTCCTTCCTTTATCTTTGCAATCTCTTCATCAGTCAGAGAAAGCTCTGTAGCCGGTGTAGCAGTTTCCCCATTGGGTCCGGTAGACATAATTTCCTGTGTGCCATCTGCTGCAAAAACTGTTGTTCCCGCAGCAGCCGCCATTGCCGCCGCCAACAATAGACATAAAACTCTTTTTTTCATCTTAAAACCCTCCTTAGCTTTGTGCTTTTTTATTTCAAAGCGTTTTCTGCCGCTTTGTGCTCTCTGTATTTAGATTAATTTTCCTTTCAGGAATTTATAGGAAGTTTCACATGCTTCCCTCGGATCTCCCGCATAACCATCCACCTCAACAAGATAGTCTCCTGCATAGCCCTTTTCATTTAAAAAGCTGATGACTCCTGCAACGTCTACATTTCCGGTTCCCAGCGGTGCGAAGCCGTCTGAGTTTAAATCCTTCAGATGCATAAAGGAAATTCTGTCATAATATTTCTTCACAATTTCCAGCGGATTCCCGCCTCCTGCTGCCAGATGGGCTAAATCCGGGCAAATTTTAATATCCGTAAGAGAAAACAGCCTGTCTATCTGTTCCGGCTGTTCAGCCATGGAGCCTAAATGAGGATGATAGCTGGCCTCAATTCCATGAGCTGCAAAAATTTCCGCAGCCTCATCCAGACCTTCTGCCAGAAGCTTATAGTCTCCCTCCTGTATTCCTTTTCCTCTGATTGCACCGCCACAAAAGCCTACATAGGAAACACCTGCCTGCTCCGCAAGTGACGCCACTGCTTCCATATGATACATCTCATCCTCAAGTGCATCCTTATAGATAAAATTAGCCCCCACGCATACGCTCATCATTTCTGCATGGTACCTGACCAGCATATCCTTCAGGACTCCTATATCCGATGCATACTTTGTGAGGTTCCCCTCCAAAACCTCTATGTAACGAAACCCTGCGTCTGTAATTTCCTTCAAAACCGCTTCATCATCACAAAGAGTAAGATAACGGATATCTTTTACACTCGTGACACCTCCGCCGTCTCCTACCAGGGGGCCAAAACCATTTGTCATATATCCCAGTTTCATTTTCTTCTCCTTTTCCACATTTTCTCATTTTCTTAGTAATTTGCGCAAATTTTTTTGTGTTTTTATAATATCTCATTTCTCCTCTCTTGTCAACCGAGGGCTGTGATTTTTTTGTTTTTTGTTTGATTCTCATAAATTTTCTGAATCTTTTCTGTATACTTTTTTGTTTACTTCAAAATCCCTTCCATTAAATGGATGTTACGGTAAATTGTATGTCTTGTTTTTCTTTTCTCATGTTTATTATTTTCTTTTCAAACAGTGATTGACATTTTCTCCGGAATATAGGATAATGTTTTTAAGTAATTTTGCGCAAATTTTCACAACATAAAGAAAAGGAGATTATAGTATGAAGTTAGGATTTGTTTCTGCCATCATGGATACTGCTTCCTTCGAGGAAGTCATTGATACCGCAGCCTCTCTCGGATATGAGTGCGTGGAAATGGCCTGCTGGCCTGTAGAAAAAGCCTCAAGAAGATACGCAGGCGTAACCCATATTAATATCGAAGATCTCACAGAAGAAAAAATCCAATACATCAACCGATACTGCCAGGAAAAAAACGTAGAAATTTCCGCATTGGCATACTACCCAAATACCCTGACCGAGGACCTGAAAAAACGCAGCGAAATTATCCGTCATTTAACCAGCATGATTAAAGCTGCTCCAAAACTCCATGTAGACACCATCACAACCTTTATCGGAAGAATACAGACGAAAACCATTGAAGAAAACCTGGAAATTTTCCAGGAGGTCTGGACGCCTGTTATCCACAGCGCAGAACAGAGCAAGGTGCGGATTGCCATCGAAAACTGCCCCATGCTTTTTGACGCCGGTCAGTGGCCCGGCGGGCAGAACCTTATGACAACCCCCGCTGTCTGGAGAAAGGCATTTTCCTTAATCCCCAGTGATTATTTCGGGCTTAACTACGACCCCTCCCACTTTGTCTGGCAGAATATTGATTACATTAAGCCTTTATATGAATTTAAAGAAAAAATTTTTCACGTTCATTATAAAGATATTAAGCTTTATCCGGAAAAGCTCCGGGATGTTGGAGTTATGGCTTATCCCCTGGAATATATGTCGCCTAAGCTTCCCGGGCTGGGCGACGTAGATTGGGGCCGTTACGTTTCCGCCCTTACCGACATCGGCTATGACGGTTATACCTGTGTAGAAATCGAAGACAGGGCTTTTGAAGGCAGCAAAGAAAAAATTCTGGACTCTCTGAGGCTTTCTTACCGCTACATCAGGCAGTTTGTAATCTGAGTGCTTATACAAGGAGGAAATTTATATGAAAAAAATGAATGTAGGCTTAATCGGAGCCGGATTCATGGCAAAGGCACACTCTATCGCCTACGCCGGAATGCCCATGTTTTTTTGGACGGCTCCTGCCATCCCGGTAAAAAAAATCATCGTAGACATAAACGCGGAGGTTGCCAATGATTCTGCACAAAAGCTGAGTTTTGAAAGCTGCAGCACAGACTGGCATGATCTGGTAAGAAGTCCCGAGATTGACGTTATTGATATCTGTACTCCAAATAATGCCCACGCAGAAATCGCCATTGCAGCCGCAAGGGCAGGAAAACATATTCTCTGCGAAAAGCCCCTTGCCTTAAACTCTTCCCAGGCAAAGGAAATGTATTTAGCCGCAAAAGCAAACAATATTACAACTATGGTCGCTTTTAATTACCGCCGTACTCCCGCAGTACAGCTTGCCAAAAAATATATTGCAGAAGGAGCTATCGGAAAAATCCTGGATTTCCGCGGAACCTATCTCCAGGATTGGTCTGCCGACCCTTCAGCGCCACTTTCCTGGCGCTTCCAGAAGAAGGTCTGCGGAAGCGGAGCTCTTGGGGATATCGGAACCCATGTTGTGGATATGCTCCGTTTCCTGGTTGGGGATTTTGCGGCAGTTCATGCCCGCACCGCAACCTATATTCCGAAACGTCCGGTCCAGACCGGTCTTGCAGACAGCCTGGGAAATATAAAAGGCGGAGAAAATGTTCCAAAAGAGGCAGTTGATGTAGAGGACCAATGCTGCTTCATGGTGCAGTGCAAAAACGGCGCTTTCGGCACCATCGAAGCTACACGGAATGCCTGGGGCCGCAACAATTACATTACCTTCGAAATCCACGGAACAGAGGGCTCTTTATATTTCAACTACGAGCACAGAGACGAGCTTCAGGTATGCTTCGCTAAGGATGGCGGCGACCGCCGGGGATTCCGCTCTGTTTATACCGGTCCCGCGCACCCGTACGGAGAGGGCTTATGGCCCATTCCGGCCCTGGGCATCGGTTACACGGAAACAAAAATAATCGAAACTTATGATTTCTTCAAGGCTATTGCCGAAGGAAAACAGGCGGATCCAAGTTTTCGGGACGGATATGCTATTGAACTGATTTCCGATGCCATTCTGGAATCCGCACGCACACAGCGCTGGATAACCATATCGGAAGTTGAAGAAGATTAAACAGAATTGTCCTGTTTCAAACATAAAAAAGCAAGCCCCGCTTAACCACAGCCAGGCTTGCTTTTTTAATATCCTGTGATACTGACAATTAAATACCATTTTTTTGAGATACATGATTAGGATTCTGGCGAATTGCATTTCGCAGCTCTGCCGGAGGATCCTCTTTAAAAATATTTTTCCAGGTCTTTAGAAGATTCTCAGGGCTGACACAAACCGGTTCAATTCCAACAAATGAAGGCGTTTCTTTTCCAAGAAGAGCATTTGCGGCCGCAAGGGCAATAGCCTCTCCCTGCTCATAAGGACACTGTGCACTGAGCATTTTCACCATTCCTCCCTTGGCCATGTTCATGGCAATAGAATAATCCAAATCCCCCGTTACCACTGCCACATCTGTGCGGTTTATCTCTGTCAATGCCTTAATTACCTCCAGCGCCGGCCCGTCCCAGGAAACATACAGAGCTTCCACCTCAGGCTTATGGCGCATAAATTCCAGCGTCTTTCTATATACCTCTCCTTCCGTCAGGAAATTCATTTCCCCGCAAATGCGGATTTCCGGAAATTCCTCTGCCAGAACCTGCTCGGCCGCATCATCTCTCTGGTTCGTAGCAAAGAAGTTCTGGTCGCCATGGCGGATAATCCCCACATTACGGAGATTATGGCGCACCATATATTCCCCCAGTCCATGGCCCATATTCCGCCCATGGGAATGTTCATTTACAGATATACAGGATACATAATCCTGCGGTGTAAAGCCATCCGGAATGTTGGTGATCAGCACCAGTTTTGTGTTTGTATCACAAATTGACCGAAAGGCACCGGCAGTATCCTTCGTATCAACGGGGATCGCAATCAGTATATCCGGATCCAAAAACCGGATGCTTTCTAACTGCCTGCATTGAAGGGCTGCGTCAAAATGAGCGTCCGTTACCGCAATCACAGAAATCCCCAAATCTCCAAATATCTTCTTCATCCCTTTTTCCTGCAGTCTCATCCATGCCTTTCCGGTATAGTGAAAGGAGATAGCCGCAGTATAGTTCTTCTGCCTTATTTTCTCCTTTTCCGTTTCCGAAAGCACCAATGCATCCACATTTTCCGCCTTTTCCCCAAATGGACCTCTTCCGATTCCACAGGTTGATCCCCGAACATTCAGTTGGGCAGGAAGGGTTATTTTTTCATACCCCTCCTTTAAACCCGGCGCATTTGCAGTCTCCCCTCTTTCCAGGCGTCCCATAAGGGTTTTCACTGCAAGCCTGGCAATTTCGTCCGGCTGCTTATCAATACAGGTAATTTCCGGTACCAGTAAAGCGGCCCACTGAAAATCATTTAGGCTAACTACAGAAATATCCTTTGGCATAATAATGTTGTGGGCATTCAGATATTTCAGAACAGGCACCAACGGCGAAGAATTCGCGGCAATAACCGACGTAGGCACTACATCCAGGGACATCAATTTGTCCATGGAAGCAAATACCTCCTCTTCCGAGTTCAAATTACAGAAAACCATATTTTCGTGAAAAGCAATGTGATAATCCTCCAGTGCCTTCTTATATCCTTCAAACCGACTGGTCATAAAGTTTCCTGAGCTTCCCAAGAAAGCAATATGCTCATGTCCGTTCTTAATAAGGTGCTTTGCAGCACGGTAGCCACCTTCAAAGGTGTCCGCGTAAAGTACATCTGTATCGAAATTTTCAAGAGCCTTTCCTATAAGCACCACCGGGACATGGATTCCACGGAAAAATTCTCCCGTAAGTACAGCCTTCTCATCCGGGAATGCAATAACCCCGCGCAAATCCGGCGAGGTCAAAAGCGAGGTACGAATAATTTCAAGGCGCGTTTCGTCATTATCATACCCGACTGCAATGAGGGAATATTTCCCCTCTGCCAACAGTTTTTCGGCATTTTTCTGAATTTCGCTCTGAAACAGGCTTTCCGGTTCTGAAAGCAGCAGTAATATAAATTCCCTTCCCACAGTTTTTCTGTTTATCTTAGTTTTCTTTACGATAAAATTCGGCAATTCGTCCAGCTCCTGAATCGCCTTTTCTACTCTCTCCACCAACTCCGGACTGACATACCGTGTACGATTTACCACATGGGAAACGGTCGAGGTAGATACCCCCGCTATTTTTGCAATATCATTTATTGTTGCCATCCCATGGCCCCCAATTCATATTTTTTCGCCCTGCGTGCAAATTTATTACTTATCAGGCATACCGCTATTGGCGCAGCGAGTGCGCCAAAGATAAGTAATCACTTTTCATTCACGCTTTGTTTGGGCAGACCTTATACTTTAATTATACTGGCTGCCAAAATAAGTGTCAACAAAATTTGCGCAACAATTTGCCTCTATTTCACTTCAGCTCTGTCTCAAATACATCAGGTCCTCCTGAAACTTTCTCTCATCTCTTGACAAAAGGAGCATTTTCAGAGAAGATAGATACGATAGAAAACCATTAAATGTATAAAGGAAAATTATTTATTATGAGATCATCAATGAACAAAATCACTGCTTTTTTGGCTGCTCTCCTGCTATCCTTTGGCTTTTCCGCCTGCTGCTTAAAAATCCCCGCACTTTCCAATGCCATTTCCGCCAGAGGAAACGTCAATCTGCTTACCTTCGCCATGCAGATCATGCTATTCTGTCTGCTGTTTTCGGCCTTTTATGGAATTTTCCACAAAAACAAAATATCATCTCCGGCTCCGGCCGCCTCATGGCTGACGCTCGGATTACTGACCGTAGGAAATCTCGTCTTTTTTCTGCAGATGTTCCGTCTGGAGGTCAATATCTACGGCGGAGTCAGCGATCGCTATATCTGGCATAAGCTGCCGCTTTGGCTTGTTGTGTTCTGTCTGACTGCGGAAATCCTGATATTTTTTATTTGCCTGAAAAGCAACCATGCACTGCATATTCCGAACAGTGCCATGTATTTTCTGTATGGAATGCTGTCCGTTCTGATCGGCTACACCTTCTACACTCCCTCCATCTTTGTACGGGGAGTTTCCGACCGGATGCACGCACATGCTTATTTTAACTCCATTTATAATGTATATCACGGGCTGCCCTTTTCTGAGCATACTACCAGTATCTACGGACATTATGCAATCCTGTATAAGCTTCCCATGAAGCTTCTGGGCGGAGATTTTATTGACTTTATTCTGCTGAACTCCATTCTGGGGGCCTTATGCTTTCTGCCTGTTTTTCTTGCCCTGCACTTTACGGTAAGAAACAGTCTGCTGCGCCTTCTCGGAACCATTGCCATGACCTTTCCGATCCTTGCGATGCGCGGCGGCTTTTATTGGCAGCTCTGGCCCCACAGGATTCTTTTTATGAGCCTGATGCTCTGCTTGGGCGCTTTTTGTGTCCGCTTTCAAAAACTGAATACTGTCACCTGTATTCTTGGCTATCTTCTGTCCATGCTGGGCATTTTATGGAATACGGAAAGCGGTATGTTCTGTACCGTTGCATGGACTGCTTTTTGGATCATCCTCCAGCTATGCAGCACAAAATGGAATTTTTTAAAAATACTGAAAACGTGCATCGTTCATGCTGCTTCTGCAATTCTCTGTTTTTTCGGTGCATATGGAATGGTTAACGCCTACAACCTGCTCTGCGGCGGTTCTGTCAACTCCATACAGGAATTTTTATTCCCGCTGCTGACCACCTCTTATATGGACGGCTTTCTTCGGGTGGATCTTCCGGATTATCCAAGTGCTTATGTTCCCGTACTGATCCATCTTTTTCTGGCAGTAGCCTGGGGACTTTCTTATATGAGCTGCTTCGGCAGAAAAATCCTTTCCGGAAAAACAGAGATACTGATGCCCTGCTTCTCCTTCTTTACCGGAGTCCTGGCATTGGGCCAGATGTCCTATTTCATGAACCGGGCCGCATATCACAACCTGGATATCTGCCACCTTCCTGCTGTTCTGCTCATGTGTATTCTGGCTGAACGGGGCATGGATTTTGTCAGGCAGTTCCGGTTCAAAAAGCACCGCGAATACACATCTTCCCAACTGTTCCAGGGCACATTTACGGCTGTAACCCTCGGAATCCTGCTCACACTGAATACCGGAACTCTGATCGAATACGGGTACAATACAGACCTGAAAACAGCCTTTCACAACAAACAGGAGATTCATGATTTTGCCGCGCATATAGCATCAAATATACCGGAAAACACCTATGCCTTCGGAATCGGTGTAACAGAAATCTACAGCATGCTGCGCTGGGATACCCAGTGCTATACTCTGGATTTTTCTGATGCAGGTATACGTCCCCAGGTGGCCGATTACGTAATTGAAGACATTCGCCGGAAAGATATTCCTGCTTACCTTGTAGGAGAAGATACCTACAAAAAATTAGAGAAATTTGCCTCAGACAAAAATCAATGGCTGGAAGAGCATTACGAGCTTTCACAGGAATTTGAATTCCAGGGAGCCATATTCGGATACTATACCAAAAAGTAAAAAAGCTTCCTATCATCAGAATAACATATTTAAAATGCCGAGGATAAAGCCGATAAGCGCCCCCAGATTTACAATCATTCCCAACTCATGCTTCATGACAGACATCACCAATTCCTCCAGCTCAAGCACATCCATGCACCGGATTTTCTGTTCCACGATTTCGGCAACATGGAACTGCTTGACTATGGAGTCTGCAAATTTCCCGACACATCCCCGGTAGACCAAATGAACCTTTTCACGTATTGCCTCATCCTCTGCAGGAATCCATTCTCTGACCTCACATAAGTGCCGTTCTTCGAATCCCGCAAGCTCCTTTTCCACCTGCTGCTCCACATATTGCGGGCCATTTTCCAGAATGTAAGTTTCTGCGTATGCGCCGATTTCTCCGGCTATAGAATCCAGAAGCTTATCATTTAAAAACATGGCAAACATGCTTCCCCCGAGCTTCTGGGAAACAGCCCTTTTTCCTTCTTCCGCAATAATATCTGCCGGCTCCATATCCCTGATTCCATCCATAACTTTTCGGACAATGCTTTCCTTCAGCAGCGCTCTTCCCTTCTGATATGCAGTATTTCCAGTCAGAGAGGACACTGCATTTTCCACAGTATCCTGACTGTCCAGATAGTCATTCATCTGCAGAATACAGATATCAACAATAGAATTTTCCACATCCCCGGAGAGAAGCATTGCTGTCAGATCTTCCTCTGTAAGCAGGGATGCTCCCACCGCCTTTCCGACTGCACACGCCAGCGCATCCTTCCGTTTCGGAATCATGCCCGGTGTAAACGGAAGCGTAAACCTGCCGATTTTTACTTCCTTTAATGGGCGAAAAAGCATTTTTACCGCAATATAGTTCGTGAAATACCCAATCACAGCCCCAATAGCAGGACCGCTTAAATAATGCAGAATATTCATACCCGTCTCCTCTCTATCCTCTGTTTCCTGTCTGCTGCTATCGTTTTGCTTTCCGATAGCCCGCTGCCTGTGCCTCTTCTTCTGACGAAAACTCCTTTAAGTACCTGGAATCTGCCATTTGCTCATAGGCAGCCTGTCCCGGACAATGATAAATCCTGGAACGCGAATTCCCACGAATCTCTCCCTCCGCCGTCCGGTCCTCCTCTGTCTCCTCTTTCAAACAGCTCTCTCCTGTTTCATAATCAATCTCAATCCCGGGCTGCACGTTATAAACAAACACATTAAAGGATATCTCCTCTCCCTCATCCTCTACGGAATAGCCCTCCATCTGTACGCCTGAAGCAACCAGATTCTCTTCCTCAAAGACCGGAATTACCTTATATAAAACATGGTTGTCTGTTTCCTTTATGTAATCTGCCACCATATTTTCGAAAGGCAGCATCCCCTCCACATTCATATAACGGGTTCCTGTGATCAGATTTTCCTCGTTTGCATTCTCCGCCGTCAATTGATAACCAATCAAATGACAGCGGTTATACAGATATTTTCCGTCAATATTATCATATTTCACGGTATGCCATCCTGTAGGCTTCACCGGCCCTATGGCGCCCCGTTCCTCTGTCGGCATCAAATCCTGTCCGATATTGGCTACTGCAGCCCCGCACCTTCCAAGCTCATCCAGCTCACTGTACTCCTCATAAGACTGCGTTTCTATTTCCTCCTCCGAAAATTCAGGCTCATTACCGTTGAGCACCACATACGGCTCTCCGTCATATTCCGGTATCTCCTCGAGCTGTATCGTCTCCCTCTTTGTACCTGCTGCCCCGTCTGTCATAAGCCCCGACAAGGAACAGCCGCCAATCACCGCAGACAGCAGAAGCAGACTGACCGGTATACTCAAAAATTTCGTCCGTTTCTTCATCAAATCTTCCCTTCGCACATTACCTTAACGCTGTAAAACCGCTCCCCTTCAGACAGGCATTCCCCTTCTGTACATATGCAATACCACTTCCTAATTTGCATTACTTGCCGCGATCTTCACCCGGCTCCACAGATTACTGATCTCCTTTCGGGTTCTCTCGTTATAGACAAACACCTCATCCAGCTCATTGCCGCTTCTCGGAATATAAGCATTGATTCCCTCAAAATCCCCGCCCTCACCGGAAAGCTCATCCATAACCTCCTGATTTGCCGAGGTATATCCCACATAGCTGGAATTGTCATAAGCACCCTCATAATCAGTCGCATAATTGATAAATGCATGGGCCAATTCCGGATTTTTCGCATTCTTCGGGATAACCATCGCGTCAGACCACAGATTTGTTCCCGTTTCCGGAAGATAGTAGCCCATATTCCCGTTCTCATCCATAACATACGTCGCATCGCCGGAATAAATAAGCCCCAGTGCCTTTCTTCCCTGCGCCATATTATCAATGATCTCATCCGTGACGATCTCCGGCTTCATGGTCTGCACACATTTTACCAGCCACTCATAAGCCTCTTCCAGTTCATCCTGATTCTCTGTATTCATAGAATATCCCAGAGCCTTCAGTGCCATCATGAAGCTGTCTCTTTCTGAATCATATAAATAAATATCCCCGCGGTACTTTTCATCCAGAAAAATGTTATACCCTTCCCTCTTCAGGTCTTCCATATCCACCTTCGTTTTATCATACACAATTCCCACAGTTCCCCAGAAGTACGGAACCGAATATTCATTATCCGGATCATAGGGAAGTCCCTTCACCGCATCCGCCAGTTTGTCCATACAATCCAGCTTAGACCAGTCAAGCTTTTGCAGGTATTCCTCGGATATCAGGCGCTGGATCATATAATCGCTTGGTACAACGATATCATAAGCCTCTCCATTAGCCACCTTGATATACATTTGCTCATTGGAATCAAAATTTTCCATGACAACCTTCGCACCGGTCTCCTCTTCAAAGTTTGCGAGAATATTTTCACCCGTATATTCTCCCCAGTTATAGATATGCAGTGTCTCTCCTTCAAAAGGCCGTTTATCCTGCACATGACCGAACCGGAAGAATACCGCAAGTCCTGCTGCGCAGACACAAACCATTGCAGCCGGTATCAGAACTCTCCTCTTCTTCAGTTCGTCTTTCATCTGCCTTTTAGCCATAAACAGGGGCGCCACATTGATCACCACCAGTACAATGGTAATTATGACGATCATCAGCGTAGAAACTGCATTGATGCTGGGATTTACCCGTTTACTCATGGTATATACCATAATACTCAGGTTCTTCACACCCCCGCCCGTAACAAAATACGAGATAATAAAATCATCTACTGACATGGTAAAAGCGATCAGCGCACCTGATATAATTCCCGGTGTAATCTGCGGCACGATCACCTTGATCAGCGCCTGCCAGGGCGTTGCTCCCAGGTCCATGGCCGCATCCGCCAGATTCGGGTCCAGTGAACGAATCTTCGGCATAACGGAAAGGATGACATATGGAATGCAAAATGCAATATGTGCAAGAAGCATGGTCATATACCCTTTTTCTACCCGAAAGGTAATAAACAACAGCATAAATCCTATGGCTGTCACAATCTCCGGATTCATCATGGGCAGATTATCGACCTGCTGCATCAGGTCCCGCACCAGCTTCCTGGACTTGCTGAGTCCGATGGCTGAGATTGTCCCTGCTACTGTAGAGACAAAAGTGGCAATCAGGGCGACACTGAACGTCGTGTACAGCGCCTCCATCATATCACCTGATTCCAGCATATGCTGATACCAGCGAAGTGAAAATCCCGAAAAACTTGTCAGTGATTTCCCGTCATTAAACGAGAATACTATCATGTAGAGAATCGGAAGATAGAAGAAAGCGATCATCAGAACCATCAGAAGCTTTCCTGCCGGACGTTTTCCTTTTTTCATAGCAGCTACTCTTCCTCCCTTCCACCCTGGTTGCGCATTTCCGCCTTGTGCACGCACATCATAAGCAGCATCATGATTACTGCCATGATCATGGAAATTGCGCTGCCAAAGTTCCATTCTCCAACCGTAATAAACTGATTCTCGATTACATTGCCAATCAGGAAGTATTTACCTCCGCCCAAAAGCTTCGGAATAAAGAAGGAACTAACTGCTGGCAGAAATACCAGCGTAATCCCGTTAATTACTCCCGGAACAGAAAGCGGCAGAGTCACCCGGCGAAAAGTCTGCACCGGATTCGCTCCCAGATCTGCGGCTGCCTCCAGAAGAGAATCGTCCATCTTACAAAGGGCGGTATTGATCTGCAGGATCATAAACGGAAGAAAGTTGTATACCATTCCCAAAAGCACTGCGCCTTCGGTATACAAAAGCTCTGTATTCCCCATGCCAAAAATTCCCAGGAATTTCTGCACCAATCCGCCTTCACTCAAAAGCCCAATCCACGCATAAGTCCTCACAAGCATATTGATCCACATGGGAATCGTAATACAGAGAACCAGAATATTCTGCAGCCGTTCCCTGCAGCGTGAAATATAATATGCGGCCGGATAGCCGATCAGCAGACAAATCATTGTAGTTTTTACTGCAATCCAAAGCGACCGCCAGAGAATGATCAAAAAATCCGCGTCGGTAAAAAATCTGACGTAATGGTCCAGCGTAACGGAAAAAGAAACAATACTGTTTCCCGGCTGTGTAATCGAATACAATGCGATCAATACCATCGGAAGTACCAGCATGATCACAGACCATACAATATAAGGGATTGCGAGCTGTGAAAATCGCTTCATTTAAAATACCATCCTTGACATCACATGGATATCTTCCGGGAAGAATGTCAGTCCGACTTCCTGACCTTCTTCGGAATAATCCGTGGTGTGAATTTTGAATTCCCTTCCTGTTGTGGAGAAGGTAATCCGGTAAACGCCTTCCGTCACATTTTCCGGCTCAAAATCATAATCCACACTGATGTCCACACTCTCATTTTCATCACTTAGTTTCCAGCCCTGTGCATTTGCCCAGGTCTTAATATCCGTATCCAATGCCTGAGATTCTACAATCTCCTCTACTGTAGTCTGGAAATTAAAGGCCATGACTGCCTCATTTGCTTTCTCATTCTTTACAAACGGCTGATTTACTACGTATATCGTTCTCTCAATGCTGGTTCCATTGGAGGTTGAAAATTTCACAGGATACTGACCCTCTTCTTCCCGGACATCATACTCGATTCTGGAAATGGAGATATAATCATCGGTCTCCGGACTCCACGCCTGTGCATTGGAACGTGCCACTACCTCTTTGTCATCCAGAGCTTTCACATCCTCCAGATCCACATAGAAGTTGGTTGCACTGATCTTTTCCTTTCCATCTTCACTGGCTACATCCTGATTACGGGTCACTTGCATATTGACTGTCACCTGCGTACCCGGCACAGTCTCCACCATAATCTCATAATGTACCCCTTTAAACAGAACACTGAGGACTTCTCCGGTCATCTTCCCATCCTTAACATCCACAATGTCAATATCCTCCGGACGAATGACCACATCCACCGGTTCATTTTCCTTAAAGCCGAAATCCACACAGTCAAAAGTAATATCATCAAATCGAACCTTATAATCCTCCAGCATGACACCCGGTATAATATTGCTTTCACCGATAAAATTCGCCACATACCGGTTCGCCGGTTCGTTATAGATTTCCTGCGGCGTACCTACCTGCTGAATTTCCCCGTTTTTCATGACCACAATCTTATCAGACATGGTCAATGCCTCTTCCTGGTCATGTGTTACAAAGATAAAGGTAATTCCGACCTCCTGCTGAATTCGTTTCAGCTCATACTGCATTTCTTTTCTGAGCTTCAAGTCCAGTGCTGCAAGCGGCTCGTCAAGCAGCAGCACCTTCGGTTCATTTACAAGCGCACGCGCAATGGCAACCCGCTGCTGCTGGCCGCCGGATAACAGCGTAGTATTTTTATTCTCGAATCCCTCCAGACCAATGAGCTTCAGCATCTTCATGACCTTTTGATCAATGACATCCTTGCTGATCTTATTGATCTTAAGTCCAAACGCAATATTCTCATACACACTCAAATGCGGGAATAACGCATATTTTTGGAAAACGGTATTTAACTCCCGCTCATAGGGCGGTTTCTGACTGATCTCCTCGCCGTCAAAAATAACCTTCCCCTCATCGGCATCCAGAAATCCTCCCAAAATCCGAAGGAGGGTCGTCTTCCCGCATCCGCTGGGCCCTAACAAAGTAACAAACTCATTCTCACAGATATCAAGGTTCACACCTTTTAAAACAATCTGTCCATCAAAATTTTTTACAATATCCCGAAACTCGATCAGTTTCTTTTGTTCCATTATCACCTTCTCCTTCCCGGGACTCAGGCATTATAAAAATAGAAGTCCGCTCTGCCTTCGTTCAGGCATTCCCGGCAATCAAAACATCGGCGGTGTGGTAATCCACAGAATCTTCGCATCACTGCTGCCATGATTGTACAGATAATGACTCTTCGTCCCCTCTAAGTAAAATGTCTCCTGCGCCTTTAATTTGTACTTCTTATTCCCGCAGACCAGCGTTACATTCCCTTTCAGCACATATCCGAATTCCTCACCCTGATACGAGAGCAGCTCGTGGCTCTTCTTATGAGGATGAAGCGTCAGAAGAATGGGTTCCATTTCATTCTTCTGCGCATTGGGAATCACCCACTCGATGGTATAGTCATCCTGCACATCCTCGAAAAAATCTTTTGTCTGGAATACGATCTGTCTCTCTTCTTCCTCCCGGAAAAATTCAGACATGCTCGTTCCCAGTGCCTCTAATATATCCTCCAGGGTAGCAATACTGGGTGTCGTCAGATTCCTCTCCACCTGAGACAGGAATCCCTTGGTCAGCTCGCTGCGCGAAGCCAAATCATTCAGCGTCAAATCGTTCTGCAATCGAAGCTCTTTCAGCTTCTTTCCGATATCCAAAATTACACCTCCCGTTTTCTTATTAAAGTTTTCTAATACTATACTTTCTTTTTAAATATATCGAACAGGCTCTATTATACATGTATATCGGAGAAATGCAATAGATTTTTGAATATTTCTCCCTCGCTGTTTGCTTTCCATTAGTGGGTGAAATGTATCAATCTCCGCATCAAACGCAGAATATGGTATATCGCCCAGCAAGAAGCCTCCGATTTAATTCGGAGGCTTCTTGTATGCGGGCTTTCACACCCACCAAAATATATTTTCCGGGTCAGGCTTTTGTTTGTACTACCAGTGATTCATAAGCCTCCAGTTTTGACATGCTGCCACCTATTAAAATATCCCCTTTCAGTCTCATGATCTTAATATCTACCGGCTCATTTTTATAATTCTGAACAAAAGTAAATTCCGAATGCTCATTTTTTCTCGCTGAAACTGCAACTCCTTCCGGGACATTCCCCCTAATCACAGATGAAATCCTGTACTCTTCCATTATAAACGAATAGAAATCTTCAAAAAATTCCTGTGAGGCATCTGTCCCTACATAATACGCAGTTCCTTTTCCATATTGGTTTCTTGTGACGGCAGGAGTTCCCTGATAAAACTCTTTTCCATATGTAAAAAACGCTGATGCTGTAGTTGTTTCCAATAAATCACAAAGCAGACTGCATGTATAACTGCTTCTAAAGTAAGTAGCAGTCACATCATCCTGTTTATTTTGGATTAATGTGTTTGATTCATGATCATACAGGGCATCCGTTTCGGTTCTCCTTAGTCCAAATACATCCATCAGACCATATGGTGTACCTCCAAGGAAGCATCTGTCATTTTCATCTACAATACCGGACCATGGAGTCATTACGAAGCAACCGCCTCGTTCAACAAATTTGCGTATCTTATCGGCGGTATCCGGGTGAAACAAATACAGCATCGGTGCAATCACAAGCTTGTATTTTTCGTAATTCCGGTCCTGCGTAATCATATCCACATTAAGACCTCTTGACTTTAATGCAAGATATGTTTTTAAGGTATGTTCATGATAAAATAATCCATCATTTCTGGGTCCTTGTGCGTCTTCCATCGCCCAACGATTTTCCGTATCATAAATAACTGCGACTTCCGATACCACTTCTGATCCGACAACTGGTGTAAGAGCTTCCAGTTTTTTACCTAAAGAACATATTTCCCTGAATACACGTGTATCCTTTTCTCCATAGTGATCTATTACTGCCCCATGAAATTTTTCTGAACTTCCTCTGCTTTGGCGAATCTGGAAATACATGGCGGCATCGGCACCATGCGCGATTGCCTGTAATGATGCAGCCGACAATATTCCGGGACGCTTCAGTTTACTTACTCCGTGCCAGTTTGTTGAAGAAGGACAGCATTCCATCATTAAAAAAGGCTTATGCTTTAATGAGCGCATATAATCATGCTGCATTGCATTATTTAAAGCAACAACAAGATCGTTATTTTTGTGCCAGACCGGATAAGAATCCCATGATATTATATCCACGCATTCGGCAAGCCGCCCGTAATTCAATTGTTTAAAATCATACATCAAATTAATTGTTGTTGGCTGCGTTGCTCCGCCTGCCCGTAAAGCTTTGATTTCCGCTTCAATAAAATCTGCTGTCTGATCTGAAACAAAGCGGTTCCAGTCAAGTGTCAGTCCATGAAGTGCTGTTTCCCCTATAGATGACGGACTTTCTATCTGATCAAAAGACTGATATCTATGACTCCAAAATGTTGTACACCATTTATCATTAATATCTTCAATCGAACCGTATCTTTTCTTAAGCCATTCACGAAATGCTTCCTGGCAATAAGCGCAGTGGCATTCACCATTATATTCATTAGAAATATGCCACATGATTACTGCCGGATTTTTTGCAAAACGCTCAGCAAGTCTTCGGTTTATCTCTGCAGTTTTCTCTCTAAATACCGGCGATGTAAAGCAATGGTTTTCCCGTCCTCCAAATAGATTTCTTCTCCGATCTTCACTGATACGCAACACTTCAGGATATTTATCACTCATCCATTTAGGACGGGCACCAGACGGAGTAGCCAAAATTGTTGATATTCCATTCTGATACAGACCATTTATGATTTTTTCCAACCAATCAAATTGATAAGTACCTTCCTCCGGTTCAAGCACTGACCATGAAAAAACGCCCAGAGTTACAGTATTAATTCCTGCTTCTTTCATAAACTCCAGATCCTTTTTCAAAATATCCGGCCTGTTTAGCCATTGCTCCGGATTATAATCTCCACCATGTAAAATATATGGCAATTGCATATTGTGAATCCTCCAAATTGCGAAAGAACTGTCAGGTTGATTTAATACATATCAAAACCTGACAGTCCCCTCGTTTTTTATGTAATTCTTATAGTTTATTTTACGGCTCCTGTAATACCTTCTGCAAAATTCTTCTGTAAAACAAAGAAAATAACAGCCGTCGGTAATGTTGTCAGAAGTACTGCAAGCATCAGCATACCATAATCAGTTACATATCCTGACGTCAAAGATGAAACCATCATCGGCATTGTCTGTGCTTCACTCTGAGTCATAATAACTTTCGGCCACAGGTAATTGTTCCATGCATTCATAAACGCAATTGTCATTGCTGCTGCATAAGTTGATTTCATAGTAGGCATAAACATACGGAAAAAAATCTTTGCCTCGGATAATCCATCAATTCTGGCTGCTTCAATGATTTCCAGCGGAAAGGATTTTGCTGCTGTACGGAACATCATAATCATAAGTGGCGTTGCAATTGACGGCAGTAAAAATCCGATGGTTGTGTTCAGAATTCCTACTTTTGAAAACATCTGGAACAATGGAACCATAAGTGCTACAAACGGAAGCATCATGGTCATCAAAACTAACATGAACAAAACATTCTTCACTTTATCAGAATATACTTCAAAAGCATATCCTGCAAGAGAACAAACCAGTAATGAGATTGCTGTTGTAAGTACAGAATATTTCATAGAATTCATAAAATATCTCCCGACATCCTGTGTTGCCAACAGGTTCGTAAGATTTTCCATCAAATGCGCACCTATTGTCAGCTTACCGGATACAACATCCACACTTCGATTTGTTGCCGCAATTGCCATCCAGGCAAGCGGAAAAACGGATACCAGTGAAGCAATAATCAAAAACCCATAAGATATAATCTTTGTACTCTTTTTAGTCATTGCTTTCACCTACTTTCATCTGAATCACTGCAAGGACTGCTACCATAATCAGGATAACAAATGACATCGCTGTCGTATATCCGAAGTTCGGTACACCCTGGAACGCCTTATTAAAGATGTAATGAGACATCGTTATACTTGCGTTTGCCGGTCCGCCCATGGTCAGGTTCACGGATTCATCAAAGAGCTGTAATGTACCATTCGTAGACATAATAACGGTCATCAGGATTGTCGGTTTCAACAAAGGTACTGTAATCCTAAAAAATGTCTGGATGCTGCTTGCACCATCGATCCTTGCGGCTTCATAAACAGATTTTTCAATATTCTGAAGTCCGGACAGATAAAATACCATATTGTATCCTGTCCATCTCCAGATAAGCGCAATGATAATAACAATCTTTGCACTCGTCGGGTGATTCAAAAAGTTGTAAGCATGCTCAAGAATGCCTAACTTCACCAGCAATAAATTGATAAAACCATCTTCTGAAAAAAGGGAACGGAAAATAATTGCATATCCTACCAATGAAGTTGCACATGGGAGAAAAATCATGGTACGAAACAGTCCCTTCCCCTTTAAATAAGGACTATTTAACAGAGATGCAAGCACCATTCCCAAAATTAACATGATTGGCACCTGAATAATCAGGTAGAAAAAGCAATTCTTAATTGACTGCAAAAAAACCTTATCCTTGAAGATTCTCAAGTAGTTGTTTATGCCACACCACCCCATATTGATTCCGGTATCGGACTTAAAGGATGTTAATAATGCCTTTATGGCCGGATAAAAGCTCAGTGATGCGATAAGTAAAATTGCAGGAATCAAGAACAGCCAACCAGTCAATTTCTGTTTCTGCTTAATACTTAAACCGTTTTTCATCGGAATGCTCCTTTCTTTTGTGAGCTTTACATACCCATGTCAAACAAAATAGTATCTTCAGCGTTCTGAAGCTCAGATTCCACATCGCCCCCTGCACAGATATTGGTCATTGCAGTTGCCAGTGCATTATTAGCTTCTACATAATAGATACCTGTTTCGAACGGAATAACATTCGCTGCAAATTCTGTGATTTTTTCAAATACCGGTTCGTCTCCATAGAAAGCCTGCGGTTCCGAATATACAGAGCTGTCTGCTACCGGTGTCCATGTTGATAAAGCTCCGCATCCCGGAAGAATTGTTTCATAAAGCTCCATGCTGCCGGCAAATGTAGCATTCAGGAAATCCTCTGCCAGTTCTACGTTCTGGCAATTAGATGTGATTCCCCAGGAAGAACCTCCCTGGTTGCTGTAATTTGTTGCAGTATCAACGTCCGGAAGAGACGGCATATTCGTAATTCTCCAATTTCCTGCGGTATCTTCGGCGGTTTCAATACTTGCCATAATCCAGCATCCGTTGATGACTCCCAGGGTCTTTCCGGTTGTAAATGTAGATACATATTCATCCCAACTGTTGCCTGTTGCCATAACACCCGAATCAAACATTTCTTTATAAACTTCGATACTCTTTTCCAGAATCTCATTGCCTACAAGATACGGAGCACCCTCTTCATTCCAAATGGTTCCGCCTGCTGACTGAACCATCTGCATGATAAGGTCTGAAGATTTGGCAAGAGTGGAGAACAGAGAATATCCTGTTTTTTCTTTTACATCTTTTCCGATTTCAATAAAGCGATTCCAGTCAATATCGGTCAGATCTTCTGCCGTGTAACCTGCCTGCTCAAGAATATCTGCACGATAAGCTGCAATATCAGCGCCATTATCAAAAGGAACACCATAGTTTTTACCATCAACGACAGAAGCACCAACTTTGCCTTCTGCAAACTGACTGAAGTCAATACCGCTATCTGTTAATTCAACAAACAGATCCGGGAATGTAAGGACATATTTCTGGAATGCAAAATCCTGCATTAACAAGATATCAGGCAGTTCTGCATAATTACCGGAAGATAAGATTGTACCAAGTTTTGTCTGTGTATCATCCCATGATACTTCCACAATATCAAGACTGAAATCGGGATGGTCTTTCTGATAAATCTTTTCTGCCTCTTTCATAGAGTAAATGTTAAAGCTCGGATCCCATGTCCAAACAGTCAATTTATCTTCTGCATGTGCTGGAATACCAGACATTGCAACTGTCAATGCCGCTGCCGCCAAAGCGAAACAAACCTTTTTCTTCATCTTTTCGTCCTCCATCATTTCGTTTTATAATCCTTTCAAAGAAACACCTTTTTGGTAAATGTGCGCACAATACCTATGACGTTCGGCTTTCTTATATACATTATAACAAATTCGTTTTTTCTTTTGGTGACACATTCGACTTATTATCATACATATTCGCTCAATTATTTAAAATTAAAGACCGCATCACCAAAATACTACCAGCCCTTATATGCACTGATGTTGTATTCTTTCAACCGCTGCTCATAATTACTGGAGGACTTTTTCCATTGATGAGGTGTCATATCCAATACTTTCTTGAAATTCCTGGTAAGTGTTGTAACATTGCCAAATCCACAGTTATAAGCAATCTCAGCTAAAGAGAAATCCGTTTTTTTCATAAACTCACAGGCATTCACCACTCTTACATAATTAACATAGTCCAGCGGACGCATGTTCATACACTGGTAAAAGACCCTGCGAAAATGACTTTCACTGATATTACATACCCCTGACATATCATTGATCCTAATCTCCTGCTGATAATGCGTATGCACAAATTCAATCGCAGGCCTGATCTGCATCATGCCATGTAACTGAACATCCTTTTTTTCTTCTTTCTCGCGAATCCGCAAAATCTCCACTATGAAAATCTGCAGGAAACAATTGATGCTGTCACGATACATGGGACGTTTTGTTTTTATTTCATCGATAATCAATTCCAGAATCTTATTGATGGTCGGGTACGTTTCTTTTGTAAGCAGCAACGGAGCACTGAATATCTGGTTCAAAGTTTCCCTTCTTGAAGTTGAATCTTCGTCGGCAAACATTTCATCAACAACAGACTCAATATCAAAATAGAGCCATTCCCAAAATGCTGTTTCCCCGGCTTCAACATTTGTTGTGTGCGGAATATTCGGCGGCATAACCATAATATTGCCCGGGGCAAAATCAGATATTTTGTCATCCAGCACAACCTTTCCGGTGCCTTCGTAGCAAACGCCCACTTCAAAATAGTTATGAAAATGAAGACGTGCTAATCCCTCACCATATTCCCGTCTCCATTCATCCCCTAACAATGCCAAAACTTTTTCATTTTCCGGTATTACATAATAGCGATACTCAACTCTTTTTCTTTTTGGTGTAGCACTTTTCATCATAGAATTCCTTACTGCAAATAACCCTCCGGTTACTTGACTTTTACTGTCTATTCGTTTTCTTTCACCTTTTCACAGATACTGTCAACCGGTTATTGTATAGTAAATGAAAATTCGCAGTCTTGCTCTGCACTAACATGATATGGTTTTTCCACATCAGCTCCCCAACTGTCTATTCCGCCTACACCTCTCACTTTAGCCAATATCAGCAGAACAGTACGCCGTTCCGGCGGCAGCTCTTCTTGATGCTTTGCATTTTCCAGCTCTTCTGCCGTAAATGGCAGACTGGAAAATGCAAAATTATCTGTTTCCTTTTCAAAGCGCAGGGAAAAGTCCTCATTACTGTAATCCGCTTTGTTTAACGTAGAATTACGTTTTATTCTGACCCATTCTGTATCCATATGCATCCCGCAATCCTGCGGAACCAGATACGGGGACACAGGCAAACCTTCTACCTGATATACTCCCGGAATACTGCCAGCCATACGGTCAGGATATGTTTCTCCTGACAAGCCTTTATACTCAAATCCACAGGCTTTTGTCGGCATAATAAAACGCATTCCCAATAACGGGAGTTCCGGCAGGCCTTTTTTTCCATGATAATAAAAATGCACAGTAATTTTACCGTCTGGCTCAACATGCCAGTTCACTTCTACTCTTGTAGACGGTACGGTGTTTGTCGCAAACACGTACTCAATGTCAATACATTCCGCATATTCGTGGTTTGAGTATTTGTTATTTTCGGGAGTAGTTGGAAATTCAATCCGCTTATGGTCCACACGGATGTATTTTTCTACACAAGCTGACAAAATACACCTTTCGGTAATGTCTGCCGCTCCCTGACACACCGGCCTATCATCCGGATCTGCAATGACATATGAAACTTCAGCTCCTTTTTCCACATCTTCAAAAAAAAGCTGAATATCTACAGCGCCGGATATATTATTTTTATGGAGTGTCGGCCTGATCCATAAATCATTTAAATAATTCGGAGTTCTTCCCACCAACACTACATCCCTGAAAATCCCAAAGAAGCGGAAGAAGTCCTGGTCCTCCAGAAAAGCGGCTGTGCTTCGTTTATGCACTTCAACAGCGAGAATGTTTTCTTTTTCAAGATAATCTGTCAAATCAAACTCGGCCGGTGTAAAGCTATCTTCAGAATAGCCTATAAAATGTCCATTGAGCCATACATACATCGCCTGCTCTGCGCCATCGAATCTGATTGATATTTTTTTACCCTTCGGGCCTTCATCCAACTCAAATGTTTTGATATAAGACCCTACCGGATTATAATCGGCTTCCATAATTGCCTCCGCCAAAATCCATTTAAATTTTACATTTTTTTCATTATAGCATTTATTGACGATTCCGGGTACAATATGATAAGCTTAAAAATATAACATTCTGAAACATTTGCTATGAAAGGAACAATAAATGGAATACTATTTTCGTACCGCCCCGGTAATTGAGCCGTTTTATTTTGACTCCATTGGAAATAACCGGACTCAGGAAGATATTAACCGGCCAAAGGGGTATCCTCTTTATCATTATCTGCAGACTGACAAAGGGAAAGGGCTGATAACCATACAGGGAAAGAAGCATATTCTGAATGCCGGGGATGGTGTAATGATTGCTCCTCTTATTCCCCACTCATATACGAGGTTCAGTGATGAATGGTTAACTTCATTTGTTACTTTTACGGGCACTCTGGAAAGCAGCATTTCAAATATACTGGGAAACCGCCAGGTCATCTTTATCCCTCCGGAACAGTCAAAAATTATTACAGGGAAGATCGCAAATATTATTAAAAAATATAATCACCCGCCTGTTGATAACCGAGAGCTTTCCGTAGACTGTTATTCCCTGCTGATAACTTTTTCCTCGAATCTTTATACTCCGGAACGAATAGCTGATCCTTTATACCAGCGATATGTCGTCCCTGTTGTAAAAGAAATTGAAACTAACTTTAGTTCGGACCTGACATTGCAGGAACTCAGTTCACAGTTGTTTATCACGCCACAGTACTTATCAAAGCTGTTTAAGCGTTTCAAGGGATACTCTGTCTACGGGTACTTAACAATCTATCGAATTAATAAAGCAAAAGAATATCTGATGGCAAATCATCATATGAGTGTTCAGCAGGTAGGAAGCCTGGTTGGTTTTTCTGATACAAGCCATTTCATACAAATGTTCAAAAAAACAACAAATACTACACCACTGGAATTCCGTAAAATAAATTAGCGGCATTCCTTAAATAATATTCTATACCATCGGCTTCTTTAGTTCCGGTCAGCCTTTGCATGCACCTCCTGAAAAAGGGCTGCCGCATTAGCCGAATATCAGCGAATGCGACAGCCCCCTATATATCTGTTTGCGCTTTTAGTGGAAAACTAAAATCTACCACACTTTGTTCTTAAACTGTTTAGGTCTTATTATAAATAATTTGTCAGAATCATTTTGATAAAGAATTGACAGACACCGTCTCCTCAATATCCAGACGCTTGTTGTGATTCGGGTGAGGTGTACTTAATCGGTCCGGGTAACCGATTGGTAAAATCGCCACAGGAACATAGCTCAAAGGTAATGAGAAAATCGTTTTTATTTTATCGGATTCAAATTGCCCAACCCAAGTACTACCTAATCCCAAATTCGCAGCTTCCAGCATCATATGAGTTGTTACGATAGCCGCATCAACACCCCCCATATCTTCATTGTCAGATTTCCTTTTCCAGCTTATTTTTTGATCGTAGCATATAATCAATATTAATGGTGCATGGAACGTATAGGGTGTGCAACGTTTTATTTTTTCTAAATCATCTTCTGAATCTAATACAAGTATTCGCTGAGGCTGATTGTTACATGCCGTAGGGGCTAATCTTCCTGCTTCCAGGATCATACTCAGCTTTTCTTTTTCAACGGATTTTGATTCAAAACTTCTTACAGAGTAGCGCTTTTTTAATAAGTCTAAAAACTCCATTATTATTCCTCCTCGTCATTTATTTTTGACATAGTTTAGGGTCAGCTTGATCTTTAAAAATTTTTATAAAATATTGATACAGTTCATCGGCTGATGTATAAGTATTTACCGGATTTCGTTTTGTCAGTTTATAAAATTGGTCTTCATCCCATGCAATGGAAAAACATGTCACTCCAACAGCATTACATGCCTCAACATCTGAAGGAGTATCCGCAATATAAATAAATTCACTTTTTTCAATTTTATATTTTAAAAGTAAAAAAAGTATTGAGGCTTCTTTATTTGAATAAATTTCCGAACCATACATGATCTCATCAAACGTATCCTCCATGCCTATTTTTTTAAGAGTGATCTTGCAACTCCTCTCACCTTTTCCGGTTATCAGCGGAACAATGATTCCGTTTTCTTTTAAAAACGTTATTAATTTACGCATTCCGGGAAATGGTTCTGCGCACAGGTCATGCAGTTCTTCATAAAAAACGTAAAAATCGTACAAAGCCTTTTGCCAATTTTCCTTCACAAGAGATTTAATCATTCCAGCCTCATTTAATCCGAAAGTACGAATGATGTCTTGCTCAGTAAGCTCGTAATCCACATAAGGTGAAAGTGATTTCATAAGCGCTTTCATACATAAAGGTATCGAATCACATATGGTTCCATCAAGATCAAATGCTATCATTTTAATCATATTAAATTTCCTTGTTGATAATTTTAATTACTTTACATGGGTTTCCGACTGCTACACAATTAGGCGGAATATCTTTCACAACAACACTGCCCGCGCCTATTACACTTCCCTCGCCAATTTTTACTCCGGGAAGAATAATGACTCCTCCTCCAATCCAACAACCATCCCCAATATCAACAGGCAAAGCATACACCTGGCAAAAATGCTTTCCACTCTCAGGAGTCCAATCCCTGGTTAAGCGCTGGTTCAATTCTATCGGATGTGTCGCCGTATAAATTTGGACGTTGGATGCGACCATGACATTATTGCCTATTTTAATTTTATTACAATCGATAAATGAGCAGTTCATATTTATGGATACATTGTTTCCAAGAAAAATATTTCTCCCATAATCACATAAAAAGGGAGCTCCAACTGATACATTCGAACCTATATCCCCCAGAAGTTTCTGTAAAATATCTCTTTTTTCCTCTTTCTGACTATAGGAAAGCCCATTGTAAATCGTCAGCAGTTCTTTCGATTGCGCTTTGAATTGCAAAAATACTTTGTCATGGCAGTTATAGGGAATTCCGGCCATACATTTTTCTAACTCAGTCATATACACACCTCCTGCTTAAAAGCCGGCAGCCCGGCAAAGCCGGAAACCGCTTTTTTTCATTATAAAAAGCATCTTGTCACACTTCAAGTAACAAGATGTTTTTTATTGTTTCATATTCTTCGGGCTAACGCTTCAATCAGAAACAGTACCGGCACTTGCGATGTAGCATTAAATCCGCCATTTACCGTTTGAGATTCAAAACAATAGGATACATTCCAATCGGATATTTTTGCAATGGTTGAATTGGGATGATTTGTGATACTCAAAGTTTTGCATTCCTGCATCTGAAATTTCCGGATAATTTCAATAACACCCTGCGTCTCCCCACTGACAGACATTGCAATAACAGATATCCTGGGAAATTTCATTTTGGCAAGAGGATACAAATCATCCTCTAATGCAATGGCAACTATTCCGAAATTCGAAAAATATCTTGCCCCGTATCTGGCCAATGCCCCGGAGGAGCCCATACCCACAAATACCACCATATCCGTACCCTGTATGAGCTTTGCACCTTCTTGTATTTTTTCCTCAAACACACATGTTGTAGTTCTCTGGAAGTAATGAAATAACTGCTGTACATCAAAACCTGGTGGAATTTCGCTACGTGTGGCTATATACTTACTGAATTCCTGCTTAAACTCTTTATAACTTTCACATCCGATTTTATTGCAAAACCTGAGAACTGTAGTCGTTGATACCTGTATATCTGACGCAAGCTCCCTGATTGTCATATATGGTATTTTTTCTGCATTCGAAAGAAGATACTTATACAACTCCATTTCGTTTTCATTAAATTTCTGTATTTTATCATATCTAAAAAGATCATCCTTTAACATTCCTGCTCCTTTAGAACAATATATATTATAACCTTCCAGCCAAAAGTATCGCGAATCCTTTTCTTTTACTATATCACAAACTGATATCTTACGGAAAGCCAAAACATATAAAACAGTGCAGAAATGACATATACCGGTATTTAACGTCTATCTATGTACTCTGTATTTGATTTACCCTTCTATTGCTGATCGCCAATACTAAAATTAACAAAAGAATGACCGGCGGAAAAATAGCGATGGATGTTTTGGATGCAATCCAACCAAATATCGGCGGTATAAACGTACTTCCCATAAATCCAAATGCAATCTGATAGCCGACAATTGTACCGGAGTCTTTTTTTCCAAATTTAAGCGCAGTATCTTGAGTCATACATGGAAAAACAGGAGAGCTTCCAAATCCGATCAAAATTAATCCAATCATTGAGAAAATAACCGGCAATGGCAAGATCAAAAAAATCCCGCCCAGAATTTCAATACCCAGGCCAATTCTAATTAGTAATCCGGTCGTTAATCTCATCGTAGCAATACCTGATAGAAAACGCCCTGCTGTTACACCGGCAAAAAAAACCGAAAGGCACGCTGAAGCTGAAGCCGCATTTATATCTTTACAATTTAATAAATAGCTGCTCCCCCATAAACCTATTGTCTGCTCAACAGCACTACAGCAAAAAAAGCACAATAATGTCAATTTTAGCTTAGGCATCTTTCGTATATGTTTCATGCGGCTTCTTTCACCTTTTTTCTCTAACACCGGAGACTCTTTTTCTATCTGTCTGAAAAAGGGTAAAGAAAAAAATAATACAACCGCAAGAGTCAAATAGATCATAGCTATAAACAAATAGCCCCTTTGCCATGCATTGCCATGTGCAATATAATACGACATAATAAGCGGTCCAACTGTTGCTCCGATTCCCCAAAACCCATGCATCCAATTCATATGCGTTGGCTTATAATTTAACGACAGGAAATGATTAGAAGTCATATTTAAAGCACCTAATCCCAGCCCCAGAGGAAAGGCAGCCAAACATAACAGGCTAAATGCCGGAAATTTCCAATAGCATAGTACAGCTAATGTGGTTGTCACCATACTTAACAAAAAAGTTTTGCCTGTTCCAAACCAATTTATGATCTTTCCTCCAAAAAAACTCGATATAATCATTCCACCTGATATGACTGCAGATATTACCCCTGCGCCATATAACGGCAGTTGAAGGTCTGCTTGCATTACCGGCCAGGCAGAACCAAGCAAAAAGGTTGACAACCCAACACTTGTAAAAACCACATATACTAAAATTAAAAAGTATATTCCCATTAGTTAACACTCCATTCTTATAAATTTCTAACCAGTGTTTACTTATTCAAAATCATGCGATACTTGTAAACTTTCTTTGGTAAACTGCATAATTTCTATTTCATTTCCCTCCGGATCTTTTATAAAAAATACTAATGAATGGCATGGTTGAGGGATATCACCAGTAAAAGGCCTATGATATGGCTGGCTTTCATACGAGGGGCCCTCCCATAACTGAATCCCTTTTTTCTCCAGCTCTCCTGCCGTCTGTATAATATCCTCTGTCATGAGACACATATGATAAAAGCCCTGATCCTCTGTCCTATTATCTGTACCGTACTGCACGTTCATAAGAACAATATATTCATTATCTGCAACAGCAAAAAAACTCATAGCCTCTTCACCACTCAGATGATTACACACAAACCCCTTTTCTTTAAAATAATCAATTATTTCCGGAGTAAAGTTAACAGACCTCACCTGTTCTAATTCTAAAATCCTGTTATAAAAATTCTTCATTTGTATATAATCTTTACATGTATAACAACACTGCGCTATATGTTTTCTATACCTCTGCATCATTTGCATATCCTCCTAAAAACACATAATAAAGATTCAGTGCCCCCAATCAAGACATTGGCACTCATTACCTTCAGGGTCAACTATAACTGCACCATCAGTACAGTTTAAGACATTTTTTATTTCCGATATATTTATCGTATCATTACACCCTTTGATATTCATAATAAAATCTGACAGACTTTCCATCTCAAAAACAAAATTAAAGGGTGAGCGATTACATTGTTCATTATCCCCAATATATTTGTCTTGAGGATGACATTTGGTTTTATGAAAAAGTTCAATATACTGTCCTTTTTTTACACGTAAATATGTAATCCAAATCTCCTGATTAATATCATAGATATCCAATATTTTTTCGAATCCTAATACTTTTGTATAAAAATTGAATTCTCTGTCAAAGTTTTTGCAGCGAATTGCTACATGTCCAATTCCGCTAAATTTTATAGCCATATTTAACTTTCCTTTCTACGTTTCATCACAGGTAAAATTATACTTTATCACAAAGTTTATTGCTTCAAACAAGTGATCAAAAACATAATCCGGACTGCTGGAACACTTCTTATCCATTCCGGCATATCCCGTTTTCACTAAAATTGTTTTGCAGCCCGCATTTACTCCAGCCTGAATGTCTGTTGTTGTATCTCCGATAATAAAGCACTTATTCAAATTAATTCCATAGTCTTTTTGAGCTTCCTTGAGCAGACCTATTTCCGGCTTACGGCATAAACATTTACATTTAAACTCAACAATTTCCTCAGGAAATCCTTTATCCGGATGATGAGGGCAAAAATATATGGCATTTAAATATGCATTCCCGGTGTTCAGCAGATGAATTAAATGGACATGCATCTCGTGAAGTTCCTGTAATGTACATATATTCTTTGCAATGCCGGGCTGATTCGTTACCACTATCGCGGGGATATTCGCACGGTTGAGCAGCTTAATTGCACGAGCTGCGTCAGGTATTAATACTAACTCTTCTTTTTTTTTAATAACCCCCTTTCATAATTAATCACCCCATCCCGATCCAGAAACACTGCCTGAACCCGGTTAAATACTTTTCCTTGCCGAAGGTCTTCCTGAACCTCTTTATATCTTTTCACAGTCCCTATATCCTTGATATATTCCTCTGTGGGATAAGCAAAAATCTTATATTGCTGTTTGATTAAACGCGGAATTAAATTTTTAGCAAAGTCCCATACACCATTTTGAGGTATTTCAGAAAAACATTCAGGATTGAGTACATATAATGCTGCATTAGAGATATTACCGAATTGATCTGTTCCCGGTTTATGTATTAAATTTATTACCTGATTATTATTATCTGTAATAATTATATCACTATCCTCCGGATGATCCGATTCATGAACCACTAAAGTTGCCTGTGCCTTTTTTTTATTATGATATTCCAACAGTTTTAGCAGATTAATATTTATTAATGTATCACCATAAATAACTATAACCGGTTTCTTCTCATATTGTAAAAAATTCAACCCGCCACAAGTACCCAGGAGTTCTTTTTCAACATAATACTCAATCTTACAGTTAAACGCTTTTCCATCTTCAAAATAATTTTGTATTTTTTCCGACAAATAGCCCACCTTAAGTAAAAACTGAGTGAATCCACATCTTATAGAATGAAGCACCAAATGTTCTAACAATGGTTTTTCACCAATTTGTATCATGGGCTTAGGAACTTGATCAAGTAATGAAGATAATCTTGTGCCTTTTCCGCCAGAAATTATTACAACTTTTGTATCCGCAAAGGAATGTGCTTCTACATTTTCTTTCATACCAGCCACCTCCTGTCTAATCGCCTTGATTTGCATTATTCGTTAATACTGTTAAAAACAATTCTACTTCCATATTTAGCAAATTTAACCGGTAAAATTTTGTTTTCCGCCAGTATCGTTTTTAATTTTTCTTGTCTGTCAGGAGAACAGAGAAACATAAAGAAACCTCCTCCTCCGGCACCCAATAATTTGCCTCCAAAAACACCTGCTTTTTTTCCATTTTCATATATCTCATCAATTTTACAATTACTAATTTTATTTGCAAGAATTTTCTTATTGTTCCAACTTATGTTTAATAAATTACCCAACTCCCCGTAGTTCGAACTTTTAAAATATTCTTCACTTTTCTCTGCAATTGCTTTAATCGTATGTAAATGTTCGGCATTGATATCCATATGCACCTTCTGGTCCATTAAAATATCAGAAGATTTTCTGGTAATTTCCGTATTTACCAGTAAGATATTGTCATTGAACTTCTCAAGATCGCTATCATCCATATCCATTTCTTTTACTGTAACCGAATCGTCTTTATTAAAAAAATATTTTCTGAACCCACCAAAGGCTACGGCATATTGGTCCTGTTTGCCAATCGGATTTCCCAAAACATCTATTTCAATTTTACATGCAAGTTCCGCCAATTCACAAGGTGTTTTTATAATTCCTTTGTATGCATACAATGCATTAAGTAACCCAACCGTAAAAGCACTTGAAGACCCCAATCCGCTTCCTTCGGATGTGATATCGGAAATGCTGGTAATTTCAACAGATTTTGATATTCCTGCAAGCTTTAGTGCTTCTCGGAAGATATTATGTTTTATCTGATTCACATCACTAACAACCTCCCGATCCGAATAATTAAGCACAATACATTCGTCATTCCTGGAATTTACGATAAAATAAATATATTTATTTATGGATACGCTAATAACAAGGCCTCCATATTTTTCATAATAATCTTTAAAATCTGTTCCGCCACCAAAAAAGCTCATTCGTAATGGAGTTTGGCTTATTATCATTTTCTCACTCCCTTTTATCTGCATTGTAGATATTGATTTAAAGAAGATGTCATCAAATGGTTAAGTATCAGATGAACATCCTCAACCTTTTGCATATCGTTAACGGGTACATGAATACAACTTTTTGCTATTTTTTTAATTTCGCCGCCATCATAGCCAACAAGTCCTATGGTCTCCACTCCTATCTCATTGGCATATGCAATTGCGTCTACAACATTATGTGAGTTACCACTTCCCGAAATAGCAATCACTAAATCTTCCGGCTTTAAAAAATTTTTCAGTTGTTCTTTAAATATATCATTAAAACTAATGTCATTGGCTATTGCTAACATAGAAGATATATTGTCGTTTAAGCACTGCAATTTGAATTTTTTAGAAGAGTCCTTACATAATCCTTTGTTAAAATCATTGACAAAATGTGATGCCGTAGAAGCACTTCCACCATTTCCAAAGATAAATACGGTTCCCCCTCTATCATATGCATCAAGCAGCTTTTCAATTACAGCTTCTATTTCCTCTGTTTTCAAATCGTCAATTACTTTGTGTAAGCCATCAAAATAATCTGTTATATATGTTTTAAATCTCATTTTTCACACTCCGTTTCTCTTAAACAGCACTTTTATCTACTTTGTTCAATACATTGATCTTTGGTAAAGATGTAAGCGCCATATCTATCAGTTAAAGATAAATAGAAGCACTTACATCTTTATTGGTGCCTGGTCGCAACCCCCGGAATATTAATTATCTTTCTGTGACCGGTATTTTTTAAATTCCATATTCAATCTTGCATGTGCCTCACAAAATTTTTGTCCATTGTCATGATGACCGTTCCAAATTTCTGGAGTCCAGCCGTACTTGTGATCATAAAAAACTTCACACACTTCGCCCCAGTCTATGTCTCCATCACCGACTTGCAAGCCTTCTCCATCAATCCCAACACAATCCGAATAGTGAAGATGTTTCACAATAGGCTTAACTTTTTTCATATATTCCAGAAGACTTTTTCCGGTATTGCTTGTATACAATTTTGCATGACAAAGATCCAAACACATTCCATAATTATATGTTGTACAAAAATCATATAAATCATCTGCATCCATGAACGAGTTATTTAACCCCTGATGTGCCGACCAGTCATCGTCTAAGAACCATGCAAACGACAACATATTTTCCACTAAGACTTCCAGTCCCGCAGAGTCTAACCTGCTTAACGAATCAGCAAATAAATCAGCCTGCTTTTTGGGATTATCCAAAAGCTTGGGAAACGTCATTGCACCTGGGTGTAAAACAAATTTCAGGTCGCCCCTGCATCTTTTAAAATGCGGCTTAAGTTCCCTTGCCTTTTGCATAACCCTATTAATAACCTCAATAGAAAATTTTCTTAAATCTTCATCGTAGGAGCAAAGGTCTAACATCCTGCCATTCGCATATTCCGGGAAATGTACAACCAGGTCCAGGTCATAGTCTTTGCAATAATCTTCTTTGTCTAAATCACTTGCAGCATAATGTACTTCTACGTAATCAATATTCCTTCCCTTAGTTATTTGTTCTATGTCAGTTAACCTGGCAACAATCCCTAATTTTCCAGGTATAAAGATTCTATCCTCATCACAGCCTTCTGCTAACAATTTTCTATGCTCATTATCTTGTTCCAGCATATCTCTTGTAAAAAGATAATTCCCTTTGGTTAAATTATGAGCAGCCCTTTTTCCTACAACATTATACCATTGCTTCGCATTGATTCCTTTTGAAGGCAATTGTAATGTTAAGTTCCTTTCATCTAAAATTTCCCCTTTTTTCACATCATTTTTCAGGACGACACTTTTCGATAGTATTTCCTGATTTATCATTTCTCCTCTTGATTCATGCTTTTTATCAATACCTAAAAGCATGCTGATCTGGTTTGCTTTGGCAATAAGATTCGCATACTTATCGATACTGATTGAGGCTTTATGGATTACCTGATCTGTGTCAGTCAAATGGATATGTTTTTCAATCACATCAGCTCCTAATGCAGCAGCCGTCAGAATGGCAGCGTCTAATAAGTCATTACTTGAATATCCAACTTTATCTGTAAATTTTCGCAGGGATTGCATTGCACGCATATTTATAACAGTTTCCGGTGCCGGATATGCGCATACTGCGTGCAAAAGAATAACATCATTCCGAGACTTTAAATGAAACTTTTCAGTCAGAGTTCCAATCTGTTCCTCAGATAGACTTCCTGTTGATATATAGAGCTTTGAGCTGCCCTCCGCAACTTTTTCCAATAACGGAATATTCATTGCATTCATAGAATGTATTTTAAAATCTGTTACACCTATGCGTTTAAAGAGATTATATGATTCAATATCCCATGGCGTAGCAATAAAATCCAACCCCAGATCCTGACACCATTCAAGGATGATTTTGTATCCCTCCTCTGAAAATAACACTTCATTTTCAAAAGGCAATTTAAGCTTAAAAGACCATGTACGCTCAGTTGAGGAATTTTGGTCAAGCAGGCTTGAATGAACACTCTCCTCCAAAAAATAATGGTGAAATCTAACACCGTTTACTTTTGCTCTCTTACATTCGTTTAATAATTTCCAGCAATAGTCTAAATCTCCATTACATGCTTTTCCTATTTCGGCAATATAATATGTTTGTGGTACCATTATTTCTCCTTTTTTCTGATTCCAATTATTTTATTATTGATTTTCTCTGCGAACCTGCTCACGCCAAAAGTTCAATATATCTGACAATGTTTCTTTAAATTCAATTCTTGGTGTCCAATTGGTAGCTGCTTTAAATTTTCTCGTATCCGGAACCTGTAATGTAACATCAGATTTACGTAATAATTCAGGATCTACGACTATCTCAGGTTTTACTTCTGTCATTGTAAGTAATACATTCAGCATTTCACCAACCGTACATGTATAATCACCTGCGATATTATAGGCTTCACCATACGTTCCCTTTTCCGTAAGCATCCAGTAAGCTTCAACCATATCTCTAATATCAAGAAATGTCCGCACAGAATCCAGATTGCCTACATAAACCGTATTATCTTTCTTTACTCCTAATTCAATTTCGGCAATCTGCTTTGCAAATGCCGGCGCAACAAATACTTGCTTACTGCGGGGACCCGTATGGGTAAATGAACGTGTTCTTACAATTTTTAAGCCATAGGTCTGATAGTATTGATATGCAAGCATATCTTCAGCAACTTTACTTACTCCATATGGGCTCTGCGGACGAAATGGTGTACTTTCATCAATCGGAAGATCCTCTTGAGTAACCTGACCGTATACTTCTGAAGAAGTACATACATGGATCACAGGATCTAATCCATTTTCCAATACTGCTTCCAACAGGTTAATAGTTCCAAAAACATTTGCTCTCATCGTATCAATAGGAGCCTTAAAACTCATCGGAACATAAGATTGTGCGGCAAGATGGAAAATTTTATCCGGTTTAACTTCTTTCACAGCACGATAAATAGAATGAGGATCACCTAAATCAAAGTTTATTAGATTGATTTTGTCCATTACAGAATAGATATTTTCCAACGGACTATTCCATCTTTTTAATCCAAAAACATTAACATCCGGCTTATTTACCAAATATTCAGCCAGATAACTTCCTGCAAATCCAGTTACTCCAGTAATCATAACATTCATCGTAATAACTCTCCTTTCATCATTAAACAACATTGAATTTTTAGTGGTTTTATTGCAGAATTTTCTCCTTTCAAGCACAACTAATTTTATTTTTGTGCCTTAATATACTTTATATCACAACTTACATTTTGTGTTATTTTGTCTGCAAACAGTATTTTTCTGACATTATTTTTTGAATAATATCCAGATATAAATGACAAAGCTGAACACAATGATGAGCCGCATTATAACATTTAAGAAAACATGCGACTCTGTTTCTCCACACAAAAACGGGCTGCCAAAGCAGCCCGTCCCTTCATGCCATTCCATTTTTTATATGCTCAACCAATTCGGTGAAATTACCCTGAACAACCTTGCTGATATTTTCAGCCCACAGAGCATCCACCGGATATCCGTGTTCCTCTGCCGCATATTCACAGGCTTTTTCCTGATTTTCCCCTAAGTACAGTCCGCAGTACCCGGTAATTTCCTTTTCCTTCCATTTGGTATCATCCCCGGTTTCTTCCGGATGCTTGACCATGTCCTCCGGTCCCATAAAGACTTCCACATTCCTTATATATTCCTTCTTAATAAATACCGCAAAAAAATTCATTTGTTTTCCTCCTTTCGCTGCCGGCCTTACAGGGTAAGCCATTCCCGGCGAAGCTTATTTCTACGAAACAGGAACGCAGTTCCAACTTAAATTCCAGTTAAATATCCAAAAGTAATATTTGTGGCAAAAAATCCATACAATGTTTTAATATTCCATAATATATTCCGGTTGCGCCAATCATAATTCCTGGATTGTATTGTTCGCATACATCTGTAAATTTTAATTTATCTTTTTCAATTAAGCCTATAACCCTCTCAAACATGCAGCTTGAAAGTACTTTGGCATCAGACCTGTTCATCTGTTTTCCATATGCTTCCATAATATTAATATTTCCCAAATTCCCATGACATAGGCAATTTCCTTTTAGAAGCTGCATCTTCAGCAATTTTTCAGCAGCATGCTTCATGTCCTCCAATATGGCCTTTTCAAGCTCTGTGTCTTTCAAGAATTCCAATAACTTCAGCCTTGCCAGCAATATACCTGCTGCTCCATGACACCATGCACTAATATCTTTGTATTCATCTGACTCTTTACCACGAAGGTCCATCCAATTATTCATTTGGGCATTATATAAGGTATCTTCATAAGCAAGAATATTACAAATTACATCAAGATATCTCTTATCCCCGGCCCGGTTATACAGATACGCGAAAGCTAATGCAAATCCACTGTTCCCATGAGATAAGCCTGCTAAAAAATATGGATTAACATCATTCCTCCATCCAATTCCCCTGGTTAATTGAGTACTATGCTGCAATAAATATTCGCCCATTTCTAAAGCCAACGATAAATATTTCTCTTTTCCGGTCATGTCATACAGATTGATTATTGTAATAATAGCTCCGGCATTTCCTGAAAGGAAATCATACCTTCTGTCATTTTTAAAGTATTTTTTTATAACTCCAGCCTGTTTTTCGCAATATTTTAGATATTGTTCTTTCTTATGCAGACTGTAACATAATTCATACAGATACAGAATCGAAGCTTCGCCATAATAAGCACCCGTATTTACTTCTTTCTTACCGTATTCCTCCGTCAGCATTTGATTCGTATGCCGAAAAAAGCTCTGATCTAATATATCACATATCCTTTCATAACGCCCCGGCACCAGCGTACTTAGCACATGAAGAAAAAATGCAACACCGCTTTTTCCTTCATAAAAATACAAATTCAGTGGTGTTAAATGCCAGTCTCTTCGATTGCCGCCCTGCACCTTAATCCCAACCCAGTTGACATCTGTCTTTTCTTTATTATAAACTGCCGTATTTATTAAAAAATCTCCATACTTAGCCGCTAATGCAACACTGCGCTCTTTAGTCACCGGAGCTTTACACCGGCACTTCGCAGATTCCCGGTATCTGCATTTTAATTCTGCATATTTGGTCATACCTAATGAAACCTGTATGTAAATACATTGCCGGCTCATATCTTTTTCATCCATGGACTGAAAACGCTCTAAAAGCTGTTCTATTATAGCTCCTTCAAAAAAATTTTCTATTTTTTCATTTTTTGAATTATATAAATTTCTATTATCCGCATAATAGTAGAAATATGGTATATCCCCTTGCAATAAATCTTTTACTTCTGACTCCAGCACAATTTCATTGCACCTCTGTTCCATACCATATAACCCATAAAAAAGCATCTGCCGGTTTATTTCATCCGTCGTTAACTGCGGATGAAAAGATGAGGATAATAACATAGCATATTGCTGCGAATTTCGAAGCACAAGCCTGATTTTCATATTTGAAAGTCTATTGAACATCCGCAGCACCCAGGCTTTATTATCAAGAGCAATCTGGTATGATTTTTTGAATGCCAAAAGAATTTGTTTCTCAAATTCACCCGGAATCATAAAGTCATTTCCTGCATACGCCAGGTTACGACTGGCATTGCTGACAGCATTAACGTAGTTAATCTTCATGTCAATGCGGAAAGGATTTACAACAGCCGGCACCCTGACAGGATAAATCTGGCCAAATCCGCCATTTATCGCGCTTATATCAACTCCTGCCTGCTGATCCCGGGACCATATATAAAAGGGGAATAGCCCAGAATGCAAAACCGATTGCTGAATCAGGTTTTTTATTTTATTATCTAAACTATCCGTCCCAGCACTCATAACAGGAGAAACGATTGTTTCCATATCAACAATCACGGGATATTCTCCATGTGCAATGAGATTTTCCGCATGGATATCGGATGTATTCAACAAAAAACAAACAAAGGCATGGATTCCTATCCTGCTATAATACCTTTTAACTTCCTCCTGATCTTTACATGGCATCTGACACACATATTCTGTCCACCCATATTCTTCCTGTTCAATGTATTTATAGGAATACATATTAATTCCGCAATTTTTTCCAAACCAAGACACTATCTGCTGATATGCAGTTTCATTTTTTATTGAGTGCGGCTTATATACTATCGTCCAACCATTGTCAAGCTTCATCTTCTGGACGCAATTTCCTCCGCAATGCGAATCGGAAAGTCTGACGCTTAGTCCGGTTACCTCATGGAAGCATTTTCCCCCACACAATTCGTCCCTAATCGCATTTTTATCTTTATTTATTCTTTCAACAAGCATATTAAAATTATCACTGGCGAATATTACTATTTCCAATACACTCCTGAAGACCGCAGGATATTTGTTATAAAACGCAAGGCGATATTCACGTTTAGAGAGGAATAATTCGCAATAATTAAGATATGCCTCCTCAGCGGTACCCACAAAAGGATGACTTTTCTCCCATAAGTTCATATCCAATATTATTGATCTTGCAGCAGCCAGGATAAGCTTATCGTAAACTGCATCCAGATAACTGAAATAAACACACTCTCCTATCTTAATTTTTCCACAATTATTCTTTTGTCTGACAGCGTGATATGCTAATGTTAAAATATCATAAAAAAAGCATCCCAAATTTTTATTTTTATAGTGCTTTACAATATCTTCATTCTCTACAATTTCATGACTGGCATAATATGCTTTTAATTTACTATACTTAAAATCAGATATCTGTGATCTATATTCACATTTATCACTCAGTACGGAGGGCCATTTCTTTTTTATATAGTTTACCCCTGATTTTCCTATTAAATCAGTCCAATAATTCACCATATCGCTATTCAATTCACCAGCGATGTTTAAATACTTTCTTTCATATAAATTGGCATCATTATTCATTGCATTCCCCCAAAAAAGGGGCAGATATTTTGATTATCCACCCCCGCTTCAGTTGTCAGCAGCAAACAAGAGTAAAGAATGCGCTGCACTCAACTGTCAGTGTTACAACTTCGTTATTCGTTCCATTGCTTAATTTTTTTACCTCAGCAATTTCATCCTGCAAGTTTCCGACCACGCTAAAATGATTTTTGTACTCCTCTCCTGGCATAAATCATAGCTCCTTCCCATTTAATACTAAAATAATTACCATATTTCCTTCGATACGACTTATACTGACCGTAAATTGCAGAAATTAGACCGCATTAAACCGAAAGCAAAAAGACCTGCACTTTGAAGTAGTCTTTCCCCAGCTCAAATTTCATATTTCCGCCATACTTATTTACACAAAATTCTACGCTTTCCAGCCCGATGCCATGGCCTTTTTCATCCTTTTTTGTAGTCTCAGGTTTTAAAGAGTCAGACAATTTTGGAGCCTCTATCATATTATTTTTTACTTTTATAAGCAGCATACTATCTATGGATTTCATGGTAAATTTGATATATCGCTTTTCTTCCGAATCCTTTATAGCAGACTCGATTGCATTGTCCAAAAGATTAGACAATATTGTGCAGAAGTCCGCATCTGTTATTTTGGATGGTGCAATCAAAATATCCATATCCATTTTTATATGATTTGCTTCAGCCTCAGCCATTTTACAATTTAATATAATATCGACAATCTCAATACCAGACCATATGGTACTCTCAATTCTATGGATTGGCTGTATAATATTTTCAATATATTTTAATGCCTTTTCATTTTCTGACTTCTTTATATAATTTGTTATAACAGCTATATGGTTTTTAAAATCATGCAATACATGTCCATTATCTTTATATAACTTCTGAATATGTGCATAGCTTTTTTCTAACACATCATTTCTAACATTTATTATAGCGCTTTTCTCTTTAAAATCCCTATAATTCATGTACATATAAAATAAAAGTAAAAACATAATTAGAATAACTAGAAAAAGCAACCAATTTACGGCTAAAAGATCTGTAATTCCTCTGATTGCAAATTGCTGGAAATAAAACAATGCACTATAGCCAATCATACAAAACGTTAACCAAACCGGCCAATATTTTATAAGAAATTTATAATTAATTTTTTTATTTCTCAGAAAGTTGTAAAATAAGACTAATATAAGTTTCATTGTACAAATAAAAATGCTTCTATACAGCCCAGGTCCTTCCAGCAAAAACGCGCCGACATATTCCTCTCCTGTGAAAATACTGATAATAAATATTGCAAACAAGTCAAGTATGGTAATTCCCAAATAATATACGCCTACAAACGTTATCCCCCGGACAAAACCTGTTTTAAATAGAAATTTTGTGGATATACTTATTATTATAATGACAAAAAGTAATAAAAAATTTGAAAATAAGCTGATTTGATTATTAAAAAAAATGCAGACCGTTATAGCCAACGAACACAATAACACCATTGTTGATTTTATTTTTTGTTTCAATCGATTCTCAAAAAATAAATTGAGAAAGAGATAGCATACATACGTTTCTACAAAAGAAACAAAACATTCAATCACATTATATAAGATAATCATGTGTGCTCTCCCCAATACTCCGCTATTTTTTCCTTAACAGAATGCACCTGTGGTCTGCCTACTTTCAAAACAATGCCATTATCCATAAATATTTTTTCATCTTCCATACGATCTACATGTGTAATATTGGCAATAAACCCTCTCTCAACAAATATAAACTCCACGGAATTCAATTCAGTATAAACTGTAGCCAGGCTTTTTCGAACTTTATACTCTCCGATAGTTGAATAGAAAATGGAATATTTTCCGACCTTATAGATATAGTAGATATCTGCATAATACAGCTTGATATATTTAGTAATGGTCTCTATCGAATAAAATTCCTTTTCTCTTTCCTTCAATTTGTAAAGCACATCTTCCAGTGCCTCTACCAGACGGCACTCCAAATCTTCTTTCGGTAAATATCGGAATATTGAAACCTTAAAAGCATCTAAAGTATATTTCATATGGGATGTGATGAATATAATAATTGCACTTCTGTTTCTTTCCCGAATTCTTTTAGCCGTCTCCATGCCGTTCATACTTCCATTCTTCATTTCTATATCAAACAGAAATAAATCATAATAGATATCCTCATCCAATTCATACAAAAGAAGTTCATGACTCTGAAATACATCAATGGTTGCCACTATTTTTTTACTGGCAAAATAACTATGTACTATCTGCTGTATATAATCCAGAAACATTAATTCATCATCTACAATTGCAATTTTCAAAGTCATTTTTTCCTCCACTCCGTAAACAAATACACCGCTATTATGTTCGTTTACTCCACAAATATATAATATTTTTTTCTGGCAACATCATAAAAAAATATTTCCTCCTCAGATATAACCAGTTCATATAAATCATCATTATTTTTTTTGGGGTTTTGATTACTGTGATAAAAGTAACAGCCTATTTCCTTTTCTTTTACTTTTTTTATAATATCATCCACAACGTCGTTTATGGATAAAGAATGATATTTTGACGGCGACCATCTATGTATCATATTCCTGACCTGTCCCCTGATAAGCTTTACCTTATTTGCCTGATAGAATCTTTTAGGAAATACCTCTGCTCTCAAAAAACCAGCCTTACTCAATATTTCATCAAACAAGACCGGAAATTCTTCATAGGCAAATCCCATTTCAAAAAATGCCTGCATATGCAATAACGCATTATTTAAATACATATCATCATCCGTAGTTCCATATAATTCAAGATATTTTTTCAGACACAGCACAAATGTATTCTTAACAGAACCACCACTATACTGAATTGTACCTAACGCCAACTTTATCGCCTCAACTTCATTTGAGAACTTTTCTGGTCTTTTCAACTGCATGTGCCCTCCTTCCATAATATACCAGTAATATTATTAATAGTATATATCATATTTGTAAAGTATATAGCATTTTACTCAATACAACATTTTTGCAAATACTGCTAAACTAGTCAACAAAGGAGGTTATTAAAATGCCAACAACTGATTTTGGACTTAAAATAGGCGCACGTGTAAAAGCAGCCCGGCTACTTAAAGGACTTACACAAGAACAATTAGCAGAAATGGCTGGTGTTTCCTGGTCTACTATAAGCAGCTTAGAAAGAGGTCAACATATGGTCAGTATTGAGCGCCTAATTGATATATCTGAGGTTCTCGACTCAGGCCTTGAACTCCTTCTCTGTGATTTCTTGGATATAAATAATATAAATTCTGACCGTTACTCCCAGGAAATCATTGAAATGTTAACCTTATTAACCCCTATACAAAAACAATATGTTTTAGAAAACATGCGATTGGTGTTAAATATTTTTCCGAACACATGATAACATATTTTTATTTGATTTTTTTATGTGCCTTTAAATTGTAAAAATATGACAGTCACTATTTTTCTATAAGTCATTTTTTTACAATTTAAGGTCTTTTTTGTTTATCTGAATTATTTTGTGATATACTTTTTTAAGATTGGTGAAAAACTATGTTGCAGTATATTTCTGAAAAAAGTACAAATTTATTAATACGGCACAGGATTATCGAAACGGAGCAAAAAGAAGTATACCTTTACGGATTCCAGCTTTTTTATTCAACTTTTATAACAGCTTTTGTGATAATCATGACGTCCTTACTATTCAAAACTGTTTTGTCAGGTTTCATATTCATAGGGTACTTTGCAATACCCAGATTTTATGTTGGGGGTTACCATGCGCCTACTTATGGAAAATGCTTTTTATTCACTAACACTTTATTTCTTTGTGAATTGCTTCTTACACAATTAATAATAATTCACAAAACTTTTTATTTAACTCTATTTTTATGTTATTTATTTTCTGTAATATATTTATTTGTTGTACCTGTCAGAAAAATAAATTCCTCTTTAAAAAGACAGTTTTTTTTATTGTTGAGCTTTGAAATCCTTTTATACGTTATGATGAGTTTGCTTCCTATCTCAACAACATACTCGATGATTGCCATGGAATCAACCATAAGTACGGTAATATTAATTTTAATTTCAAAAATAAAAAGGAGGGAACACAATGCATAATTTACTGAACTATGTTGCAAATGTAATTAATTATGTAGCTCTTATCGGCAATGGATTGCCTTCGGCCGGATTCAGTTACCAGCCAAAAAAGCCGGAACAGCTTAATTCTGCCACAAAACCTTGAATCTGATAAACCGATGGTACAGGCGATTGTTCGTGGATGCCATCGGTTTTCATTCATTTGAAGCCATTTCAATATCTGTTCAATTACCGCAGCAAATGCTTAAAAATTTAACAAATAATTTGAATTTTTGTAGAAAGATTTTAAAAGGAATCTGTTATTCTGTTTACAGCAAGCTCAAAATGTTATAAGGAGGAATTTTGTAAATGGATTTTGTATCAAATAGTCAATCAAGTGAGGAAATTCAAATCGGCCTGCTTGACGATATCATAGACTTATTGTTGATTGAACCCGTTTTTTTGTTGGGGATTATCTTTATCGGTATTTTATTAGTTGTAATTTTCAGAAAAGACAGCAGTATCCCTAAAGTTAAAACATCTATTCTGTCATTGGCGATGTATTACTACTTATGTGTAATGTTGACACATATCGTAGGTATTCCTACACTTCGCGAATATATAAGACTGTCACAATCAGGAAAAGCGTTCTTCAATCCGAATATAAACCTTATGCCTTTAAGCGATGGAATTCATTTAAGTTTCGTTTTGAATATTTTCCTTTTTATTCCGTTAGGATTTTTGTGTCCGCTTATAAGCAGAACATTTGAACGTGCAAAGAATACATTTTTTATTGGCCTTGGACTTTCCTTTCTCATTGAATTTGTTCAGTTATTTACATTATATAGAGCAACAGATATAGACGACCTTCTCACAAATGTAGCAGGCACAATCATAGGGTATTTTTGCTTTAGACTGATTGCAAAGCTGCGGATTGTAAAGCTGCATTTCAATCAGAACTCCACAGCTCGGGACTATGCCGTATATATACCTTTTGTTATTATGGCAGTGACGTTTGTATTGGGATTTTTTAGCTGAAGAAAAGGAAAGGAGCCGTAAACCACGGCTCCCATTTTCCTATTTCCCACAGGATATGCCTCTCCGAGTCTTTTTGCGGGTTCTCTTGTGCTAATCTCATATTGCTTATTCCTTTACTGCACCGGAGGTCATGCCTCCTACAATGTATTTCTGGCCGATCATATAGACAATCATAACCGGAATACACGTAAGCACAATGTCTGCAAAAATATAGTTCCAGTAGCTTTTATTTTTTCCAAAGAACTGGTACACAGCCATGGTCATAGGAAACAGCTTACTTTTGCCGGACAGATATAAGGGGGTAAGGAAATCACTCCAAACACTCATAAGCTGAAGAATAAAGCAGGTAGCCATGGTAGGCTTAAGCAGGGGCATGATAACTTTAAAAAATAAGCTCACCGGGCCAGCCCCGTCAATTACCGCTGCCTCATCCAGTTCCACCGGAACAGATATCACAAAGTTGCGAATGGTAAAAATACAAAACGGAATCATAGCGCCGGTAAATACCAGAACAATACCGGTACGTGTATCATTCAGATGCGCTGTTGTCAGCACCCGCACCAGGGTTACGTAGTTTACCGGAAAAAACAGTCCGCAGAGTACAAAATAGTATAAAAATGTGTTTAGCTTTGTACGTTTCCGGCACAGTACAAAGGCTGCCATAGCACAGAGCAAAACGCCGAGAGTAGTTGCTGCCAGTGCATAGAGCAGACTGTTGGTAAAGCCCTGAATCAAATCGCCCTTTTCAATAACCTCTGCATAATTGCTGAATACCCACTCCGTAGGAAGAGACAGGCTCATGCGGGCTGCCTCTGCCTTCGTCTTAAAGGAGTTGATAAACACCATATAAAAAGGAACAATTACTGTGAGGCAAAGCAAGATACAGACAAGATGCTTTAAAATGTTTTGAGCTCTCTTCTTCGTCGTTGCTGCACCTCCTGTTTGCCTAATGTCTTTACAATAAATACTCCTACAACTGCCGTGATCACCAGCAGCACTGTATTCAGCGCTGTGGACATTCCGTATTGGCCCCTGGAATAAAGCTGGAATGCGTAAGTAGTCATAACCTCTGTCGCATGGCCGGGGCCGCCATTTGTCAAAACATAAATAATATCAAATACTTTTAAGCCGTAAGTGATTCCGAATACCAGGTTGATCATAATGGAACCGGTCAGCATCGGCAGTGTCACATAACGAAGTCTGTGCCAGAAGTTGGCGCCGTCAATCTGTGCAGCCTCATAATAAGATTTGGGAATGGTATTTAAACCTGCAAGGAAAATAGTCATAACATAACCAATACCTCTCCATGCATCCACACCAATGATAGATTTCCATACCATACCTAAATCAGAAATCCATTTTTGTTTTAAAAATCCAAGATTGGCAAGCTCTAAAAGCTCATTAATTAGACCATTGTTATAATTCAGAACAGATTTAAAAATCAAACCGATGATTACGAAGGGCAGAATAGAGGGAAGGTACATCACGGTACGGTAAAAGCCCCTGCCCCGCAGTCCCTCCTGAAGCATAATGGCAATTAAAAGCGCCGGAATCAGCTTTACGATATTGGATACCACCGTAAACATCAGGGTATGTTCGATTCCTGATAAATAGTCTTTGTCAGATGTAAAAATCTCTATGTAATTCTGAAGCCCTACAAAATGCGTTCCATCCAATACGCTTCTGGAATTCCAGTCAGTAAAGGAATAAGCGATACCCATAAAACTGGGAAGAAGAAAAAATATAACATACATTGCCAGGGGCAGGATTAAAAACTACTGTGGATATATTTTCTTTTTATTCACAGAAATACCTCCTTTTTTGCGTGGAATGAACAGTGCGAAGGAAATTTCCTCCGCACCGCCAATTGCCAATAACTGATACCTGTCAGACACTTTATTTCCAGGCTTCGTCTCCTGTTACCTTTGCCGCCTCTGCACGGTTTGTATCCATGTTGGCAAGAACTTCATTCGCTTCCATTTCTCCCAGGCAGTAAGCTACCAAATCCTGGCCGAACTGTGTCCAGTAGTCATTGGTGTACTTGGTGCCGTTCTGAAGTACGGAAACAGACATTTTTTCTACCGGAATGCCGGCCATAAATTCTTCTTCCACCGGCAGCCAGTGCTGTTCTACTGCATCGTCATTTACATGAATATTTGTATATGCAGGAGAGTTGTCCAGAATTTCCTGTAAGCTCTCGGTCTGTGTTACAAAATTGAAGAACTCTTTTACAAGTTCCGGATGCTCTGTTCCGTTGTAACCGAACATAGTAGGACCTGCCGGGCTTGCCGGGAACCAGGTGTTGTCTCCAAACGGCTCAATAAATAAGCCAAATTCATCCTCCGTACCTGTATCTTCCTGAATCTGTTTAATAAAGCTGGAGTTTTCAAGAGCCATCGCACAGCTTCTGTCACCGAACTCGTTGGACATATTGGTGCTGTCTGTTCCGATCCAGTCTTCTCCGAAGTATCCTGCATCTGAGAACTCTTTAAACTGTTCCAGAACCTCAAGCATCTTCCCGTTGTCTGCGAAGGTTGCTGTGTTGTTGTTTAATGCATCGTATAAGCCAGGCTGTGCTTCTTCATAAACGCCGCCGATCTGGAAGAACGCAAGCTGATGCCGCCATCCGTCCGCACCCGGCATAAACCATGGCGTGATGCCTGCATCCAGAATCTCTGCACAGAGAGCCTTCAGCTCTTCATAATTGGCAGGAACTTCCCACTCATTTTCCTCGAATAAGGTCTTATTATAAAGCATTACATACTCCGGTGAATTGTGCCATAGCTGCAGGCCGTACAGCTTGTCGTTATACTTACAGGCATCCAGTCTTGCCTCCGGGATTTTAGATTCCCACTCAGCGCCTGTGAAGTCGATGCAGTATTTTTCCGGGTCAACGATTACGGATTCAATAGCAAAGGGATTTGACTGAATCCAGAAAATATCTGCGCAGGAATCAGTAGCCAGCTTGGACTGCAGAAGGTCCGCATACTGGTCTGCAGGAATGGTCTGTAAGTCTACAGTCACATCATAGGTATCCTCAAAGCGTGAGATTGTCTCATCATACCGGTTGTCCATCCAGCCGGCAGATACTAAAATGCTCAGCTCCTCCCCTGCAAAAATTTCTTCTTTCTGCAATACTGAGTGGAAGGATTCAATACATGCATTGTCATAAGGATTTCCCTTGCGACTGATAGAATGCAGCATTCCTTTGCCAGCCACACAGCTTTCAAATTCCATGCTGGTGTACTGATTTCCAAAATCAGAGCTATGCTGAATCCGTCATCGCAGCGACAAAGGCTGTTATTACCGGTGGCCTGGCCGGATAGAACGTATGGGAAATATAACACAAAAAGAGTTAAAGTATCACTTGGATGAAACTTCGTATACATCTGCAATCTGGTGCTGGCTTTTCTTCTCATCCAGATAAAACAATTATAATAAGATAATATCATGTTTTTTGGCTTCTGCTCTAACTTCATTGGGCCAAATAGAAGTCTGAATTTTTGAAAAGATAATTTTGTTCGAATCTCACATCCTGATTTAGTAAGTTGCTCTTTAAGAGCCTTCTCATCAACTCTAATTCCCATAGAAGAAAGCTCCAATGCAATATCTAACACCGGATAATAAACTAGTATATCGCCATTTAGTTTCCAATCATCATAATCAGGGGCACGCCCGTCGTGCCGTTCCCCTGATTTGAGTATATCACCAATTTGTTCTATAAATACCGCTCCACAAAGTTTTGCTATTTTATATTCTCTTTCTTTAGGAGTACATTCAGGATATTTATCCTCCAACTCTTGAGAAGTAATACATTTAATATGATCCGGCAAAACCCTACCAATGTAATCATATTCATATGCCATATAGTCCTCAGTTACTTTTAACGCCTTATACACATTATTTACAATTTGTTCCAAATTTTCTTTAGTTCTTTCTTCCTCAGAAATAATTTTTTCCCAATCCCATTGATCCACGTATATTGAATGAATGTTATCTGTACATTCCTCTCGCCGAATTGCATTCATATCCGCATAAAGTCCTTCTCCCACATTAAACCCGTACTGTTTTAATGCCATACGTTTCCATTTTGCCAGTGAATGAACTATCTCTGCTTTTTTGTCCCCTTGCTCTTTAATTCCAAAAGCTACAGGCCGTTCAGTACCATTTAACATTTATATTAATTTCACTATATTCTTTGATAGACAATTTTAATAAATACATTTGGCTTCTCTTAAATAGATAACAAAGGTAAGCGCCAAATAGGTTTTTTCCAGGCTTAGTTAATTTGATGATAAAATTGCTCTTAATAGCAAAAAGCTGTTTCTCGTGCCAATCCATGATTATATTCAAAATCTATACCTTTTTTTATTCCAGTGATATCCTTCCTCAAACCATTTATATAGGCATTCACTTCCTCAATTTGTAACTGTTTAGACTACACGTCCAGTCTTTTTATCCCGAGTCGTTCTGGCCAAATAAGGCTGGTATTGTTGCGCACCCTTTATGCAATGCAGTTTTTTATCTTTATTTGAGCAAACAGGACTTAATGTTATTTGCTTTTTATTATAAACGCCCTCTTTCTTTACACACAGTTTAAGCTTAAATTGATGTTTGTATTATTTCACTCCGCTATGCTCACCGCAATTATGGGAATATCAGAACTTGATGTTTTTGGAATTATGTCAAGATTTCCTCCACATTTTCTTACTAATGCGGGTGTCGGACTTGTTTTTTACACAGTATTTAGCAAAATTTTCTTTTTTGCAACTATTTATTTCTTAGCTCATCTGTGTAAAGAAAAAAAGCCCGGGAATTTATCGATATGCAGCTACTGCTCCAAAAAGAATCCGACTCTGTTGAATATTACATAATGCTTCTTTCAAAAAATTCTTCTGACTTAAAAGAAACCTCACGAGTTTGTGATAATGAAATACTGAATGCGATTCTTTGCCGCTATCAGCGCCAGTGTAATGACAAGCATATCGCTTTCCAGGCTGATATTAGAAGCAATTCTGTTCAAAATATTTATCAGCATGATTTAGCATCCTTATTCTGTAACTTATTGGACAATGCAGTGGAATCAGCAGAAAAAATCCCGAGTTCTTTTATTGAGCTTACAGTACAAAAAAAGGAAAATTCACCTTTTATCGTTATAATAGTTATAAATTCCTGCAGAAATACACCCCTGTACGATCAAAGTGGATTTCCCATTTCCCATAAATCAGATAAAGGAAGACATGGTTTTGGCATTAAAAGCATTAAGAAAGTCGTGAAACAGTAAACAAATGTTATAGAAAAAATCAGACAACCACAAATTTTTATGTGATTGTCTTTTTTGCTCATTTCTGTATGGATTTCATTTTCGCTTAATCTGCCCCCTTTCCGCAAGAATTTTTTCAACTTTCTTTTCGGACTGTATTTCGTGAGTAATAAACTCTCCGTTATAAAACAAACCAAATGTTGTAAACGGAACAGGATTATTTTGAGCCTGCTCTCTTGTGAGAATATGAATTGCTCGAAAGTCCACATTTCTACTTTTGGCTATCCCCTCAAGAATCGGGACATACTTAGCTGTAAACGGACATTGGTTTGTATAATATAAGGTAAAGCCGTTTTGCATATTTTGATGTTCCTTGACAGATTTTGTAAAGCATGGCTTATCCGCATTTTTATTAAACGGCAGATACATCAGCTCAAAATATGGATTTGCCGTATCAACGGTTTCAAATCCTTTGTATTTAAGATATTCAGCATCTGCAAGAAATCCCATTTTCTTTTTAGAGGATAAGATTACAAGCCCTTCTCTCTCTTTGTTTCTGCTGTCTTTTATGCATTCTTCCAAAAGAAGATTAGAATAACCTTTACCTTTAAATTGCCCCGATACCCAAAGACAATCAATATATATATAACCGCTCGCTTCAACCGGTGCCCAGGCATATTCTGCGGGAATGTATTCTATAAAACATTTTCCTCTTACATTACCTTTCAAAAAAACAAGTCCCTCATCAAATCTGTCTTTTAGCCAAGATTTTTTTGAAATCACTTGGCAATCCTTGTTATTGGAAACGGCGCAGCAAATATGCTCTGCTTCAAGATTTTCTTCTGTTATTCTTATGAGTTCCATCTATATCTTTCCTCCTCTGCAATTTCCGATTTTCCTATCCTGGGTGTTCCGGCATAGACTTTAATGTCTCTGAGAAAAAAGTGTCATATTTCTTCCTTTTGCGTTTGCCAATGTTTTAGTTTCGGCAACTGTACTTCAAAATAAGCACGAACTTGCTCCGAAGACCAATCTTCATTTGGCATATGTTCAGCGAGATAATCAATTAATTTTTCAATACTTGTGTATGCAAATTTACCATCAGAATAGCACCATTTACAGTATTCTTCATTAAATGTACCGTCAATTTCTTTGCTGACAGAAGAATCATCAAGCGGCATACCACAACATTGGCAAATCAATTGCCTTGGAGAACCCAAAAGCATATTGATAGAAACGTCAAATAACTTTGACAACAGCTTCAATGTTTCCGTATTTGGCACGGTTTCACCGGTTTCCCAGCGAGACACAGCCTGACGGGTAACATAAACCTTCTCCGCAAGCTCATCTTGTGATAATCCTTTTTTAGTCCGGAGTTCATAAATAATATTCTTTGTTTCCATATAATCATCACCTCACATATATCATACCATTATCAATTCAAAAAACAAGCAACTCTCTGTTGCTATAGATTAATGAATAAATGTTTTCTTTTTTATCTTAGCACAATGTTCTCACAACATACCCTTCCATTTCCTCCACACCTTTCTTTCAATTTTAAGCAGCCACCAAACTCCTCTGGATAAATATTGCTCTATCCCCATTTGTCTCAATCCTTTACCAAATACAGAATCGGCTTTTTTCGTCATTCATTATTTCGGATAAGCTTTGCCTTCCTTTAATTGTACCACATATTTATTCATAAACGCCGCACTAAGCTGGAAAGACTTCACCGGGGACTTCTCCACCCAGTTTTTATGGCTTTCCAATATCACAGCATCTACTCCATTTTTCTGTGCGATGTCCACTAATTTCGTCAGATTCATATTGCCATATCCCAGTTCCATGCTGTCTGATTTTAAAATCTGTCCTCCTGGTCCTCTCATACGTGTTCCCCGGTCATTGATATGATACAGCTTCATCCGTATTCCCACACGTTCCATCAGTTCCGGTACATCCACGCCAGCTTCCGTCGCCCAATAAGAATCAAACTCAAAATTCACCAGTTCCGGGTCTGTCTGTTCTAAAAGCAAGTCGTATGCTGTCTTTTCTGACCCTACCTTACGGAACTCACAGTTGTGATTGTGATATAGCAAAGAAATATCTCCCTTTTTCAGCAGTTCCCCTGCCTGATTCAGCTTCCCTGCCAATTTCAAAACTGCTGCCTTATCTGAATAATCAAACCGGTGCATTCCTGTAATGACGATATACTTTGTGGAAAATGTCTTTGCTTCCTCAATGATTTCCTGCGGATTTCTCAGGATGCTCCCCAAGTCCTCGTGAATACTGACGACCTTTAGTCCGGTATCTGCAATCAACTTCTTCCAGTCCAGTTTCGCCGTCTTCCCGATTGGCATCCCCGCAAGGGTTGTCAGAACCCGAACAATCGGCGGCATCTTCTTCATCATGAATCCATTCAGTTCAATACCGTCATATCCGGCTTCTTTCATCAGGCGGATGGTTTCTCTCGCCTTCTCCTCTGAACCCATTGCCGTTCCAATCTGAATTAACTGAATTGCTTTTACTGCCATTTTTATCTCCTCACTTTCTCCAAATATGTCAAACTCTTCATAATTGCCTCCTACTGTTTTTTACACTTTTTCAAACTCTTTATATCTACCACAATTATAAAAGGATTCCTTTTATCGTGTGATAATTAATTCATGATTTTGTTTTATTTTTTGCTATTTTGTCTCAATATTTGTCTCTTTGCAAATATAGATTGGCCGTTCTTTTGTCTCCAAATATGTTTTCGACAGATACATCCCCAGAATACCGATGCAATTGCCAGCGGAGCTGCAGAAAATCCGATTACGCCTTAATACCTTTTGAAAAACGATTGTATTCTTTCTTTCATGATTTCGTTTCTAAATTCATGTTTTGTCACTTTTTACACGAATCCAGAATCAAAATCACGGTTTTCATGCCTTGAATTTCAGGCTTCCTATTGCAATTATCTCATAGAAATGCATTTTTTTCTAATTCTATCACGAACTCAAAAGGAGGATTTTATTTATGGATTTCAAAAATGCAGAAAGAAAAGTAGCAATCGTCACAGGAGCTAGCCGCGGCCTGGAGAAGCGATTGTAGACCAGTACCTGCCTGGCTTTGCAGAAAATGAACAGGCAAAGGCCGCTTACGGCATGACGTTCAAGGCTCTCGCTCCGATGCTCGGACTGCCGGAGGATGTTGCGCAAAATATGCTGGGAGAATTGGAACTGCTGTAGATCCTCTCATTCAAGTCTCGCTTTCCATGTTCCAAAAGAAGTATTAGATCAGCGGGAAAACAGTTGAGAAAAATTTCCAAATATCTAGATTTTTGAAGGAGGAGCCGGCGAATATGGTCAGTTCCTCCTTCCATCATGGAATAAGTTTAAATTATTGCTGTACTTATGCTGTTTCAATCTGGACTTTTGTTTTTTCTAATCCATCAGCCGAAAATGTAACAACGATGTTTCCTGTTTCACCGGTTCCACGAACTGCAGCACGAAGTCTGCCTTCGTATGCTTTTGCAACGGTATCGAAATAATTTTCTTCCGATTCCGGATCGGCACTTCCATATCCCATGATTTCTCCAGGACCGTCAATACTTATGGATACCGCTTTTTCTGCATTTGGATTCAGAATTCCGGCAACGTCCTGCATGCAAATGTCTATATATGCTATGTCACTGCCATCAGCAGGAATCTGTGTGCGGTCTGCTTTGGCAGAGATCATCACATCGTCAGAAGCCGTCAGAATTTCATCACGGCCACATTCTTTTCCTTCGCTGTATGTAATTACTTCCACTTTTCCAGCGTAATATATTGTATCGAAAATTGTTATATATTTCTTTGTTTCTCCAGCTTTCTTTCGTTCCATACTCTGACCATTGATCAGGAGTTCCACTTCATCTGCTGCAGCATATACCTCCACTTTTATAGGCTTTCCTTCATAACCGTTCCAGTTCCAGTTGCGGACTGCATCGGTCATGCTCCACTGAGTCATGTTCTGCGATTCTCCATAATGCTGCGGGAGCTGTACGGCAATGTATGGCGCTTTTCTTAATCCCCAGATAAGTTCTCTCCAGTAAGAAACAGGTCTGCGGATTCCGAGAATGTTGATATCCCCACAGTAGGCAATTTTGCAGGGATATGGTGCGTAAAATCCCATGCCCTGCTGATCTGTGTAATTAATTTTTCCAATACCTGTCTCGCCAATATAATCCCAGGCTGTCCAGTCGAAATCCCCGATTACATATGGTAATTTTTCAACTAACTCCCAGTTTTTGTCTAAATCCGGCGGATTGGTTTCAGATCCTACAAGTATCCGGTTGGGAAACAGTTTTCCGTCAATCTCATAGCGGTCTGCAGCATAATTGTAACCGGTAATGTCTACCTGAGCACATGCCTCTTTCACTTTTTCAGCCGCAAAATCACATGACAATAACTGCGCCATCATTCCACCCAGATTGTTCATCATGCTGTTAATTTCCTGAGGCTGATCTGTTTCAGCGTTCGGTGCCACTTGTGCAACTGTATTCTGTGCCATTAATTTGGGAAGATCGTTCATAACAGCAAGCAGGAGATTCAGGCTGTTTGTCGTGTATCTGGTATCATCCAGAGAACGTAATTTATCTGTAAGCTTTTTTCCCCACTGTACATCAAATTTGTTTCCGGCCTCCGGGATTTCATTTCCGATGGAGTACATAATCACGCACGGATGGTTATAATCTTTTTTTACAAGATTTTCAATATCATGTTCCCACCATTCTGCCATCTGTGTACCATAATCAAATTCCACCTTAGTGCTTACCCATACATCGGAAAATTCATCCATGACATACATACCGTATTTGTCGCATGCTTCCAGAAGCTTCCGACTCATCGGATAATGAGAACTGCGGATGGCATTGAATCCTGTTTCTTTGAGTTTCTTTACCCGCTGCTCCGCAGAATGTGTAAATTCTGCTGTTCCAATAATTCCGTTGTCATGATGAATACATCCTCCACGAAGTTTCACGACATGTCCATTTACTCTTAATCCATGTTTGGTATCCAGTTGAAGTTTGCGAATACCGAAGGTTCCGGTTTCATCATCAATGACCGAATCATCTTCTTTGATGTACGTGCGGTAAGTATATAGATACGGATTCTCAGCATCCCAAAGATTTGGATTCTGTACATACATTTTTTGCTGATATTCCTGTTCTGAGTGTTCCTCAATCGTCATTGGCATTTCATCTGCGGCAACAATATTACCTTCTGCATCCATAAGCTCAGTACAAAGTCTGATCTCTCGGATTCCGGTTCCGGTATAAGTAATCGTCGACTTCGCACGAATAATTGCCTGTTCATCTTCAATTTCAATTGCTGCAAGATGCACACTATCCGGAGCGAGATGAAGACGATCGGCTGTCATAATATTTACATCCCGGTATATTCCCCCACCTGTATACCAACGTCCACTCGGAACACCATTCTTTACAACTACTTTTAATTCATTCGGTTCATTGTAGTTCAGATATTTTGTAATATCAACATAAAAATTGCTATACCCATATGGACATTTCCCTGCAAAAGAATTGTTTACATATACGAAAGCATTCTGGTATACCCCTTCAAATTCCAGATATACATTCTTCTCTTTATCATCGGCGTTCATAGAAAATGTCTTTGTATACACATAACTCTCTTCACGGAAGTATCCATTTCCGCTTCCGTTTGGTTCTTCTGGATTTCGCTCTCTTCCTATGGAAGCATCATGTGGCAGAGTTACCTGTATTGCTGCGTTTTTTGCACCGGCTAACGCATCCAATGTACTCCCGCTCCCAAGTGTAAATACCCAGTTATGATTGAATTTCTGTTTCTTCATATTCCTGTTTCCTCCTTAATTTCTTATATCTGTATCATAATATTTCTTTTGCAGCAGTCCGACGTTGCTCCAGCTCTTTCCGAATTTGAGGCAGATCGTCATCCAGTTTGTAATATTTAAACATCCATCTGTTACATTACAACAAATATTCCCCCGGCTGGACGATCATCTTCTTGTCCCCAATCACAATCTCTGCTTCCACAGGAACTGCGATTTCATAACAGACCTTTCCGTCAATATATTTCCACTTGGAACTGATTTTCCCATGTCTCGTTTCAATCGAAGCTTCCATCCATTCCAGCCGCTCATCCGGCATGGGCTGAATCTTCACCTTGGAAAATCCTGCATTCTCTTCTAATAGCCGTATTCCTGTTGCCTTTTCGTATACCCAGTCCGCAACAGAACCATACGCATAATGGTTAAAAGAGTTCATATCCGTGCTCCAGAAATCGCCGTTCTCCATAATTCCGTCCCAATGCTCCCAAATGGTTGTAGCCCCTTGATTGACAGAGAACAGCCATGACGGATATTCCTCTCTCAAAAACAGGGAATACGCAAGGTCATTGTGGCCATATTCACTCAGAACATGCAGAATATATGGCGTACCGACAAATCCGGTTCGAATCTGGCAGCCGTCTTCCTGAATCATCTCTGCCAGTTCATCCGCTGTTTTCCGCAAATCTTCCGCCAGACGAAACTGAATTGCCAGAATGTGTTCTGTCTGCGTTCTGTATTCCGGGTATGCCAGGCGGAACGCTTTCACGATATTTTCATACAGTTCTTCATATTCTACAACATCTTCATCAAGAACTTTTCCGGCTTTCACTACAATACTGGTCGAATAGGCATAAAATGCCGTCGCAATAAAATCCTCGTCTGAAGATCCTTTATAGCTTCCCGACGGCGCATCCAGTCCAAGCCAGTCCCCGAAATGCATCCCTCCTGTCCATAAATATGGTGTTTTCGTTGATGCGGTAATATAATCCACCCATTTTTTCATACTGTCAAACTGATCTGCCAGAACTTCTTTATTTCCATATGTCAGATAAATCTGCCACGGACAGATGACTGCCGCGTCTCCCCATGCAGCGCTCGGCAGCCCAGCCGGAAGATAATCTGGAATCACTTGTCCGACTGCTCCGTCCAATCTCTGATCGGCAGCTACATCATGCAGCCATTTTCTGAAAAATCGTTCTACATCATAGTTATAGCTTGCCGCTTTTACAAATACCTGTGCATCCCCGGTCCATCCAAGACGCTCGTCTCTCTGCGGACAGTCCGTGGGAACGTCCAGGAAGTTTCCTTTCTGCCCCCAGAATATATTGGAGAACAATTGGTTGATCTTTGGATTGGAACATTTTAAGCTGCCTGTTTTCCGGATATCAGAATGCACAACGATTGCCGTAAATTGCCCTGGTTCCGGTTCTGCCGGAAATTCTGCCAGCTTAATGTAGCGAAATCCAAAGAATGTAAGCGACGGATGCCACGTCTGTTCGCCGTTTTTGCAGATATAAAGCAGTTCTGCCTTTGCGCTTCGATAATTTTCATTGTAAAAATTTCCGTTTTTATCGAGAACTTCTCCATGCAGTATCCGAACCTGATCCCCCTCTTTTGCCTCCAGAGATATCTCCACATATCCGGTTACTTCCTGGCCAAAATCAACAACCGTTTCGCCTGACGGGGTATAAAAAATTTCTTTTGCAGCAATGCGCTCCATCTCCCGGATTGGTTCCCCTTCCTGCGGAATCAAAATGTCATATGCCCAGTCAAACTCCTCCGCCTGTTCCCACTGTTCTGTTACAAAACTGCCGTCACAATGTTCGCCGTCATAGATTTCACTGAACCTGACACCGCTTTCTCCCCACTTCCATGAAGAATCCGTTGAAATGATTTCTTCACTGCCATCTTCCATATAAAGATGGATTTCTGCGAGAATCCCCCGCGGTCTGTTTTTCCTGCGTTCTTTATCCTCAGATTCCAGCCATCCCGGCATGGGAGATGAAAACCACCCCTTGCCAACCGTGACCGTCAGACTGTTTTCCGTTTCCAATAACTCTGTAATATCATACGTCTGGTATTGCAGACGTTTCTCATAGACCGTCCACCCAGGCATGAGCACATCTTCACTGACTCTGCTCCCGTTTAAAACAGCCTCATAAACACCCAGCGCCGTTATGATCAATTCCGCTTTTCTCACCGAGTCTGTAACGAACCAGTCTTTTCGAAATACCGGACATACATCTCCGGTACTTGTTGATGCCTGAATCCATTTTCCTTCAAATACCATCTCTTGTTCCTCCATTCGTGACTGAACTGATTATTGAATTTTATATGATGCATAAAAACCTCTTGTTTTCTCTTCTGTCCACTGGTTTGCCTGAACAGAAAGAGTATCCGTCAAACGGATATCTTCCGAAGAGCTGCCGAGCATAATCTCAAACTTTCCTTTTTCAATCTTCCACTTCATGTCACGATCCAAAAATGCAAGCTGGGACTGCTGCATCGTAAATCGAATTGTTCTGGTTTCCCCAGGTTTAAGGTTCACCCTTGCAAATCCGGCCAGCTCTTTCACCGGACGGCTGCAGCTTGCCGTCTGATCATGGAAATAGAGCTGGACGACTTCTGTTCCTTCACAAGAACCTGTATTCGTAATATCCACGCTGATCTGAATCTCTTCCCCCGGATGATACTCTTTCTGGTTTATCACCAGATTGCTGTATTCAAATGTGGTATAGGATAATCCATGTCCAAAGCAGTATCTCGGCTTATGAGACATATCTACATAATCTGCAAAGCCGATGCTTCCGCCCTGATGCCAGCTGGAGCCCATGCTGTGATTATAAAAAATCGGAATCTGTCCGGCATTTCTCGCCGTTGTGACCGGCATTTTCCCGGAAGGATTAAATGCTCCCCGAAGAACTGCCGATATTGCCGGCGCTCCCATCTCAGACGGATTCCATGCTTCCAGAACCGCATCCAGATACTCATCTGCCACATCGGAAGAAATCGGTCTGCCGTTAAAATGTACACCCACCATCGGAATTCCCAGTTCTGCGGCCCGCTCAATAAAAACTTCCTGACAGACCGGAAGATTAATATCTGTTGCGTCAACCCCTTCTCCCATGGATGCCACGGAACAGGAACCATGTTTTCCGCCCAGTGTCATCAAAATCAAATCTGAACCATTGCAAGCCTCTAATGCTTCCTCTATATGAGAAAGATCATTTCCTGCGATACTGTAACCGTAAGAATATGTTATCTCAGTTTCCGGCAGATCCTCTTTGAGCTGTTCCAGAAGGCTCTTGCAATCCGGCTTCTGCAAGTGCAGGATCGCATCGAATTCTTCCGTTTCATCACTCTGGATCTGGGTTCCGGGAACGGTAAGCATTTCTTTTCCGTCTACAGACCCGGACTCCAAACCGGCAATTGAATTTGCCGCTGCATGAACCGCCTCTTCCATACTAAGATGCGTATATCCTCCAAAGAAAATCCTTGCATTTTTTGCCTGAGCCCCTATAACCGCAATCTTTTTTAACCCCTGCTTCAATGGCAGTACGCCATTGTTTTTCAAAAGAACCATAGATTCTAATGCAGACTGGAGACTGATTTCCTTATCTTTTTCACGGTTAAAAATTTCTCTTAGCTCCTCGCCCTGCAAGGCATATGGATGCTCAAATAATCCCATTCTGAATTTTGCTTCCAACACCCGGAGGACTGCCCGGTCGAGAATCTTTATATCCGCTTCTCCGGAAGCGAACATTTCTTTCAAGCCATCATTGTAACAGACTCTGATTTGCTGTTCCACATCCATGCCTGCTTCCATGCACATCAGACCTGCTTCTGCTTCGTTCTCTGTCACACCCTGCGCATGATATACATTACTGACGGCACCATAGTCTGCAGCAGCAACCCCGTCAAATCCCATGTCTTCTCTCAGCCATGTTGTAAGAAATTTTTTCGAAGAAGAAATCGGTTCTCCGTTTACGCTGCAATAACACGGCATAATGCTTCGCAAACCTGCATCTGTAATGGCCGCCTGGAACGGTTTCCCATACACCTCTTTTAACTGCCGTTCGCCCATTTCAACGGCTGCGCCGTGTATCCCCGCCATGGATGCATGAAAACCAAGGAAATGCTTTGCCTCCGATTCTGCATGTCTGCCTGCGGTTTCATTCTCCTGGATTCCTCTTACATAGGCAGTTCCCATTGCAGCGGCAAGAGCCGGATCTTCTCCGTAAGTCTCTCCCTGACGTCCCATACGGGAATCTCTGGAAATATCCAGCACCGGAGCCAGTACCTGAGTGATTCCGCAGGCAAGTTCCTGACGGCTTACCACTTCTCCCACCTTCTGCTCCAGTTCCGGGTCAAAGGATGCTCCTCTGGCAATTCCGGACGGGAAACTGACCGCCTCCTGTATAAATGCTCCGCAAAGTCCTTCCATGTGGAACACTGCCGGAATCTGATGAGGACTGTTCTTCATAATCATTTCCTGCCGGTCTCTCTGCCACTTTGCCGCCTCTTCCAGTGACTCAATTTCTCGGACGATCAGAGTAGAAACCTGTCCGATTCCATACTTACAATACTCACGTTCCCTTTCCTCAGTTCCATACCATGGAAAAAGGCAGTTTACCTGTGCCATTTTTTCATCCAGGCTCATATCCGCCAGAAGAGCCTGCGCTCTTTCTTTTGGAGATAAAGCTGTATCTTTATAATCCTTCATTTTCTTCTCCTTCATATTTCGATATAAATGCACCTTTCATTTTTCTCAATTCTTTTTTGCCAGCACCGCCATTCCCGGTTTTCCCGGCAGCCATACTTTTGTCAGTCCGGATGCACAATCTTCCGCCACTTTTCTTGTCATCTCCCATGCGTCAATGACTTCGACTGTATAAGTTCCATTTTCCGGAAGCTGTATATCAAACCAGCGATTGCAGTGATGCCCCAGATACTGTAAAATCACCTGGTCTTCAAATGTACCTGCCGTCTCCTGAAAGTCATCCATAAATCCCTGAAATTGTGCATCCGGCATATTTGCGATACATTTTACAACAGTCGGGATGGTTTGCGCCGCCTCTGGATCCTCCATCTTCTCACGGATCATATCGCGGTCCCATCTGCTTGTCACTGCTGTTAACGGTCCTGGCAGTTCCTCCATGATTCCTCTTAAAAATGCAATACGCGGCATACTCTCGCCATACAGTTTTCCGCCTTTTGCCCACCAGAGGACAGCATCGTCATTGTATCCCTCATCCTGATAAAGTACCTCTCCGTGTGTCACATACGCACCCATGACAGTTCCCGTCCAGATTCGGTTTACCATCTCAAATGCGGAAAGATTTCCCCAGGAATACGGCAGATTTCCTTCATAACCAACCTCATCAAACAGAACCGGCTTTCCAAATTCCTTCTGGAAGCCTGCTGCGCGCTGTGTTGTTCCCATCTGAATACTGCAATGTGTTGTATCTGGATTATTGAAATCCCACATAGTAATGCACTGATGATTACTCAGCATATGTCCGAATACATCCTGTTCATGAACCTGCTTCGCAAATCCATCCCACCATTCTCTCTCGAAGTGTTCCATCAGATCATATTCATTTGCCAGAGACCACCACACATTCGGAAAAGCAGCCAGTCTGCGGGCCGCATAGTCCAGATAGATACAGGCCTCTTCATAAGACAGTTCCGCAAATCCCCAATGATCGTATGGATGGAACAAAATCAAATCCGCCTCAATACCATCCTGATCCAGCCTTCTGAGATGTGTTTCAAATTCTTTCCAGAAAGTGTAATCCGGTTTCTGTACATTCGGCTTTCCATTTTCCATTACAAATGCAAGCCGCTCCGGCTCATTCAGATTAAAATCATAATGTTTCGGGAACACGCACATACGCACTTTGTTAAATGGTGATTTCTCCAATGTTTCAAATGTCTGCTCTATCATTTCCTTTGGCTGATGTGCCAAAGCATATACCGTGGTGCCAAATGGAATACATCTGGTTCCGTCTTCATACACAAGATGAAGCCCGTCCGGTTTCACCATTCCATGCCTGCCCTCTGCCGCCGGAAGGATTTCTTCTCTTCCCTCCGGTACTCCCTTCAGCCCAATGGAAGATTCCACTTTCCACTCACAAATCCCGGTTTCTGACGGCAGGAAACGCACTTTATAAATCCCATTGCCATCATAGAAACCTTTCACTTTTTTCTCACTGCCATTTAATGTAAAGACTGCGGAAATATCCGCCTGTGATTCATTTACACTCGGTTCTTTTCCCCTGAAACTTAATTCAAATGTTTCATACTGTCTCATCCTTATATCCTCCTTGTTTTTCCAAACACTCCTGAAAGCAATTACCTACCTATATCATTTTCTGGCACAATTATATAACTAAACCAAATAAAGCAGGAACTGTTTTTTTAACTATGATGTACCATTATTCGTCATACTAAATATCCATTCTGTAAATGCATCTCGCATCAATACAGAATGGACTTTTCTTTATCATCTTTTTTATGTTTCCAGAAAATCTGCCAAAAACTCCTGATCCGCTTCCTCACAAATCACATAGCTATTGTCCAGCACTTCTTTTTCTTTTTGGACAACGACCAGCACATACTGGCATAAAACGGATTTCAGATTTAAAGTGTCTCCATCATAGGTTTTAAAAAGCACATCTCCTTCGCATTGCTGTACCGCTTTTAAAAACTGTACAACATCTGCACTCTGTTTCAATTTCATTTCTTCTCTCCTCTCTCAATCTGTTCTCTGTATTCACTCGGCGAAACACCTTCTATCTCCCAGAACACTTTACTGAAATAGTTTCTCGTTCCGAAATGAAGCGTATCGCTGATCTCCTGAATTCCCTTTTTCGTTGAAATAAGCATAATTTTCGCATACTCAATTCTGGAGTATTTAATATAATCCGATACTTTCATATTCATCTCTTTACTGAACTTTTTTGTCAGATAATACGGTGCATAACCTACTTCCTTCGCCAGATCCTCTATTGTAAATTTGTTTCGGATATTTGCTTTTATATACTCACATGCTCCTCTGATTTCCCTCGAAATATGAGGATTACTCCTGCATTCCTGAACCCGCATAATATATTCATTAATCATACTCAGATTGACATTGACCAGCTCTGTAAATGTTTTGCAGTTCTCCACTTCTCCAATGAATTTCCGCTCAAGCCCTTTTGCCGTTTTTACCGGACACCCGCCGGATATTGCTGCACGGCTGCACAATGCATTTAATACAATCACCGTATTTTTCCCATCGCGCAGTCCATCTCCGGTATCCGAGGCAAGAACCGCCGCTTCTTCTATTTCTTTGCCGATACTTTCAATTAATTCCGGCCTTCCTTCCCGTATGCCTTGGAGAATCAATTGTTCGGTACTGTTCTGCCGTTCTGCACTATCTTCACTTTTCCAAGATGTATTCTCAAGAGGATGCCCCGAAACGTTCTCTTCCCCCCCGTTCATGATTGAATAATAGCAATCACTCGACATGATTTTTTCATCCGTCATAGAATAATGCAGCATCACGGCATATTGAAACATAACGGGAACCATCACAACCGGAACCATCTGGAGTACATTCATCATCTTGCGTCTGACAAACAGCGAGGATTCCCGTTCTTTCAGGTGTTCGTCAATCTCTTTCACAGATATGCTGTTTAAAAACATCGGTCCCATAAGAATCACAAGCTCCGGCTTCCCATCCTTATACCGGTGCTCTCCTATCCAGTTCAAACCAATAGAATCGCTTAATATCACCGGTTTGTCCCAGCCTCCTTTTTTTGAAAACAACAGTTCTTTACACTTACTTAACTCAAGAAAGCCAAGAAAATCATTTTCGTGCGGACAGGTAGAATAAAACAAACTGCCACTCTTATCAAAACACCACATCGAAATATTTGCCGCTGCATCCACCTGCCCTGCAAGGATTCTTAATTTCATTTCAACCGGAACTATATCCATTTTACCATTCCTCCAACCCTATTTTCATTAAAAATGCCACCGGCAGCGGTGAAAATCTTGTTTTCTTCAAGATAACATAAAAACCTGTTCCCTGCCATAAAAACAGCAATAAAAGAACAGGTTTTTGTAACTATTGTTACTATTCCACCACAATTCGTACCCTGTCGATATTTCTCACCTGGGTGAACGGCTGGTTTTTATCTCCGCTTCGCTCTGATTTTACTCGTACTACTGCAAAATATGTGCCCGGCTGCCCATAGATATGTGCCTCTTTCGCAGTGCCTTTGCTTCCATCTTCTGTCAGCTCCCATTTTCCTTTTTCCGGGAAATCCTGTTCTCCTTCAAAAGACCATTCCACAAAGGTCAGCTTTCCGGCACCTTTTGGCACCTCTGCCTTTACTTCAAACTGCACCTTTTCACCTGCTTTTACATGAGCACACTTACTTCCATTTGCTGTCAGAATCGGTACCGCCTGAATACCGCCGCGTTCATTGGCTTTGTCCGGCACAATTACATGACCGCCATCCACCTTGTAATTACTGGACGGCAATGGTTCTTCCCCTTTTTCCACCCACTGGGCCAGATCAATCAGAGCCTGTTTTAATCCGGCGATATAAGTTGTTGCATACAGTTCACTGGCAGAAGCGGTAATATCATCATGAAGTACATTGTCGAAATACCAAAGCCGACAAATATCTTTTTCATCACCATCATAAACCGATGCTACTTTTCTGCGGTACCAGTCTGCCTGCCACGAATATGCCTGTTCATCCAGAAGCGCTGCACAAATAATAATTTTACACTGAATCTGTCCGTTCTCCTTACATCCCGGACCTTCACTGGCAAAATGCGGACCAACCAAAAACGGACGCTGCGGATAGATAGGATTCCCCTCACCGTCCCTGAACTGGTTCCATGCAAGGTAGTCTTTGTCCGGCACCTGATGTCTGTGATACGTCTGGACTGCAATGTAATCTGAATTGTCGAGTCTTATCTCATCTCCCGCCTTTACCAGTTCCAGAGTTTCATCCATATTGTCTGTTCCGAAGCCGTTTGTAAAGTAAATTCTTCCGTCTTCTATTTTCTTTACTTTCAGATTCTTTCCCGCTGCATCTCCGGTAAGAAATGTAAGCACCAGACCCTGTATATAATAACCGATGCCGTCGGACGCTTCCGGAAGCTCTTCCGGTTCAATCCATGGTTCCAGATTCTCTCCTGCGCTGCTGATCATCTTTTTCCATGCATCATTGACACCGTTTCTCGTATCAATCCTGCTCTGCCCTTCTTTTTGAAGAAACTCCGCCATCTTTTCACCATGGACAAATCCCAGTTTCACTTTTGTTGTCAGACAGATCCGGTCTCTGACGGCAGTCCCTTTCGGATCCGCTCCCAAATAGCCCGGAACCTTCCAGAAATCTTCAAAATACGCAGGATCCATCCGCTTGACACCGGGTGCGATAACAGGCAGAGAACCATCGTTCATATCCGCATTCGTAAACCATGCTTTCAAAGGAAATCCAAATAACGTCAGTTCACGGAGTGCTTCCGCCTCTTCTTCATTCAAGCCTTCATACGGATCTCCACTTCCTCCGGCATCAACTGCATCAATAATCTGTGGAATCTTATTCCGTAAAATCCGCTCTGCATGTGCTCTTGTAGACTGGCAGTTTGGAATGGCATATGGGGAGCCGATTACATAAGGACATGCCCCGTCATATGTATTTGTATTTTCAACACATGCAATAGTGCGGTATCCGCCTCCGCTTCCGCCATATACATAGCCGTAGGGGCGGTGTTCATAACCGTATACTTCCTGTGCCTTCACTCTGGAAAATTCTGCACTTGCCGCACTGGAACGATGCGTCATCGTGTTATCGTCGCTGTTTGAAAAAACTGCGCCGGATCCCATGTTTGACTCCACATAATAAGCTCCGTGTGTCAGACAGAATGCAATTTTATCATCAATACCGGTTACCGGAAGGGAAGCCAGTTCCTCATCCGGTCCCGGAAACGGTGACAGATACTGATAGAACCTGCCTTCATAACGTTCTTTTTCCGGAAAGCAGAAGGAAAACTTTACCTTCGTTCCGTGAAAACCTCCACGCATATACCGAAACGGTATCTCTGTCCCATCATCCAGTTTCCTTGTACGCATCTCATCCACATCTATGTAACCACCCTGAAACTCAGGATCCTTTTTTGCATCATATATCTCCATTTTTCTCGCCTGCCCCATATTCCTAATTTTCTGCCTGCTTTACATTGCCGCGTCTTTCTTCAATTTCCGCTTTAATCTGCGGCATCAGTTTATCCAATTTATAGAATTTCAGAGACAATGCACCCAATATATAAAGTGCCATTGGAATAAATCCATATAGCAGACGGATCATTGTCAGTGATGCTTCCGAAGTCGTAGCCGCATCCCCGGTATATCCGGCTGCTGAAAGAAGAAGGCCAAGAGCTCCCGCTCCCACTGTTGCTCCGATTTTGCCTGCAAGACCATTTAACGAGCTCATTGTACCTTCCATACGGGGGCGTTTGATCCATTCGTTATAATCTGCACACTGGATGATCGGCAGGGCAATCAACATAGATGCAGGCACTGTACCGGTTCCTGTGCAGAAAGAGCCCAACATCAAAAGTCCCATATTGGATCCGGCAATTCCATTCAGGAAATATCCGAATGCGGATATAAGAAAACCGAATGCCATCAATTTCACTACCGCCATTTTTTTCAAAAGCTGCGGGAATACAAATGCCAGTGGAATAGAAACAAATGTAATCACCGCAGTCAGAGCCATTTTTCTGACATCTCCCACAATATACTTAAAGTAATAAACCTGTACGCCCATGTTTACGACAAAATTAAATATAAATGTCATAAGTGAAATAATCAAAATAAATTTGTTTGTTTTCACAAGGGCTGCAACATCGGACACTTTTAATTTTTCCTCTTTATTTTCAGTATTTACAGCTCCATCCACATTATATTTTTCCGGGATAAAAATCATTCTCAACAAACCGATTGCCACACAGGGAACTGCAAACATTAAGATCAGCTTGCTCCATCCTGCTGCGGATGTTGCGATGCTTCCCATTAAAATCGGGAAAAAAATATTAAAAATGACCGCAACCAGCATTGTCACAACGCTTCCGTAAGATGTCAGTTTTACAATCTGTTTATCCCTAAATGCACGTACCAGATATGGAGTCTCGTTTGCATTCAAAAATGTTAGACAGATTGAATTTACCAACGCATACATTACAAATACCCAAACACATTTCACAAGTATGCTTGCATTTTCCGGGCAGGAATATAACAGCCAAGTACAAATCCATAAGGCTACAATAAATACTTCATAAGGTCTGCCTTTTCCCCATTTTGTCTTCGTTTTATCAACAATAAAGCCTGCCGCCATGTCTGTGACACCATCTACCAGCTTACTTACGATTAACAAAATGCTTATAGTAGCTGCCGGAATTTTGAGTGTATCTGTACAGTAAGTCATCAAAAATGCCAGAATCAAAATAACCGGCGTCTTTGCAACTCCACGAGACTGCCATAACAACAGTTTCCCCAATCCTACTTTGTCTTCTTTGTTCTTTACACTTTTCTCTTTTCCCATCTTCTTCACCTTTCTCATACTTTTAATATGTTGTTTTTGATGATGTGATTATATCCTTCTGCCAGGCAATCCGGGAACTAATTTTTCGCTATCCTGTATCATAATTGGGCAATGCATGTCCATATGTCAAATTATGATACGATATCGCCACTTTTTATCGTTACTTTTTATCTCCGGTCATTCAGGCTTTGAATCAGTTCCTCCAACTGTGAATCAGTCATCACACCGTAACTGACCAAATTATTTAATGGCATTTCCATCATCATCTGGTGATGCGTGGCCTCAGCGCCCTCTCCCAGTACACTCTTTTCTTCCGTCTCCGTCTTGGTTCCGGTCTTTCCAAAAATCATTCCCCTAACTTTTTCCATAGCAGCAGGAACTTTCATGATCTGACCAATGGGGGGATACCGGTCAAATACGACCGGCACTTCCATCGTTGATCTGATTTTTCCTTCTCCGGGTTCCAGACTGATTTTTTCAAAGCCCTTCAGTTCCTGAACTGCTCTTCTTACCTTGCTTCCCTGAACCCCTGCATACAACTGCACAACCTCTTTTCCCGGCGCATTTCCGGTATTTTTAACAGTACATCTGACTTGGAGCGTATCATTTTCCGTAATAGATTCTTTCTCAATTACCATATCGCTATATGTAAACTGTGTATAGAAAAGTCCATGACCAAAAGGATAGCTGACCTGCATTTTAATCAATCAAAAAAGGAGCCAGTCTTTATACATCAAGTTCACTTCGCTTGATGGTAAAGCAACTGACTCCGAACAGGTCTCTTTGTCTGGGATTATTAATCTGCTAACGAAAAAATACCGGATGGTCTCCGCATCCGCAGATAAACCCGATCTGCACCGTGCCATGGCACAGGATATTTGCCAATATATTAAATACACCTATCCTTCCACTACAGTTCAAGAAATATATTCAGCAGGTTCGAATGACCCATGCTTTCGAACTTGTAAAATCAACCACATTTACTGTGGAAGATATCTGCTGCCGGGCAGGGTATCACACTCGTAATGATATGTTCCGCTTCCTACATTATAGGCACTTCCATCCGGCAGCACTACCTCTGCTGTCGTATTACATGGAATCGTCACATCCATTGTAAATCTATGTGTCTTCTCCCATGCGCAGGATACTTTACCATATGGCGTCTCGTAACTGCGGCTGCAGGAGGTAATCTCTGAATCCACATGAGGACGGATGATCAGATGTTTAAACCCTGCCTGATCTGTATCAATTCCACCGATATACCGGAACATCCAGTCATCAATCGCCCCGAAGGAATAATGGTTGAAGCTAAGATGACCCGGATTGCCGTTGTCATCATATCCGTACCAGCTTTCCCAGATTGTCGTTGCGCCATGGTCTACTTCATAAAGCCATGACGGCGCTTTGTCCTGCCATAGAATTTGATAGGCAAGATCCTGCCGGTTTATCTTGCATAATGCATCCATCAAAAACGGGGTTCCTAAAAATCCGGTGTCCAGACAACCGTCATTCTCCTCAATACTCTTCACAAGATTCTTTACAAACGTTTCTTTCATATGTTCCGGAACGAGGTCAAAATAAATCGGAAGTACATATTCTCCCATCAATTCTGACGGCATGGAGCCATCCATACACGCGAAGATGTAAAAGAGATTGTATCCTTCTGCTCAGACCTCGGCATTGAGATTGTTCCGGAGATTGATATTCCGGAGCATGTAATCGCCATTCTTGCCGCTTACCCACAATACATCTGTAATGACACGAAATTGGAAGTAGCTACAAAAGCCGGGATTTACCCGGATATTCTCTATCCCGGCAAGGAAAAAACATTTACTTTTCTGGAAACCTTACTGAATGATTTGCTAGAGCTCTTTGCGGGACGGTATTTTCATATTGGAGGCGATGAGACACCAAAGAGTGCATGGCAAACCTGCCCGGGCTGTCAGAAACGAATGCAGGACAAACATCCTGAAAGCCTCCAGCAGCCGCAGGGATATTTCTCTAAACACATCGCACGGTTTTTAAAAATGCATGTCTTTCTAATGGCAGGATTTCCGAAAAATATCATATACGGCAACCGAATCTCCCGTCTGGGTTCCGAATCCTCTGAATGCATTTCGCCAGTTATCTGATATGAAGAAGAATTTTCCCAAAGACGTAGCAGACAATTTTACGGGGCAGATGAAAGAGATATAAAAAAGATACCGTTCCGAGACCAAAGCCTCGCTGAACGGTATCTTTTTGTTTCTACTCTCAATGCTGTCCATTCTTACTTTACAACATAGTTATTCATAAACTTCGCACTGAGCTCTTCATAATTGTATTCAACATTCTCTTTGCACAAGCCTGCAGATCAGCAAGTGTGATCGGGCAGACCACATCGCCTTCTTTGGCTCCCACCGATGCAATAATCTCATCGACATCCTCCTGCTTTCCAGGCATGGTCAGATCATTTCCTGCCTTGATACATCCTGCGGCACTGGAGCATCCATACTTGAATTCCATTCCCTGATTCATCTCCATACCACCGGTTGTACCCCAGTCTGTCATCACAATTCCTTCGAATCCCCATTCATTTCTCGTAATGGCTGTCAGCAAATCTTTATTATTTGCAGCATGAATTCCGTTGATCAGATTGTAGGAAGTCATAATGGACATCGGTTTTGCTTCTTTTACTGCGATCTCGAATCCTTTCAGGTAAATCTCACGTGCTGTACGCTCACTTACGTGTGCATTGGTATGCATACGGTTATCTTCCTGATTATTCAGTGCGAAATGTTTGATTGTCGTTCCGGCTCCGGCATGCTGCTGTACACCCATGGTATCAGCCGCAGCGCATTTTCCTGCAACAAGCGGATCCTCGGAATAGTATTCGAAGTTACGTCCGCACAGCGGATTTCTGTGAATGTTCATGCCCGGTGCCAGCCACAGTGTCACACCGAATTCTTCCATCTCTTCCCCGACAATATCTCCACATTCTCTGATTGCATCCACGTCCCATGTCTGCGCAAGCAGTGTGGCAATCGGAATGGCTGTACAATACTGATAATAATCAATTGCACCTTCTGGAATCTCTGGCTTTGGTGCTCCCTTCATCAGCAGATCCATTCCCGGAATCGGTGCGTCACTTGTTCCCGGAATCACATTTCCGTCTGCATCCGCTTTAAATATTCTGGACAGCCGAAGTCCTGCCGGTCCGTCCGCCAGTACCATATTGCGAATATCTCTGTCTTCAATCATCAAAGAAGTTGTATCTCCCGCAGCTCCCGGAACAACTGCAGATGCATTGCCGATGATTGCGGTATCTCCGCCCATCTGTCCTCTGGATGTGCCGACACACAATTCTGCCATTTCAGGAATTGTCATCTGACCAACCAGATCATCTAATGAAGCCTGACCTGTCATAACATCCTGCATTGTAATCTTCTTATCCGAAGAGATTGCAACAATTTCTGAATTATTTTCCCCATAAGTCACAGTCTTTGTTTCGATATCAGATGAAGTGATATACAATTTACAAGCCTGCTCTTTTTCCGCCTCTTCCTCTGAATAACCATATGGAGCTACACCTGCTGCTGATAATTCTTTCATCTCACAATCTAATATAAGCCGGTTAGACAGCACTTCTGTCACAGCCTCCTGATCCAGCATGATTGCGGCTGCAATCTTCGTTGCTCTGGAGTTCACACCAACTCTGACATAATAGTTTCCTGCTTCCATCACATAAGAGGCTCTCTTTGCATCATAAGACGCCATACTTTCAACCGGATATGTGATAATAAGTTCTTCACTTTCCCCCGGAGCCAGTTCCTTTGTCTTCGCATAAGCAGCCAGTTCCTGATATGGCTTTTCAATATTTCCTGCCGGAGCGGAATAGTATACCTGCACCACTTCTTTTCCGCTGTATGTATCACCAGTATTTATCACAATTACCTTTACGGAAATGTTCTTCGCATCTGCAGTTACTTCTTCTATCTTTACGTCAAATTCTGTGTAGGATTTTCCATATCCAAACGGATATGCCGGAGTCACATCAAACGTATCGAAATAACGGTATCCGACATAGATTCCCTCTTCATAATATTCATCATGGATATCCCCGTTCATATGACTGAATGTCTGAGCATTTGGATAGTCTTCATAATGCTCTGCCCATGTTACTGCCAGATGGCCACTCGGTGTCACTTTGCCTGTCAGAACGTCTGCCAGAGCATCTCCTCCGATATTCCCCGCCTGACTCATCAGCAGAACCGCACCGATTCCATCCTGTTCGCGTAAGAATTTCGTATCGATGACACCGCCTACATTCAACACAACAATGAGATTCCCATAAACTTCTGCCAGCTTTTCAATGGCAGCTTTTTCTGTGTCGCTCAGCTCATAATCTCCCGCACCCGGAGTTCTGTCTTTTCCCTCTCCGGAATTACGTGAGAGCACATAGATGCCAAAATCTGCTTTTGTCGCTTCGATTTCTTCCTGACTCACTTCGGAAACAGCCGGTTCCACAAACGGTTCTGTGAATATTTTCATAGCAGCAGCCATTCCTTTTGCGGTCATTTCCTGCTGTAATTCCCCAAAATACCCAATATGGGCAGTTTCTACCTGTATGTCATATGCATCCAGCCATGCTTTCGTTGTCAGTTCAAACCCGGCATTTTCCAATCCCTGTTCCACATTGACCACAAAACGGCTGTTGACATCTCCTGAACCGGTTCCTCCTTTGATAGTTCTTCTTGCTCCGTTGCCAAACAGTGCAATTGTTTTGACGGATTTGTCAATCGGAAGTGCTCCATTGTTTTCCAATAAAACCATTCCCTGCGATGCAACCTTCCTTGCACGCTCCATATTTCTCTTCTCCCGGGAACTGATTTCTGAATTTCTTGCTGCAAATAATTTTGGCATTGCATAATCCTCCTTGCATTTTCCTGTACTACATACTGATTTTTGGATATTCTCCTTCTATAATTTTATCACAGTACCTTCCGTAATTCCATTCTCATTAAATGCATCCACTCTTACCCAGTACTCCTGTCCTTTTACAAGCGCTCCGACTCTCTGTCTGTCACCGAATACCATATAGCTGTGGTATAGTTTTTCCGGTGCATATCCCCAGAGGATGTTGTATCCCATAGCTCCGTTTTCCTGGATGGACACGTTCATATCTACGTCACCTTCACGGACAGCTTCAAATTCCGGCACCTCCGGTTTCTCTCCATCTCCGATACCAAACACACGAAGACCGGAGATGCACGGTTTCTGATCATATGGAATCTCCAGAATCGTCAGTTTCACATAGCGGATCTGTTTTCCCTCTTCCAGCACTACCAGGTCATGAGGCAGGTCTGTCTTCGACTGCGATTTATCTTCCAGTACGTCATAATGCTCACCATCCACAGAACCTTCGAGAATCCAGCGTGTCGCATAATCATTCTCTTCAATATATCTCGGCTGTGTCTGTGTACCTTTGATTTCTCCCGGAACCGGAATATCAATCTTATCATCAGCAAAATTAATCTGCACTGCGCGGACATCATATGCTCTGCCAAGATCTATCTCCAGCCATTCACCTGATTTCTCAGACGCTGCTCTCCACCATGTCTGTACATTCTCATCGGCTGCCTTTTCCGGTCCTTTTCCCTCCTCACTGGAAGATGCCGTCATTTCTTTTCCGTAGCTTAAGAGATACCATTTTGGATTTTCCCACGGATTCTGCATCCCTCCTGTCACTTCCATCGGCCAGTCACCATACCGCTGATTGCAGAACAATTCTCCATCTGCATCCATCCCTGCCTGCCAGATACCGACACGGCGTTCGAACTGATGGTTCACACTGATTCGCATTGTCGAAGTGTGCCACAGGTTTCCAGCCTGATCTTCCATCGTAGAACCATGTCCCGCTCCTGGAAGGAAACCGCCTGGCTTATAGGAATATGGATTGTTCTGTGCAAGTGTGAATGGCCCCAGTGGACTGTCTCCGATATACACGCCGTCTGCGTATGTATTATACTGTGTTCCCGGACATGCATACTGCAAATAATACTTTCCGTCAAACTTATCCATCCATGCGCCTTCAATATACGGCTTCTGACTGACCATCCCTTTGATCAGCGGAACCAGATCCTTCGGTAACTGCTCCTCTGTCTGATTCTGCATTTTTAAGAATCCCTGAAAACGCATCTCTATCTCTTCGTCAGAAAGCGGCCAGTCACAGTGATCCTCCCCTACACGCTCAAATCCTTTTGTAAATGCATCGCCTTCAATCATAACCTGTCTTTCTCCCAGCGGCTGCATTGTCTCTGGATCCATCTCCACGCCCCAGAGTGGTGTTGTATTCGAACATCCCCAATAGAAATAAACTCTTCCGTCATCATCCACGAACAGATTCGGATCCCAGAAATCAAACGTGCCCGGAATCTCTTCGTACTCCCCGTTCAGGATATCTTTCGTACGGTAGAAATTACAAACTTCACCACGTCTCGATGCACTGAAGTACACATACTCTCCCATCACCCGCGCATCCGGTGCGTAATCATATAATGGAAGGTTCACCGGCAGACGATGACTCTCCCAGTTCGCCATATCTTCCGACACCCAGACACTTAGATTCATCGATGCGAAGATATAATATTTTCCCTTGAAATAAATCATAGACGGATCTGCTGCCTCACGGGCAATTTTCAGCTGCCGCTCTCTCGGATCCATGTTGAACTGATAGCGGTAATTGATGTTTACCGGATTACAAAAATACTTCATAATTTCTGCTCCTTTTTCTTATTGTAAAAATTACAGTTCAGCCACCGCCAAACTGTAATCTTTTACTTTTCTACTATTACTGAGCCTTCTGCTGTTTCAGAGCCTCTTTCTTATCCGCAATACGCTTCTGAACCGCCACCATTTCTTCACGATTAAGGTGGCAGAATTTCATAGCAACCAACGTGCAGAGCCATCCAATCATCGGAAGCGCATAGGTAAGACCGATGGTCAGCACCAACACGCCTGTTGTGCAAGGATCCCCCGGCTGCGGCATCGTTGATGTGTATCCGATCAATGCTACGGAACCGGATGCAATCAATGCTCCGAAAGAACTGATGATTTTATCCAAAAAGCTGTATGTACCTGCTACAACTGCCGGAACATATTTTCCTGTTCTGTCCAGCTCATAGTCGATAATATCTGCCATAAATGAAGTATTCGCTGTTGTTACGCACATCTTTGCCCCATTTAATAATAATGTCAATACGACGTAAGCAATCATACTTGAACTGAACATTACTCCGATTTTACTTGGATCTACTACAATAAAAAATACAATTGAGATAACGCCAAGAACGATACATACCTTTGTCCATGTGGTAATTGCCTCCTGACTGCCGTGCTTTCCTGCATATCTTGCACCGAAAACTGCGAAAATAATAGATGGGAGCATGGAAATCATTCCCAAAATAGAAGACAGGCCCATATTTCCGATAATAATTCCGCCCATCATCGTTGTAATGACTGCCTGTGAGGCAGTTACCTGTGCCAGCTTATCAGATGCAACGGCTGCTACATAACACTGCAGAGGTTTGTTTTCTTTCAGAACAGCAACCATATCTTTTACTTTCAGAGGCTTTTTTTTCACATTCAATCCCTCGAAGTTTTCCGGTTTATCATATTCACTTACTCCGAGACATACAAAGAACAGTCCAATAAAGGAAATGATGATAACTACCTTACATACCGCTGAAAGGAATTCGAGATTATAGGTTCCACCAAACTTTGGAAGAAGAACTACATTAAATACAATTGTCAATATCATTGGAATCAGGTAATTCAGTGCAGTCACCCAAACACCGATTGTCGGACGCTGTTTTGGATCATTACTGATCAGTGCGGGAATGGTCTGTGCTGTCATATTCGCAATTGTGTATCCAATAACATAGATAACATAAAGTAATGTGAATACAACGATGCCTGCAACTCCGGTAAACTTACCAGTCAGCCAGCCAAACATGCCCATCAATGCAATTGCTTCAGTTCCCCAGCCCACTACCATTAATACACGAATTTTACCAAACTTTGTGTTTACACGATCGTACACAAATGCCAGCATCGGATCTGTGATTCCATCCAAAATACGTGTACATGTCAGAATCACTCCTACGACAGCCGTTGCAATTCCAAATCCGAGACTTGCGGCATAACTTGCCATACCAATCAACTGATATACACTCATTCCGATTAGTGCGTTGCATGCGTAACATAACACCTGCCACATCTTTGCACGGCGATACTGTACACCGTCGATTTCACTCTGCGTTAATTTTTTCTTCTTTTCGCTCATTCTTTTGTCCCTCTTTCTTCCTGTTTCTTAATCTGCTGCAGTGCTGCATTGAGCGCTTTCACCTGCTCCGGTGTCACCATGTCTCCTGCCTGCTTCAACAGACTTTCCATACTCATCGTGGCCATCATCTTCTTCAATGCAGGGTTATCTTTTACACTCTCCGCCACATCTCCATGACGCTTTGCTCCTTCTGCCGTCATTGCCTGCATCTGTGCAAGAATCTGTCCTGCCTGCGGGTGGCTGCCGATTGCCGCCATGGTATCTCTGATAGAGAAGTAACCCGGTTTAAAGTCTTCTTTATCGAACCAGTTGACGACCTGTCCGCCTTTTCCGGAGTTGTATGCCGGATTTGGCTCTGTTACTTTTTTTACGGTAATACAGTCGCTGCAAACTCCTTCCGCATTTTCTGATTTTGCTGTGATTTCATGTTCTCCGCTGATCGGTACCATAAATCGGAAGATATAGCTTCCGCTCTGTGTCTCCTTCAGTTCACCGTCTACATATAAACTTACTTCCGGCTGATTGCTGTACACTTTTACCTCTGTTATTTCTTCCGTGCGGTCTGCATAACGTCTTCCGCAAATGTGTACAAACGGTTCCTCGCCCCAATGTGCCTTATAGATATAGAAGGCATCCTTTTTCAGCTTCCGGTCAATCGTCACAAGGCCTTTCTGATTCTGTCCGTTCTTCCCCCCTTCGTCTCTTCCGTCTGCACCGAAATCAAACATATTCCAAACATGAGTAGCCCACAGATATGGCCGTTCTTCAATCATCTGGATCATATGCTCATGGTAAACGGTCTGATAAGTTTCTGTATAATCTCCCTGACAAGGTGCCGTCGTATGATATGCCGGATTGGCATCTGCTCCGTATTCGGAGAATCCGATCACACGATCCGGGTATGTTTTATGATATTCATCAAAGAAGCGGTCATTCTGTTCCAATTCTCCGAGATACCATCCGAAGTACAGGTTATAGCTTCCGATATCCGGAATCGTCAGCAGTTCACTGTCTGTCTCAAGCATAAATACATGAGCCATCGTTGTCGGTCTCGTGGTATCCAGCTTATGACACAGATCATTTAATTCTCTGTGATTGTCCATCAGATCATCGGTTACTCCGCCGCTTGCAGAGATTTCATTAGAAAGTCCCCAGCAGACAATCGATGGATGATTGTAATTCTGAATGATCAGCTCTGTCATCTGGCTCAGAGTGTTCGCTCTTCCATTTTGCATATGCAGTGTGATATATGGAATCTCAGCCCACAGGATCATTCCCTGCTCATCACACAGATCATAGAAATACTGGGCATGCTGATAATGTGCAAGGCGAATTGTATTTGCCCCGATCTCACGGATAAGCTTTAAATCTTCTTCATGCATTTCCGGTGTCAGTGCATTTCCCACACCCGCACGGTCCTGATGGCGGGATACTCCGCGCAGGGGATAAGATTTTCCATTCAGAAAGAATCCTTTCTCCGGGTTGAACTCCATCGTTCGGCATCCGAATCTTGCGGACACAGCATCGACTTCCTTTCCCTCTGCATCAGTCAGTATTGCTTCTGCTGTGTAAAGGTAAGGATCCTTCAATCCGTCCCAGAGATGTGCCTGTGCAAGCTTAAATTCTATTTTTGCATATCCGTCTGTAATTGGCGCTCTCTGACGCAGCCCATCTATCATTACTTCCATATAATATGCGGCATTTTCTGTTCCTTCTGCCCAGGCTTCCACCGTTACCACTGCGCTGGCTGGTTTTTTTTCATTTCCAAGTGAAACAACAGGTGTTACTTTCAGACCTGTTCCGCCTTCATATCCGAGACTGAAATGTGCCTTCGGTACAACAAGCAGATGTACATTTCTGTAAATCCCACCATAAAATGTGAAATCTGCCTTCTGCGGGTAAACTCTGTCGTTATCTCCGTTATCTGCTGAGACAGCCAATTCATTTTCATCCTGCAGATGGTCTGTCAGATTCACGCGGAAGGTGGAATATCCGCCCTCGTGATGAGCAAGCCTCTCTCCGTTTAAGTACACCTCTGTACTCATTGCCACGCCTTCAAATTCCAGCCATACCTCTTCGTCTGCTGTCATTTCCGGTTTTGCAAATTTCTTTGTGTACCAGCAGATACCCCGGTAATAATCATTTCCTCCGTCCTGACCATCCACGGCATTCCATGTGTGTGGAAGTGTGACAGCCTCTCCCGCTGCAGCCTGTGCATCAGCCGCATTCTCTGCATATTTCACAAATTTCCAGTCCTTGTTAAATAATGTCTTTGTTCGCATAACTACTCCTTATTTTCAGCGCTTTCTTTCCATTTCTTTGTTTAATTCTTTAATTCGATTATAGAAACGCTTCTCAAAACAGGTGTTAATAATTTCGTGTTTCCGTTTCTGTTTTCGTGCTAAATATTTTTTGCAATTAATTTCATAACATTTACACGAATATTTTAATCTTTTTTTCAAATTTATATTCCATAATAAGCTGGAAGGGATATAATGAGTGTTAGAGAAAGGAGATAACTTATGAAAATAAAAAAGGATATCGATATGCTGGAATTTTTAAAGGCATTAAAGAAATGCTCTGGAAATGTTTTTTTCGAAACATCAGAAGGTGACTGCCTTGCATTAAAATCAACCTTGAGCCAATATATCTTTTGTTCAATCGCCAATGAGCCCGAACTTTTTTTAAGCGGCTCCCTGCGTTTTGATGATGAAGCGGATATATCACTGCTTCTTCCGTGGATTGAAGAATAATGAAAATATGGAGGTCTTGCGATGATAGTTGAAGAACGTCTGAATTTTTTTAAAGAAATGCTGCGCTGCAATTATGAAGTATATTTGTGGACTTACACTCCGAAACTGGAACTCAAAGAGACAAACTGCCCGAAGGATCTCGTAATCAGTGATGCGTCTTCCATTCTGGATTTTGCTGACACCTTACAGGAATATATCGCATCCGGAAAACGTATGCCAATATGGCTGGATTCTTCCATGGGACTTCTTTACATTGCCGCTTTCCAGTATGAGCAGGCAAAGCTTCAGCATATTCATATGCTGGGGCCGATTTTAAGAGGAAAAAATTCCCACCTTCTGATTAAAAAGGAGCTGAACTCCCGTCCACTCTCTGTACAAATTCGTTCCAAAATATTCCGACAGATTGAGCAGATCCCGATCATACCGACATCGAGCCTTTATCAATATGCTATTATGTTCCACTACGCAGTCACTGGTGAAAGGATTACTATGGAAGATATTTCTTTTCCGCAGAAACAGGATTCCGGTTCTGATGAATTAAAGCTGATATCGGAGGAACATACAGGTGTCTGGAAAGCAGAACAGGAAATGCTTCAGATGTTTCGCGAAGGAAATCCAGATTATTCGAAAGCAATTTCCAAATCAATGAGATTAAGCAGCGGCGTGAAATTTGATGTAGGAGACTCTCTCCGCAAACAGAAGAATGATATGATCGTTCTGCTTGTCCTGTGCTCACGGGCTTCGATCGAAGGCGGATTGAACCCTTCCATTGCATATACCCTAAACGACTATTACATGCAGCGCATTGAGGAGGCCAAAGATACAACCGCTATTTACAACTTAAACAATGCTATGCTGGAAGATTTTATGCAGCGTGTCCGTTCTGCCAAACAGAATACGGACGTTTCTTCCCAAATCCAAAATATCTGTGACTATATTACCATGAATCCGGGTGCGGCATTCTCGATTGCAGATCTTGCGAAAAGAATCGGCTACACGGAGTACTATTTCTCACACAAATTCAAGGCAGAGACCGGTGTCAGTGTTACAGACTTTATCAAACAGGTGAAATTAGAGAAAGCCAGGCTGCTGCTCAGTGCAACTGACATGAGTATTCAGGAAATCAGTGATGAACTCTCCTTCGGATCCCGCAGTCACTTCTCTTCTTCCTTCTCAAAAATCACCGGTATGTCACCAAGTCAATACCGAATGAAGCACTCAAAACGATAAGGAAAAAAAGGCATAAGCCAGGCTGGAATGCTTACCTTCCAACCTGGCGCCGCCTGCGAACGTGAGAAACTCACAAAGCGTGTTTCTCATCGTTCCCTGTTATCTTTTCTGCTGCCACTACTTTGTATAGCTTCCGAGCACAGAAAGACTCGGCTTTGCGGTACGAGTCTGTTTTGTACGGTCTACCGAGATCAAACCAAATGTCATTCCAAACCCTTTCTGCCACTCAAAATTATCCAGCATGGACCAGTACATATATCCTTTTACCGGAATTCCATCCTCAATACAGTTTTCAACACCTTTCATTGCTGTCTGAATGTATGCAACTCTTCGTGTATCATCTGCTGTGGCAATTCCATTCTCTGTTACCATAATCGGCATTGGCATTTCTTCATACACTCTGCGGATCACATGCTCCAGACCTTCCGGATAATACTCATAATCCATCTGGGTTGTCTCTGCCCCCTCCGGAATCGGAAGAATTCCGTCTGGTCCGATGAGCGAACGTGAGTAATTCTGTAAGCCAAAGAAATCATCCTCTTTGATATATGGAACATAGTGCGTAAATTCATCCATCCATTCTTTTGCCGCTGCTTCTTCTCCGCCTTCCTGTGCCTGAATATCATGGAGCGACAAGGTAAGCCCAATCTGAAGTTCTGGTTTTACAGCTTTCATAACCGCTTTTGCTGCCTGATGTGCACGCATCACAAGCATGTCACCTTCCGGTGTTCTTGCACTGACAAATGTCTGAAGCGTATCTGTTCCGAATACTTCTACATTTTCTTCTTTCTGCTTCTGTATATTTGCCATCATCTCATTGAAATTCATGCCCACCTGAGCAGTTCCTTCCAAATCCGTTTTCTCTTTTCCACCCTGCTGCATTCTCTGCATCTTTGCCATCATCTGACGTCTATAGCGTGCAGAGATTGCTGCTATCTGAATTCCCATGTTCGCCTCATTGATTGTGCAGACATAATGCATCAAATCACCTAACTGTTTTGTTACATACTGACAATAGTTTTTGAACGCATCTATCGTAGCCTCATTCTCCCAGCCGCCATTCTCAATCAGCCATTTGGGAGATGTGAAGTGCATCATTGTCACAATCGGCTCCACCCCATTCTCACGGCAGCATGTGAGAACTTTGCGGTAATGTTCGATTTCCTTCTCATCATAAACGCCCTGCTCCGGCTCGATTCTTGCCCATTCAACAGAGAATCGATACGCATTCAGGCCGGCTTCTGCAATCATCCTGATATCTTCTTCATAGCGGTTGTAATGATCAACTGCATCTAAAGACGGCTCATTAAAGTTTCCGTATTTCATATGTTCCATTGCCCAGTAATCACTGTGGATGTTGTTGCCTTCTACCTGATGTGCTGCTGTTGCTGCACCTACCAGAAAATCCTGTGGTAACGTACTCATAGTCTCTCTCTCCTTTTTCTATAACATATACTGCCTTTTACAGTTTTCCTGTTTTCAAGTATAGAATATCTTAAAACTCTTTTTCCCGCGAATGCGATTTCATTTTTATGTTTGCATTTTCACTATCTTCGTCCAATTTTATTAACATATTGTCTCATAACAGACCCCTTCTTTAATTTCAGCTTATTCTGATTCACGCGTTGCAAGTACCGCATATCCTTCTTTTCCCGGCATTTCAAACTCCACTTTTCCGCTTACTCCTTCTTTCAGGGTCTCTCTGGTCATATTCCATATATCGATCAGTTCCAGCTTGTACTTTTTATCTTCCGGAAGCTGCATCTCAGACTTTACGCAGGTACGCAGATCATAAAATGTAATGTATGCTTCTTCTCCGACACGACCTGAATAGACAAGTTCAGATTCAACCAGTGCCTGTAAATCTGCTTTATCTACAGATCCGATTGTTCTTACTACCGGAGCATATCTCGGAGGCATCATTGCAGCGCGTTTCTCCAGTTCCTCCGGTGTCTGGAAAAGCATCTCCTCGACCCCGCCGCATACCGGTTCGATCGGTCCCGGAAGTGCATCCACAATCTCTTTTAAATATGCGATTCTTTTCGGGCTTTCTCCTTTTAGTTTTCCGCCTTTTGCCCACCAGAGAACCTCATCGTCACTATAGAAGGTCTCTCCATGCGTACAGTATCCGCCTCTCGCCACTGTTCTCCAGAAGCGATACGTCATCTCCCTGCCGGAAATGGAGCCCCACGTATGCATGATATTCCCCTCATAGCAGCATTCATCAATACATACCGGTTTCTTATAGATGGTTCTCCAATATGCAACACGCGGCAAAACCTTTGTCTGAAGTGATGCATGCGTAATATTTTTTCGTGTGTGATCCCAGAATCTAAAGCAGTTATGATTGCCAGTCAAATGCCTGTATGGATCATTTTCTGCAAGATATTCTTCAATATCCTCCCAGTGCTCCTGTGTTTTTGTGCGGACCAGATCATACTCATTCGCCATACTCCACCACACATTCGGCATTGCAGACAATCTTCGGATTGCATAGTCAAGATATATCAGATCCTCTTCTTCTGTAAACTTTGAAAATCCCCATCTGTCATACGGATGGAACAGGATCAGATCGCATTGGATTCTCATGCTGTTCAACCTGAGAATTGCCTCTTCCAGCATCTCCCAATATGCATAGCACGGACGATTTACATCCCAGTTTCCTTCTTCATTCTTCTCAAACGCATAATATCTCGGTTCATTGTGGTTAAAATCATAGTGCTTTGGAAATACACACATTCTCACTTTGTTAAATGGCGCATTCTCCAGCGTGTGCATGGTCTCTTCATATAATTCTTCGGTCTGATGTACCAGTGCATAGACCGTTGTCCCGAACGGATAATAATACGTTCCGTCCTGATAAACAAAATGACAGTCTTCCGCTGATACCTTTCCATGACTTTCTTCCGGTGCCGGTTCCACTTCTACGGTTCCTTCTCCCTGAACCACACCGGTAATTTTATAGTTCCAGATACCTGCTTTTTCCGGGAGAAAACGGATTTTATAGGTTCCCTCACCTGCTGCAAAACCCTTCACTTTATGAATAGAATCTCCACATGCAAATACTGCCTCCGGTGCGCTCATCGCCCAGCTATTCTCTTCTGTTTTTCCATGTACTGTGATTTCACACATTTCATACTGTCTCATCTTATTTTACCTCCTTCTATTTATGCGCAAACGGCCTGATTTTCTATCTCCTCCATACTTAACATATTGTTAATTTGGTGTCTCTTGATATCCCTTTTTCATTCACAGGTTCTTTGACTGCAACCTCAGATTTTAATTTTCGGTACTGCCGTATCGCAAACACACCCGCCAGCAGACTTGCCGTAATATCTGCCGTCAGATGCGCACAGATGTTACCGGTTACTCCGAAGAAATGATTCATAATGTAGAGAAGCGGAATCAAAAAGATTCCCTGCCGCAGCAGACTGGTAAATGTTGCAACCGCTGCATTGCCGCTTGCCTGCAGAAAATTACTGCAGATATAATAAAGTCCCAGAAACGGTCCGGAAAGAACGAGAAGGCGGATCATCTTCTGACCAAACTCCAATGCCTGTGGCTCTCTTAAGAACAGTGATATTGCTGTTTTGCTTCCGACGAAACAGACGGCACTGACCACCAGTCCGATTCCGATTGTCAGAATCGCTATTTTCTTTATAATTTCTTTCAGTCTGTCCAGATTTTCCGCTCCATAACTGTATGCCATCAGCGGCTGAACTCCCATCGTCAGTCCCATCTGCAGCATACTGATCATCATCGTAGATTTTCCTGCCGCCGCCATCGCCGCCACCGCTATCGTGCCATATTGTACAAGAAGCTGATTGGCAAATGCTCCTGCAAATCCGACCAGTGTACTGCTTACCAGATTCGGCAGTCCGATTGCAGCAATGTTCATGATTTTCCAGGGCTTCTGCATTGCATACTTCGGATGCACACGCAGACTGCTCTTCCCCTTCCTGAAATAAATAATCAGATAGACAGCAGCCGCAATATTTCCAATTACAGTGGCTATTGCAGCGCCTCCCACTCCTAATTTCAGATTCAGGATAAAAATCGGATCCAGAATGATATTGGTCACTGTAGATAACAGGTTACTGAACATGGACTGTCTGACTGCCCCTTCTGCTCTTAAGACACTTCCTCCTGCGGTCGCAAAAATCATGACCGGCGCCCCCAGTGCTAAAAATGTCAGGTACACAGACGCATAGGGGCGCATCTCTGCATTAGATCCCAGAAACGTCAGAAGAGGCTCACGAAGGAGCAACACAATGCCGCCGAAGATCACTCCAAAGCAGATACCGCCCCAGCAGCAGAGACTGGAGTACAGATGTACTTCTTCCGTATTCTTTTCTCCCAGTGTCCTGGCAATGAGGGCACAGGCCCCGCCGCCAAGCATACTGCCGACTGCCATCATAATAGAAAACACCGGTCCGACAAGAGAAACCGCCGCCACCTGCAACGTATCCCCTGTTCGTCCTACAAAATACATGTCCGCCATATTATATAGAATCATCACAACCATTGTAACCATGGCAGGTACCGACATTGTAAAGATGGCGTTCCAGACGGATTTCGATTCAAATAATTCCTGTTGCTTTTCAGTCATACCCATCGCTCCCTTTCCTCCGATAAAGCGGACATTCGCAACCCGCTTTGCTACTTGCTCATGAACGCAGGTCGCTACGCGACTTGTCTGTGTTCAAGATAAACAACATATATTGATTATTTTTGTTGCCTCTATTATAATACAGGTAAACAAAGCAAAACAACCATCAATAAATCCACAAGTGTTGCTTATCTGGTTTTTAAAGGAGAAAAACAATATGAATATCAACGATGCGCGTGTTCAAAAAACAAGGAACCATATTCATCAGGTATTTTTCGAACTTTTAAAGGAAAAACCGATTTCAAGAATTACTGTAAGCGAAATCTGCCAGAAATGTCAGATCAACCGATCCACCTTTTATAAACACTATGCAGATCCTTATGATTTGCTTGAAAAAACAGAAGAATCCTTCCTCACACATCTGGAGAATGGCTTCAAAAATAAATGGCGCAAAGACTTCGATCTTTGGATGACTGATGCATTAACTTATATGAAAGAAAACCGGGATACCTACCACACACTTGCTTCCGCAAACGGCGATCCCGCTTTGTCACTGAAAGTATTTTTAAAGATATATCATCTGATTTTTCCTGATTTTCGCTCCCGTTTTCCGCAGTTAAGCGAAGCGGAGGTGAATATGCTCTTTCAATACTTTACGCAGGGATGCAGCGGAGTCCTCGGTTACTGGGAGCAGACAGGAATGAAAGAAAGTATTCCTGACGTTATTCGCATTATGAAAAGGGCGACTGGCGGGATTTGCGATGCTTTTTCGTAACCCTTACTGCTGCAAAGGGACTGTCGGAAAATAGATAGTCCAAACAGGGGACTACCTGTTTCCCGACAGCCCCATCGTTTAAAACCGATGCACTCCCGGAGCAAGTTCATAACGCTTCCCACCAGGAAGCACTGCTTCTGCCGTTGTATTTACCGGAATGACAAACTCAAATGTAATCTTGTCTCCCTCATATTTCCAGCCACTTTCTATTTTTCCCACCGGAGAATCATACACCGCTTTTGCATGGGATAATTCCTTGCATACAATTGGTTTTAACGTGATTTTTCTTCCTTCCTGCAAAATTCCGCACACACCGCCAATCAGCCATCCGGTAATTGCGCCATAAGAATAATGGTTCAGCGATTCTCTCGGATGTCCCTTTTCGTCGATACCATCCCATGTCTCCCAGATTGTCGTTGCTCCCTTCTTCACGGCATACAGCCATCCCGGCGCTGACTCCTGCAGCAGAAGCTTGAATGCAGTATCCTCATATCCGTATTCGCACAGCGTACCGCAGATTGCCGGTGTTGTCAGGAATCCGGTGTTCAGATGATAGTCTTTTGCAATCACCAGTTCATTGAGCTTCTCTGCATTCTTCTCACATTTCTCTTCATCCACAAGCTTAAACTGAACCGGACGAATGTACTGGCACTGGCGCTCGGATTCCACCACGCCGTCTTTTGTGAATAGTTCCTCAAATGCCTTCTTTGCGTTTTCGGATACTTCACGATAATGTGCCGCATCCTCTTCATTGCCAAGAATTGCTGCAATTTCAGACAGTATTTCCCCTGAATGTGCGAAATATGCGGTTGCAACATCGAAGTTTCCGTTCTGCATAGACATCATCGGATTGGAACCCGGCTCGCACCACTCACCGTAATCAATTCCCGACCGGATGGCATTGTTTTCTGCACGGCTTTCCAGGAATGCGTACCAACGCTTCATCATATCATAGTTCTCTTTCAGAATACGGATGTCTCCGTATTTGCGATACATTGCCATCGGCACGATGATACAGGCATCACCCCAGCCGACAGAACCTGCCAGCATCGCTGTCATGAAGCTTCCTTTGCTGTTCGGTGGCGCAATATTGGCTACCTTTCCTTCCGGATACTGTCCGTAACGGCACTGCGCTAACCACTTCCTGTATACATGATAACTGTCCATCAGCATCAGACCGGTATCTACATAAATTCCTGCATCGCCTGTCCACGCTGCTCTCTCACGGGTCGGGCAGTCCGTCGGCACATCACAAAAATTTCCCTTCTGACTCCATTTACTGTTCCAAACCAACTGGTTCACATCCGCATTTCCACATGTAAAATCTGCGGTTTCTTCCATCTCAGAATATACTGCATGGGCGATAAATCTTGCATCTGACAAATCTAACGCGGTCTCCACTTTTGCGTAACGGAATCCCATGATGGTAAATCCTGGCTTATAATGATTCTCTCCATCCTTGCAAATGTAGGAGATCATCTGATAGGTACCGCCTTCTTTGTGGCGCTTGCGGTCCTGGAAATTCTCTGTTGTGAAGTTTCCATTCTCATCCAGAGTCTCTCCATGTGTTAAGACAAGAGTTTCTCCGCTTTTTCCGGACACGGTAAAATCTACATATCCGGCAAGATTCTGTCCGAAATCAATGACTTTCTCTCCATTCGGAGTCTGAATCAGCTTTCCTTCAAAAGTCTCCATTTCCTTGATTGGGACAGTGTTCATTCCTTTCAGTATACTCTTATCGAAGTCCTCTGTTTTTACCGGATGCCACACATCGTTTTCTGTGACAAATGCTTCTTTTCTCGCATCATATACTTCACCCTGCTGCATATCATTCTGCTGCAGAGGTCCTGCCTGACTTGCTTCCCATGTTTTATCAGATACAAGCACCGGCTTTCCGTCCACTTCCAACTGACACAAAAGTCCCAGTTCCTGTCCGTACACACCCCGGTCTCCATCCACACCGGACGTGGAACGATACCAGCCATCACCGAGAACGATCACCAGTTCATTTTCACCTTCAGCCAATAAGTCTGCAACCTCATAGGTCTGATAAACCAGCTCATAGTTGTAGTTACTGCTGCCAGGCATCAGAACGGCATCTCCTACACGCTTCCCGTTCAGCCATGCTTCGTAAAGTCCGTGACAGGTAACATAAAAACGTTTGGTTTCTCCTTTCGGAGCGGTAAATGTGCGGCGCAGATAGCTTGCAGGCTGATGGACGGCATATTCTCCTTCTATTTCCCGTGTCTCCCATTCCTTCTTTGCCTGCGCGTTGATGGCATCGCTGCAGTCGTATTCTTTAGTTGTGATTTTGGAAAGCTCCGGATTGATCCACTGGGCACTCCAATCTTCACCGTTTAAGAGTCCCATCTCGAAGGAAGCCTCTTCGCTCCATTCTCCTGCTTCGCCATTTTCGTCCCACAGGCGGACCCGCCAGCAGACACGCTGTCTGCTTTCCAGATTCATTTCTAACAGATGATGCATTTCCTGACTTTCTACCTTTCCGCTGTCATAAATCTCTTTATCTCCGGTACAGGCTGTAATCTGATATGCACTCTGAAAGGTTCCGGCTACACAAATCCAGGAAAGGAACTGTTCTTTCACATCAATTCCGATTGGATTTACCATCTGCTCTGTTCTTAATTTTATCGCCTTCATATTCGAATGTTCTCCTTCATTTCTATCTGTGAATGCTACTTTATCATAGAAATTATAACGAATATAGGAAGACAATGTGTTCAACTATTCCGTATTGCGTTCACATATTCGTTATAGTTACACACAAAATCCAATTTGGTCTATATTGCATTCACATCTACCGGATTCATCTCCCTAAACTCCTTCGGTGATATTCCATATTCCTTTTTAAACGCACGAAAAAAGCTGGAGTAATCTTTAAATCCATACATCAGATACACTTCTGTAATCTTATGTCCGGTGAGAATGGCATCCCTGCTGGCAGACACACGTTTTTTCATAATATACCGATGAATCGACAATCCGATATTTTCTTTAAAGATATGTGCAATGTAATACTTACTGACAAAAAATTCGCCCGCCAGCTTTTCTAAAGTCAACTCCTCGTCCAGATGCCCTTCGACATAATCCATCAGATTCTCATACAGGCTCTGTTCCTCTTTCTCGCTCTTTGGATGATTCTGTTCATAAGCGCTCCTGTTCAAATGAAGTACCAGATCATTCACACACAGAGCTGTCTTCGCTTCTTTTCCAAATCTATTGGAATGAATTTCCTCTATCAAACGAAACACTTTTGTCTGTATTGCATTAAATGCGATTCGATCATTATGGAATATATATTTGCCGGTCACTGCTGCCTGCTGCATGAGATATCCGTAGGATTGTGACAACTGCATCAACTGATTTCCATAATCTTTGCTGATCCAGAACACAAATCTTCGATATGGCATTACCACATCATGAATCACAACATGGTGCGCCACTTTCGGTGGAATCAGAACTACATCGCCATATTGCAGCGGACGTCTCTCGCCTGCAATTTCAATAGACACATTTCCTTCCAAAAAGAAATAGAACTCATAATAATCGTGACTGTGGTCTTCTAACTTCCTATCAGGAAAGTCTTTATAATAATAGATTTCAAAATCCTTGAAAAGCATATACTGCCTGGTACTGAACTTTGTCTGTAAATTTTTCTTCATACCAAAATCCTCCACCTCAAAATTTAAACTTATCTTAACACGCTTTTTCCACGACCGCAACTTTTGCAATATATACAACAATTTTTTCAATGGGCTTTTCTATCCTGACTCTCTATAATGGCAACTATCAAAAACCAAAACAGGAAAGGAACGTGATCTGATATGGAAATGACATTGAGATGGTATGGTTCAAAATTTGACACCGTTACTTTAAAACAGATTCGCCAGATTCCGGGCGTAACCGGAGTGATCACAACACTTTATGACACAACGCCAGGAGAAGTATGGAGCCGTGAACGAATTCGTGAGATGAAAGAGGAAGTGGAAGCTTCCGGACTTCACATCGCAGGAATCGAGAGCGTAAACATTCACGATGCAATTAAAACTGGGGCACCGGAACGCGACATGTATATCGACAACTACATTGAGTCTCTGGAAAACCTTGGCAAAGAAGACATTCACCTTGTATGCTACAACTTCATGCCGGTCTTTGACTGGACAAGAACAGAGCTTGCAAGAAAACGACCGGACGGTTCTACTGTTCTCGCTTACACACAGGAAGCTGTCGATGCCATGGAACCTGACAAAATGTTTGACTCCATCGCAGGCGACATGAACGGTACGGTAATGCCTGGCTGGGAACCGGAACGTATGGCAAAAATCAAAGAACTTTTTGGGATGTATAAGGACATCGATGATGAGAAGTTATTTGAAAACCTGAAATATTTCCTCGAGAAAATCATGCCTGTATGTGATAAATACGACATCAACATGGCGATCCATCCGGATGACCCGGCATGGAGCGTATTTGGTCTTCCACGTATTATCATCAACAAGGCGAACATCCTCCGTATGATGAACATGGTAGATAACCCACACAACGGAGTAACATTCTGCTCTGGTTCTTACGGGACCAATCTGGAAAATGATCTTCCGGACATGATTCGTTCTCTTAAGGGAAGAATCCACTTTGCACATGTACGTAACTTAAAATTCAATACACCGACCGATTTTGAAGAAGCTGCCCATTTATCATCTGACGGAACCTTTGACATGTATGAAATCATGAAAGCACTCTACGAAATCGGGTTTACCGGTCCAATCCGCCCGGACCATGGACGTATGATCTGGGATGAGGTTGCAATGCCTGGTTATGGACTCTATGACCGCGCACTGGGAGCTACTTACTTAAATGGTCTTTGGGAAGCAATTGGGAAAGGAGCCAGATAATCATGAGATTAAATGAAAAAGGGTTAAAACAGAAAGAAGTCTGGACTTCCAAGGGATTCCATCTTCCGCAGTTCAATCGTGAAGCTGTCACATCCGCCACTAAGGAGAATCCTTTCTGGATTCACCTTGGCGCCGGCAATATCTTCCGCGCTTTTCAGGCAAATGTAGTTCAGAACCTGTTAAACGACGGCGTTCTGGACAGAGGCCTTGTCGTCGCGGAAGGTTATGACTACGAAATCATTGAAAAAATGAATCATCCCCACGATGACTACAGCATTCTTGTTACATTAAAAGCAGATGGCTCTGTAGAAAAGACCGTTGTCGGAAGTGTCGTGGAATCTCTCGCTTTGGATTCCGATAATGAGACAGAATTTTCCCGCTTAAAAGAAATCTTCTGTAAGGCTTCTCTGCAGATGGCCTCCTTTACCATCACAGAAAAAGGATATTCTCTTGTAAACGGAAAAGGAGAAATGCTTCCTTCTGTAGCTGCCGACCTGAAGAACGGTCCTGAAAAACCGGAAAGCTACATCGGAAAGGTTGCTTCCCTCTTATATACAAGATACCAGAACGGAGCTCTGCCAATTGCGATGGTAAGCATGGACAACTGCTCTCACAACGGCGATAAGCTCCATGCAGCGATTCTCGCATTTGCAGAAGGCTGGGTGGAAAATGGTGCTGCTGATGAAGCGTTCTTAACTTATATCAGCACGCCTGAGCGCGTATCCTTCCCATGGTCTATGATTGACAAAATCACACCGCGGCCGAATGCTTCTATTGAAAACATCTTAAAAGCAGATGGTGTCGAAGAATTAGAGCCGGTCATTACAGAAAAAAATACATATGTTGCTCCATTTGTCAATGCAGAGGAATGTGAATATCTCGTAATTGAAGATGCGTTTCCAAATGGGCGCCCTGCTCTGGAAAAGGGAGGGCTCATCTTTACAGACCGTGAAACCGTAGACAAGGTGGAAAAGATGAAGGTATGTACCTGCCTGAATCCACTTCATACAACACTTGCTGTGTTTGGATGTCTTCTGGGATACGACCTCATTTCCAAAGAAATGGAGAATCCAACCCTGAAAAAACTGGTGCAAATCATCGGCTATGAAGAGGGACTTCCGGTTGTGATCAATCCCGGAATCTTAGACCCGAAAGAATTTATTGATACTGTTTTGAATGTCCGCATTCCAAATCCGTTTATGCCGGATACACCACAGAGAATCGCAACCGATACTTCTCAGAAGCTTGCAATCCGTTTCGGCGAGACCATCAAGGCATACCGGAGATCCGACGCTCTGGACGTTGCAGATTTAACACATATTCCTCTTGTTTTTGCCGGATGGCTTCGTTACCTGATGGGTATTGATGATAAGGGAAATGCATTTGAGCTGAGCCCGGATCCGCTGCTTGATACAGTGCGTCCTTATGTTTCCTCTGTTTCACTGGGTGACAACATTTCTGTTGAAAAGCTCTTAGAACCAATTCTCTCAAATGAGAAAATCTTTGGCGTAAGCTTATATGAGGTAAACATGGATTCTCTCGTATGCGACTACTTCAGAGAAATGATCGCAGGGCCTGGTGCAGTACAGGCAACACTTGAAAAATATATATAAGGAGCGTACGAAATGAAATCTTTTATTCATGATAACTTTATGCTTCATAATAATACTGCAAAAGAACTGTATCACACATTTGCCGAAAAACTGCCCATCATCGATTTCCATAATCATCTGAATCCACAGGAGATTTATGAAGACCGCTGCTATGACAATCTTGCCGAGGTATGGCTTGGCGGCGACCATTACAAATGGCGTGCCATGCGTGCAAACGGTGTTCCGGAGGAATTGGTTACCGGTGATGGAAATCCGTATAAAAAATTCTCAGCGTGGGCAGATACGGTGCAAAACTGCATCGGTAATCCCCTATATCACTGGACACATCTTGAGTTAAAGCGCTATTTCGGAATTGATAAGCTGCTTACTCCTGAGAATGCACCTGCAATCTGGGAAAAATGCAATGCACTTTTAAAGACACCGGAATGTTCCATTCGACATCTTTTGAAAATGCAGAATGTTCAGGTGCTCTGTACGACGGACGATCCCATTGATGACCTGAAATGGCACAAAAAGCTGGCGGAAGAAGGCTTTGAGATTCAGGTACTTCCTACCTTCCGCCCGGGAAGAGCTCTGGATATTGAAAAGACTGATTTTACAGATTACATATTACAACTTGGCAATCGCACAAACTCTTCTCTCACATCTCTTAACGATGTATTGGAAGCATTAAAGGAATGTCTCACCTATTTTATAGAAGCGGGATGCCGCGTGACAGATCACAGCTTAGAAAGTGATTTCTTCCTTCCTGCATCTTATGAAGAAGCTGATCGGGTTTATCAGAAACGTCTGAATGGTAAGCAGCTTACTATAGAAGAAAGCGTCAAATACCGTGGCTTTGTGCTGACAGAGCTTGGCCGCGAATACTCCCGCCGGGGACTTGCTATGCAGCTTCATATCGGGGCGATACGCAACAATTCCTCCCGCATGTTTGCTTCTCTCGGAGCCGACACAGGTTTTGACAGTCTGACTGACTTTTCCTATGCGCCTCAGCTCTCTGCGCTTTTCGATGCTATGGATAAAACAAAAGAGCTGCCTAAAACAATTCTTTACTATTTAAACCCAAAGGATGCAGAAATGCTGGCAGCCATGGCAGGAAATTACCAGAGCAACCCCGAAAATATCAGGGGAAAGATGCAGCTTGGAAGTGCATGGTGGTTCTGTGACCACAAGAGAGGCATCGAGCGTCAGATGAATGCCCTTGCGGACACCGGACTGATTTCAACTTTTATTGGAATGTTAACCGACTCCAGAAGCTTTCTTTCCTTCCCGAGACATGAGTATTTCCGGAGGATCCTGTGCAATCTCATCGGGACCTGGGTGGAGGATGGCGAATATCCGTCAGATATGGCTTATCTGGAGAAGCTGATTCAAAATATTTGTTATACAAATGCAAAAAACTATTTTCACTTATAAGGAGCCTCAAAAATGACTACTATGTTAGAACAAATTCAAAATTATACGATTGTACCTGTTGTTGTATTAGAAGACGCAAAAGATGCTGCACCACTTGCAAAGGCATTAGCAGAGGGTGGTCTTCCATGTGCTGAAGTAACCTTCCGTACAGATGCTGCCGAAGAATCCATTCGAATCATGGCATCTGAATATCCGGAAATGTTAGTTGGTGCCGGAACTGTCCTTACAACGGAACAGGTTGACCGTGCTGTAAACGCCGGAGCCAAATTCATCGTAAGTCCGGGATTCGATCCGGAAATCGTTGACTACTGTATTGAAAAAAATATACCGATCTTCCCGGGATGTGCTTCCCCTTCTGAAGTCGCTCAGGCGGCAAAACGCGGACTGAAGGTTGTAAAATTTTTCCCTGCTGAACAGTTTGGAGGTGTATCGACAATCAAGGCTCTTGCTGCGCCTTATACAAGCATGAAATTCATGCCTACAGGCGGTGTAAATGCAGGTAATCTGGAAACATATTTAAAATATGATAAAATCGTTGCCTGTGGAGGGAGCTGGATGGTAAAAGGAGACTTGATAAAAGCAGGCGAATTCGACAAAATCAAAACTTTGACAGCAGAAGCAGTCTCACTTGCAAAAGAATTACGTAAATAAGGAGGCCATAAAAATGAACTTAACCTTAAGACCAAAAGAAGAATGTAAATTTGATGCTGTATCCTTAGGTGAAGTAATGCTTCGTCTGGATCCCGGCGAAGGGAGAATCCGTACAGCCAGGAATTTCCGCGCATGGGAAGGCGGCGGCGAATATAATGTAGTCCGTGGTCTTCGCAGATGCTTTGGATTAAACACAGGTATCATTACTGCATTTGCAGATAATGAAGTCGGAATGCTGATGGAAGACTTCATTCTTCAAGGTGGGGTTGATACTTCTCTCATCAAATGGATGAAAACCGATGGTATCGGAAGAATCTGCCGAAACGGAATCAACTTCACAGAGCGCGGATACGGAATCCGCGGTGCGGTGGGCTGCTCTGACCGTGCAAATACCGCTATTTCCAAAGCAACACCGGAAGACTTTGACTTTGATTACATCTTTGGAAAATTGGGTGTTCGCTGGTTACATACCGGCGGAATCTATGCAGCCCTCTCTGAACAATCCTGCGAAACAGTTCTTGCCGCAATCAAAGCAGCAAAAAAATACGGAACCATCGTTTCTTACGACCTGAACTATCGTCCTTCCATGTGGAGTGCAATCGGTGGAAAAGAAAAGGCACAGGAAGTGAATAAGGAAATCGCAAAATTTGTTGACGTAATGATCGGTAACGAAGAAGACTTTACCGCATGCCTTGGTTTTGAAATTGAAGGAAATGACGAGAACTTAAAAGAGCTGAATCTTGACGGATACAAAAAAATGATCAACGAAGCTGCAAAAACATATCCGAATTTCAAGGCAGTAGCTACTACTCTTCGTAAAGTTAAGACTGCAACCGTAAATGACTGGAGTGCCATTTGCTGGGCAGACGGTAAAATATACAAAGCCAAAGACTACAAAGGACTTGAGATTATGGACCGCGTCGGCGGCGGAGATTCCTTTGCTTCCGGTCTCATCTACGGTCTTATGACAACAGCCGATACAAATCTTGCTGTGAATTACGGAGCTGCTCATGGTGCACTTGCTATGACAACTCCCGGTGATACAACCATGGCAAGCAAAAAAGAAGTAGAAGCCATCATGGGCGGCGCCGGTGCCAGAGTTCAAAGATAGTGTGTAAGTTATCGGTGATCAGCCCCTTGTCAAGTAGAGAAGTGAAATATCTAAAATAAATTTATAGGTATCCGTCATATCATGAATGGTATGGCGGGTATCTATATTATGAGGCGTTTGTTTCACGCTCAGCTTGGCAATGAACCTCTGCGGGTGTGTCTCTTGGCAGTAAAGGAAATGACCCCGAAGGGTTGCCATCGGCAGCGCCTGACACGCCCGCCTCTCATTGTAAAGCTGTTTTCGCAGTATAAACGCCAATCAGGATTATGCGCACCATTTGGCCTTATATGCTTCGCTCCGCTTGTTTTCTGCAATCGGATATTGGATTGGGTTCTCTGCCGATAATGCCTCCCGTCTTACTTCTGATGGTGTTTTGCAGCGGAACCTTTCCTGCGGCTTTCTTCGGCATAAAACCTCATGTACCCATCAATTGCAGCACGGAGGGAGTCTTCATCTATTATTTTGTACATACAATACATTTCTGACTTGATGTTTCCTCATAACCCCTCCGTGAGATCGTTGTCAATGCAGTGCCCGACACGGGACATGGACTGGTCTATTCCCTGATTTTGGAGCTTGGCCTGAAATACTCTGCTTGTGTACTGGTAGCCCCTGTCCGAATGGAAAATCGATTTTGCATCCGGATTTTTTTTGATTGCTTTGTCATAAGTATCGAATACAATCTTATTATCGTCTGTCGCTTCCGGCCTGGACGGCTGGTATTTCTTTTTCTTTCTGCGGATAACGGAACGGATACCAAGTTTCTTCATGATCCTGTGAACCCTGTTTTTAATGTAGCTGGTGTGGTTGAAATGGTTGACCCAGCTCGTCATCCGCCGGTATCCCAGGATTTGCCCGAACCGCTCATCATACTCCTTTATCAGTTCTGCCAGCTTTATGTTCTCGGCTTCCTGTTTTGTAACAGGCCGGTACAGCCATTTGTAGTAAACTGCTAAACATCTGCCCGAAGAACGATGTCGGAGATTCCGGGAAGGGATGCAACGGACACTGCCGCAAAAAGAATTTTATCTCCTGTATAAGCTCTTATCTTATCCAAATAAGATATTTACAAGGCTTCAGCTTATGGATGAGATATGGGGAATGGAAGCAGAAACCGTTGACACAACCGTAAATGTACAGATCAACCGACTCAGAAAAAGATTTGGCGAATGGCCGGAATTTCAGCTTGTTGCTATTCGTGGAATCGGATATTTTTCATTTCATTATTCGTCAAACCAATCTGACGAATAATCTGACAAATTAGTTGCCCATCTTTTTTGCGAACTTTCCATTTTTGAGGTTCCGATTATACATCCTCGGAACTATGTATTTTACTGACTTTACATAAATTTTTTACTATCCTAACTTAATGCTCTTCAAGCTACATCCCCCAAATTTTATTTTGGGGGTAATTGGGGGAGATAATTCCTCCCCCAAATTCTTAACCATTGTATTACTTCTCTAAATAGTTTCCTGTCTTACCAAAAGAATATTCTTTCTGTCACATTTCAACATATATCCTTTACAACAACTCTTATGCTTTTTTCTTGCGATTTCGTTGCACAACTGCACTCTTAAATGCCTTCATCATGGCTGGTGACAATGCCTCACAATCCTCATCAAAAACAATAGGGCTTCTTTTTGCTTCTTCAACTTCTCTAAGCTGTTCTTCCGCAGGTTTTTGTCCACTCCCAATAATTAATGTTTTGGTCATAATAAAGCTCCCTTTCTGCATTTGTTGCAAGTCTGGCTGAAATTAACCGAATTGTTTCTTTTCTTTCCGTAAATACTACAAACAATACATCTCCAACTTTCCCTATCCCAATATATCTATCCTCATCAACACTATGCTCAAAATCAAACATTTCAATATAATAAGGATCATCAAACACATATACCGCCGTTTCAAAAGAAATCTTATGTTTTTCTTTGTTTACGACATTCTTATTTTCATCCCATTCAAATTTGATTTTTTACTATTCCTCTAAAATTATCCTATGCTAACAGTATATCACCAAATAACAAATCCATCAATTGCATTTCAATTACTTATTGCAGAAAATCTAAAAACCCCTGCAAACAGCGTACCCACGCCATTTACAAGGGTTTCTTCATTCATAATAATCAGGCAGACTTCTCTTATGCGTTCATCTGCTTTGCAACTTCCTCTGCAAAGTTCTCCTCTTTCTTCTGGATACCTTCGCCTGTCTCGTAGCGTACGAAACCTTTTACAGTGATGTCAGCGCCATTTGCTTTTGCAACTTCTTCTACATACTTCGCTACCGTCTGCTTACCATCCTCTGCTTTTACATATACCTGATCAAGCAGGCAGATTTCTTTCAGTTCTTTGTTGATACGGCCATTGATCATACCCTGAATAACCTTCTCCGGCTTCTGGGATTCCTTCGGATCGTTCTGAATCTGAGCCAGAAGAATTTCTTTTTCATGTGCAATGTACTCTTCACTAATCTCGCTGCGGCTTGTATACTGCGGTTTCAGAGCCGCGATCTGCATTGCAACGTTCTTAGCCATTTCCTTTACCGCATCGTTTACAACGTTTGTCTCAATATCTACAAGAACACCGATCTTTCCGCCCATATGTGTATAGGAAGCAACAAAACCGTTTTCTTCTTTTACCTGAGCAAATCTTCTGATGTTCATGTTCTCACCGATAACTGCAATCTGAGCTGCCAGCGCTTCTTTTACAGTCTTGGTAGTATCCAGAGCCCAAGCCTCAGCCAGGAATGCGTCAATATCTGCTGCGGAAGTGGTCAGTGCCTGTGCTGCAACATCTGCAACATAGCTCTGGAACTTCTCATTCTTAGCAACAAAATCTGTCTCAGCGTTTACTTCTACAACAACTGCGCTCTTTCCGTCTTCTGCAACAAGAGTATTGCAAAGACCTTCTGCTGCTACACGGCTTGCTTTCTTCTGTGCGGTAGCAAGACCCTTTTCGCGAAGGAATTCTACTGCTTTATCCATATCGCCTTCTGTCGCTGTAAGAGCTTTCTTACAGTCCATCATGCCGGCGCCGGTCATTTCTCTTAATTCTTTTACCTGTGCTGCTGTAATAGCCATTTTATTTTCCTCCTGAATGATTGATAGATGATTATTCTTCTGCTGCTTCCTCTGCAAATTCCTCAGATTCTGCCGCAATTTCACCGTCAACATCTGCTGCTCCCTGGTTAGCCTCGATAACAGCATCTGCCATCTTGGAAACGATCAGTTTGACAGCACGGATAGCGTCATCATTGCCCGGGATAACATAATCCAATTCTTCCGGATCACAATTGGTATCGCAGATACCGATCAACGGAATACCTAATGTATGAGCTTCCTGTACGCAGATTCTTTCTTTTTTCGGGTCTACAATAAAGATTGCGTCCGGGATGCGTTTCATTTCTTTGATACCGCCAAGGTTTTTCTGCAGCTTGGCCATTTCTTTTCTTAATTCAATAACTTCTTTCTTAGGAAGCACCTCGAAGGTTCCGTCAGCTTCCATAGCCTCGATCTGTTTCAGTCTTGCAATACGGCTCTGAATGGTTTTGAAGTTTGTCAGCATACCGCCTAACCATCTTTCGTTTACATAGAACTGTCCACAGCGCTCTGCCTCTGTCCTGATAGCATCCTGAGCCTGTTTCTTAGTACCCACGAATAAGATGTTTCCGCCGTTTGCTACGATATCAGCGATTGCATTGTATGCATCGTCTACCATACCTACAGACTGCTGTAAGTCGATGATATAGATACCGTTTCTCTCTGTGTAAATGTATGGAGCCATTTTAGGGTTCCATCTTCTTGTCTGATGTCCGAAATGAACACCTGCTTCCAAAAGCTGTTTCATTGAAATAACACTCATGTCTTTTCTCCTTTTTGGTTAAATTCTTCCGTACAGATCATTTTCTATCCGAACCCGCCATCACACCGTTGGGCACCATTCATAAGAATCTCTGTACGTGTTTACTTTGTGCTGCTTGCAACTTCTGAATTATAGCATAAGAAAACCCTCTATGTAAAGAGGGTTTCCAAAAAAATCCTTGATTGTTTCCTCTCCCGGCAAATCGGTAAATGCCGTTTGGAATCGCTTTCAAACTTCTCCAGGTCTCTATCGTTTCAATATTTTTTATCACAGAATTTACTACGGGAGTTTTCCTGTTTTAAAGCATGAAGCTCCTCCGCTGTCAGAGGCCGGCATTGCCCCTTCGGAAGGTCATCCGGAAGTACAAGAGGTCCCATGGATATACGTTTTAAATAAGTAACGTTTTTTCCAAGCGCCCGCAGCATGCGTTTGACCTGATGAAATTTCCCTTCACAAATCGTCAGCAGAATCTCACTGGTTCCAGATGCGCTCTCTCCCCCGCCGGCTTCCGTTGGTACGGTTTTCAAAATTTCCAGCCTTGCAGGAAGTGCAGGCTTTTTTTCACCGATATCCACGCCTTTCTGCACTGCTGCCGCATCCTCAGCGGTAACAATCCCATCTACCCGTACAAAATATGTTTTTTCTACGTGCTTTCCCGGCGACAGCAATTCATGGGCCAGCTCCCCGTCATCTGTGATCAGCAGCAGCCCTTCGGTATCCTTGTCCAGACGTCCCACAGGAAAAAGCCCTTTCCGCTGATACGGTACATATTCCATTACGGTTTTCTCCCTGGCATCCTCCGTAGCACTGACACAGCCTGCGGGCTTATGCAGAAGAAAATATTCAAATTTCGGTGCGGCATTGACAGGTTTCCCTGACAGCAACACCTTATCTGTCCCTGGCAAAAGCTTCTGCTCCGGCCGATTTGCCGCAATCCCATTCACCTGTACCTGACCTTTTTGTATCAGCTTTTTTACCTCACTTCTGGTTCCTGCACCTGCATCTGCCAGAAATTTGTCCAATCTCACTGCCTTTGCCATCTCGTTTCCTGCCATCCTCTTTTTAATCCCCGGTTACTTCTTCTTCTAATACTTCAACAACACCCGGATTTTCAATTTCTGCATTCTCTGTACCATCATTCCCTGCTTCCACTTCCTGCAGCTTTTCGGCCACAAACGGAGGAAGCTTTTCACTCAATAAAAAGGCATATACATCCTGTATGCCGCTTTGTATATGAAAGCTTGCATCAATACGACTCTCATAATCCATCCAGACGCACATAAGCCCTGACGGAACAAGCGCATCCTTAAATGCATCCAGCTCCTTCCTGCTGGTATAAACAACAGGAGCTGCCTCGCCTTCCACATCTCTGCCGCCCTTTTCATAATATTTCACATTTACAGCCTCCAGAGATACATCATCCATGGATACAGGATATCCTGTTTCTTCCAAAATTGCAACTGTACGTTTGAAGGAAGGCATTACAAACATTGAACTATAGGAATATGCATAAGGTTTAGAATTTGGTATCATGTTATTGATACTGTTTTTTACAGGAAGCTGAAAGCTGAATCTTAAATTTGCACACGGCTGTTCCAACAGGTCTTCTGTTTTTGCATCCGCAATATCTGCACGCAGAGCTTCCAGAAGCTCCTTATATTTTTCCGGCTGATTCTGGAATACGCTGTAACCCTCTCCATTCCCAAAGGTACAATCTACAGTTTCAAAATACTTATCTTCTATGTCCAGAAAAGAATAGTTGAGTTCCTTTAGTGCGCCCTCTGTATAAAATGCATCATACAACTGATAAATATCTTTTGGAGTCACCACATACTTACGGTAAACCTCTTTACCGGATTTCAGCGTATATTTCACCGGAATCGCATAACCCCAGCCGGAAATCAGACTGCGCCTCCGGCCGGTGACATTCGATTTCTCTGCTTTCACCTGCGTATCTACAATACTCTGCAGTACCTGATAGGTTTTATTTCCTACTTCCCCTATATGATTCAAAGCCTCTTCCGCACTCGTCCAGCCGGTACTCGTCCGGTAGGTCCCATCCTCTTCCTTCTTTATAAATCGTAAATATTCCCCTTGCATACTATCTCCTATGTTCACAGCAGAAATTTCTTCCTGTGCGGGAAGGTATGCGTCAAACCGAAACAAATCCTTTTGATAGCATACGGCAAGAACAGCCACCAGAACACCGGCAATTGCCAGGTGAGGCTTTTTGGATATAAATTTTCTGAAGTCCATCTGAAATAGTACCTCTGTGATTCCATGAGAAAGCACAGTACCAAGAATCATTCCGAAAATCCACCAAATCGTCCTTGTGCTGTTTTCCGGCAATATATAGAAGATCAATCCGATTCCAAGTCCGCAGGGAATTACAGCCATAAATTTCAGAACAATCCCTATCCACCCATAGATCATGGGCTTTCGGACACTTTCCGAAGGACGTTTTACGTAGGCCAAATATGCCAAAAAGGCCAAAACAGCCGTTACCGAAAGCAATATTACCAGTATCGGAAAATATTTCTCCTGCCCATAACTTTCTATGATGCTTCTTCCAAAAGAAAACGGAGAAGCATAGTTACACAAAAACTTCACAAACCCGTAATTTTCTTCTGTGTAAGCCGTAGCAAAAAAGAATTCCCGATAACATGTAATCATTGTTCCCAAGGCAGAGCCATACAGAAATATCCCTGCAAAGACTATCACTCCAAGCAAAATGTTTCCTGTAATACATACTACTAAAACGGTACTGAAATAAATCATCATATATAAGACCAGGTGAAGGATCAGCATTGCAAGCGCCATTCCCATAAGCTTTAAGCTGAAATATCCCCGCATAGCTCCAATGCAGACAGCAAAAAATTCCATGATCACATAGGGAACCAGATAATAAAGGATTCCCACATAGGTCTTGTGCCAGAACATCTGCGGACGCCTGACCGGCAGGCTGTGGTAAAAGTCTATTTTTCTGGCTGAATACAAATACCAGAAGCTGTTGACACCATTGCTGACGGCTGCAATCAAGACCATAATAAATCCCGTAGACACAAGGCCATCTCTCCAGAGGTTCTCATACAACAGTGCTATTTGCTCTGCCGTGTATTCCATTCCCGACCAATTTCCCAGCATCAGAAGAACCGCTACCGGAAATGCCATCAAAAAACCAAGCGCTAAAAATGATGGAATCCATACCTGCCCCTTGGATGTTGCTTTTACATAATCAGAAGAATAAATTTTGGATTTCATACCCTGCCACCTCCGTTTCGCTGATAAAAATTTCCTCCAATGTAAGCGGAATCACTTCACAGAACAGAGGGTTCTTTGACTGAATGCGATTCATGTCCTCCAGCCTGGTTCCTCTCGCCGTTATTAGAAGCAGAGAACCCTGACGCTGAATCTTCAATACCTCCAGTTCTTTCTCCAATTCCTTTTCCTTCTCTTTATCTGTCAGCACACACTGCACCTTATGGATATGGAATTTCATATCCTCCAAATCACGCGAAAGCAGTATGCCTCCCTGATGAAGCAGCCCCACATGATCACAAATGTCCTCCAGCTCACGCAGATTATGAGAGGCGATCACAGGAGTAAATTCCCGGCTCATGATCTCTGCGGCAAACAAACTTTTCACAGCCTGCCGCATCACCGGATCCAGCCCATCAAAGGTCTCGTCACACAGCAGATATTTCGTTCCCGCACTGACTCCCAGAATCACAAGAAGCTGTTTTTTCATTCCTTTGGAAAACGTATTGATCTTGCGTTTCCTGTCCAGATGAAACTGCTCCATCAATTTAGAATAACGCTGTACATCAAAGAATGGATAATAGTTCCTATAGAATCTTACCAATTCCTCAGGCGTATAATTCGGTGGGAAATAACTGTCATCGGATATGTAAAACAGCTTTCCCTTCGCCTCTTCGTTTTCGTATACAGGATAACCGTCTGCCATGATCTCACCTGTATCCGGCTTCATAATTCCGGCTGTCATACGGAGAAGCGTGCTTTTGCCGGCTCCGTTGCTGCCTACAAGCCCGAACACCTCTCTTTCTCCGATATCCAGAGATACCCGGTTTACAGCACATATCGTATCAAACGCTTTCGTACATTCTTTAATCTCAATCATCTGCTCCCCTCCTTGTAACAAGCCTTGACAATATAGATCAATTCATCCTCTTCCATTCCCAGTTCTATCCCTTTTTGCACAACAACACGCAGCTCCTGCTGATAATCCTCCCGGCTCTTTTTGCGTATCTGTTCCGTATCTGCCACGAAATTTCCCCTTCCCTTTACGGGATAGATCAAACCCTCCTGCTCCAATTGCATGTATGCTCTCTGGATGGTATTGGGATTGATCGCCAATTCCATTGCAAGCTGCCTGACTGACGGCATCCTGGATTCCGGTGGCATGACACCGCGCAGAATCAGCATACGAAACTTTTCCGTAACCTGCTCATAAATCGGGCGACGGTCCTGATAGTCCAAAATAATCATATACCTCTCCTTTCTTCTCTATTCTTCTATGTGTCCTAAGTGTATTAATTGTTTTAATACACTTATCCTATCATGAACCAGTCAAAGATACAAGAGGAGAAATTCTTAAAACTTTCTAAAACACATTCAAAAGGAACAAACGGAGTACTTTGGTAAGTAGATAAGCCCCTTACGGGGCTTACCCCTCCCAGAACCGGACGTGCAGCTTTCCCGCATCCGGCTCCCTGTAAAGCTAATACATCT